>JBKBKV010000010.1:38941-44402 GCA_046294495.1 Dehalococcoidia bacterium | reverse complement strand
GTCTGCACAACCTGGCGGAAGGCCTGGGCGATGGCCTGGGCCAGCAACGCATCTGCCAGACGCAGGCGTGGGCGGAGCACCAGGAGGTAGAATAGGCTCCCACCCACCCAGGCAAGAGCTGCCAGGGCGTGGAGCCATCGCACCACCAGTAGGAAGGCTTCACGCCCGGGCATACCGCTGTTTCACCGCAGGAGGTCCTCTACCAGGACTGTGAGGCGTTCCTGAGTAATGGCTCCTGTCCAGCGGCGCACCACTTGGCCTTGTCGGTCAATAAACACCGTGGTGGGAAACCCGATTACCCGGTAGGTTCTAGTAATAGCGCCGTTCTTGTCGGGGCCAGTCGGGAAGGTAACGCCCACCTCTTTCAGGAAAGCCAGGGCATCGGCTTCGGTGTCTTGCACATTTACCCCAATGAGCGTCAGCCCCCGGTTCTGGAAAGTCTCCCAGATTTTCTGCAAGGCCGGCATCTCGGCACGGCAAGGGGGGCACCAGGAGCCCCAGAAGTTCACTACAACGACTTGTCCCTTGTGTTGTGCAAGGCGGAACTCCCCGCCTCCATACAAGGGTAAAGTGAATTCGGGTGCCCGCTCTTGCACCCGTTGCTCGCCCAGGCGAGGGGTGGAGGTGGCTGTGGTGGGTTGCAAGGCGGCCACCAGGAGCAGAATAAACCCCCCTAGCACACCCAGGGCGATGAAAAACATGCCCAAGAGTGCTCTAGGCGTATTCCACATATCCGTCTCTCCCTGAGCGGTGGTAGGCCACTCAAGAGTAGCACACCCTCCAATGGATGCAAAGGCGTTTTACTCTTCTGGTCGCGATTGGGCCTGGGCAAGCACCTCTTTCCCTAGGGCCAGTGCCCGCTGGCGCACCGTCTCTGATGCCTGTTCCCTTTCTAGGAACTTTTGCAGGGCTTGCTCGGGGGGGGTGCGTTGGTCAATAGCCCGCTCCGAAAGGTGGGGGTGTCGGTCGGTATACTCCTTCAGAATTTGGTTAAAGGCACTTGGTTCCAGGGCTTGGCGCAGTGCCCTTTCGTCCAGTCGGCTGGCGGAGGCCAAGGGCAGGCGCAGAAGCAGGCGCACCACTGCCCCCTGCAGCCGAACCCTCTGTAGAGCATTGAGGGCCTTGCTGGTTGGGTCGTCTTCGGGGCCAATCTTCACCTCCACTGTCAGGAAGGGGCGAGCGGGCACCTCTCGGAAGGACCAGTGCGCCCGCTGGCCTGGAGGCTTGGCCGTATCCAGGTCTACCACCACAAACCCCTTGCGGTCTTTTTCCTCGCTAAAGTCCACCCGTTGCAGGCTCCCGGCGTAGACCACTGGGGGGCTATCCCATAGGCACTGGTGGCGGTGCACATGCCCCAGTGCCAGATAGTCAAGATGGGGATGCACCACACTACTCAGTTGCAGCACATGGTCATTACCCAGGAGCATGGACTGCTCTGTGCTGGTTTGGGCACCAAAGAGGGTAAGGTGGCCTACCAGGATGGCGGGGATTGATGGGTCAATCTGCTGCGCCAGGGAGTGGACACGGTGTGTTAGGCGTTCCTCTACTATATGGCGGAGGGCTTCTGGGGACTTGCCTTGGCTTTCATGGCGCTCCAGGAGCAGGTGGGTGCGGATCCAGGGGACAGTGAGGATCTGGAGTGGCCCCGAGCGGGTGGGCAGGGAGAGCACCTTCACCTCTTCCCTGACAAACACACGCTGAATGTTAAGGGTGGGGAAGATCTCCAGGGGCGAGGCACGGAAGGCGGTGCGCGGCAGGTCGTGGTTGCCTGCTACCAGGAGCACAGGGATGTCTTTTTGGAGAAGGT
The DNA here is from genome assembly GCA_046294495.1 of Dehalococcoidia bacterium. Taxonomy (GTDB): domain Bacteria; phylum Chloroflexota; class Dehalococcoidia; order Lucifugimonadales; family HRBIN23; genus HRBIN23. The sequence continues at coordinate 42,595 of JBKBKV010000010.1, read as the reverse complement.
AAGCGATGCGGCGAGCAAACTCACGCTGGTGTGTGGGGTCGGGGGTGCGGGAACGGTAGGCGTCGCCCGCGAACACCACCAGGTCAGCCCCCTCCTCTATGGCAGTGTGCACCACAGCGTCAAAGGAGGCCAGGAAGTCCAGCAGGCGGGTGCTGGCCCCCCGATAGTAGGAGCGGTCACCACCTGGGGGCACCAGGAAATAGGGGGGAAGGGCTTCCAGGTCGGCGTCAGTGGCGGGCCGGCCATAGTTTTCTACGCCGATATGGATGTCGGAAAAATGGACGAGACGCACTGGCGCTGTCCTCACGATGGAGAGAGGTGGGCCAGGAGGTCTTGCAGAGTTGCCAGACGGGCCTTGGCGTGGCGAAGGCGCTCCTCCTCCCGTTCTACCACCTCCTCTGGGGCTTTGGCACGGAAAGCGGGGTCTTGCAGGCGGGCCTGCAGGCGTTGGAGGGCTTCCTGGGTCTGGCGTGCCTCGGTGCGCAGGCGAGCCACCTCTTTCTCCACATCCACCAGGTTGCCAATGCGGATAGCCACCGCCACGGGGCCTACGACTGTGCTCAGGCACTGTGGGTCTGTAGGCAACCCCTCTTTGTCTCTCAAGAGGTGTAAAGGTTGAGCCAGGGAAAGGGTTTGGATCGTCTCGCGCTCGCTCTCCAGAATGGGGCTATACACGCCCCCGTGCACCAACACCTCCAGGGGCTGGCGCGGCCCCAGGCGGAACTCGGCACGGGCGTTGCGCACGGCGCGGATCAGCCCCACTACCAGGGACATCGCCTCTTCTGCCTGGGTGTCCACTAGGGATGGGTTGGGACGGGGCCATGGGGCGGCGATGAGCATCGCCGGGGCGCCATCTTCGTTGGGGAGGCGGCGGCGTAGCTCCTGCCAAACCTCTTCAGTGATGAAGGGCATGAAGGGATGGAGAAGGCGCAAAAGGCGCTCCAGGGTGTAGGCCAAAGTGTGGCGGAGCGAAGGGGAGCCTCCCCGGCGCAGGCGCACCTTGCTGGCTTCCAGATACCAGTCGCAGAACTCGTCCCAGATAAAGTCGTAGAGGGCCTGTTCAGCGTCTCCAAAGAGGAACTCCTCAAGGGAGCGTTGCACCCGCTGGATAGTGGCCTGCAGGCGGGAGAGGATCCAACGCTCCTGCAGGTGTTCGGGGTGGGGTGTGCTCCACCCGGACAAGTCGGGAGCGCCCTCTATGGCGGAAAGGACGAAGCGGGCGGCGTTCCACACCTTGTTGGCGAAGTTGCGCCCTGCCTCCAGGCGCTGGGGAGATAGGCGCTGGTCGCTCCCAGGGGCTACTCCCACAGTGAGGGCGAAGCGCAGGGCGTCGCATCCGTATTTCTCCACCATATCCAGTGGGTCTACCACATTCCCCCGGGTCTTGGCCATCTTAAGGCCGTAGGGGTCGCGCACCAACCCGTGGAGGTAGACGATGTAGAAAGGCACCTTGCCCGTGTTGGCGATCCCCAGCATTACCATGCGGGCAACCCAGAAGAAGAGTATGTCGTAGCCCGTCTCCATAACCGAGGTTGGGTAGAAGTAGCGGAGGTCTTCCGTGTCTTCGGGCCAGCCCAGAGTGCTGTGGGGCCACAGGCCAGAGGAGAACCAAGTGTCTAGCACATCGGGGTCCTGTTGGATGCGAAGGCTCCCACAAGAGGCGCAACGAGAGGGGTCTTCCAGCGTGCAGGTTTGTGCTCCACAATCCTGACAATACCAGACGGGGATGCGGTGTCCCCACCACAACTGACGGGAGATGCACCAATCTTTGATGTTGCGAAGCCAGTTCAGGTAGACCTTGGCGTAGTGTTCGGGGATGATGCGCAGGGTGCCCTCCTCCACGACGCGGATGGCGGGCTCGGCCAGGGGTGCCATGCGGACGAACCACTGGAGGGATAGGAGAGGTTCTACAGGGGTGCCACAACGCTGGCAGTGACCCAGACTTAGAGTGTGTGGATGCGCCTTTTCTATAAGCCCCTGGTTACGCAAGCCCTCTACCACGGCCCGGCGGGCCTGAAAGCGCTCCATCCCTTGGAAAGGCTTCGCCTCGGCGTTGAGGGTGCCATCGGGGTTGAGGATGTTCACAGCCGGCAGTTTGTGGCGCTGGGCGATTTCCCAGTCCAACGGGTCGTGTGCGGGGGTTACCTTTAGAGCGCCGGTGCCAAAGGAGGGGTCTATGGCTTCGTCGGCGATGATAGGGAGGCGTCTACCGAGGAAGGGAAGAAGGGCGGTCTTGCCAACCAGGCCCGCGTAGCGGGGGTCCTCCGGGTGCACCGCTATGGCGGTGTCTCCAAACATGGTTTCCGGGCGGGTGGTGGCCACGATAACGAAGCCCGTTTCGCCCTCCAGGGGATAGCGGATATAGGTCAGTTCCCCTTGCACATCCCTGTGCTCCACCTCCAGGTCCGAAAGGGCGGTGGCACAGCGCACGCACCAGTTGATGATGCGCTCTCCCCTATAGATGAGGCCCTTATGGTAGAGGCTGACGAAGGTGGTGCGAACGGCTTTGCTGGGGCCGGGGTCCAGGGTGAAACGCTCGCGCGTCCAGTCGCAGGAGGCTCCTAGGCGCATATGTTGTTCGGAGATGCGGGAGCGGTATTTGCGCACCCACTCCCACACCCGCTCAACGAACGCCTCCCGTCCTAACTGGTGGCGGGTGAGGCCCTCCTTGGCCAGTTCCCGCTCCACCACTACCTGGGTGGCGATGCCGGCGTGGTCTACCCCCGGGAGCCAGAGGGTAGGCTCACCCTGCATGCGGTGCCAGCGCACCATGATATCTTCCAGGGTGGCAGTGAGGGCGTGGCCCATATGGAGGCTCCCTGTAACATTTGGCGGAGGCATAATGATGACGAAGGGCTTGCGGGTAGGGTTGATCTTCGGGGTGAAGTAGCCCCCCTGCAGCCAGCGCTGATAGATGCGTTGCTCTACCCCTTTGGGGTCGTAGGCTTTCGGCAAGGGAGAGGTGCTGGCCTGGCTCATTGGATGCTCCGTGGGTGCCTTTCTGATATTGTAGCGCACATGTTCCGAGGGGGGCTATTGCCGAAGGCGTGCCCGGTAATCCTGATAGGCGTTGCGGATGGCCTCGTGTTTTAGGCCCAGGATGGAGGCGGCCATATAAGCGGCGTTGCGTGCCCCCCAGGAGCCTATCGCCATACACGCCACAGGCACCCCAGGAGGCATCTGGGCGATGGCCAGGAGGGCGTCTATCCCTTGCAAGGGGCTAGAGGGCAGCGGGACCCCCAGGACGGGGAGGGTGGTGTAGGCGGCGATGGCCCCAGGCAAGGCGGCCGAGCCACCGGCGGCTGCAATAATAACCTCCACCCCGCGCTGGGGCGCAGTGAGGGCGAACTCCCGCAGTTTGTCGGGGGTGCGGTGGGCTGAAAGGATATGCACCTCGTAGGGGATGGCCAAGTCATCCAGCACCTTCAGGGTCTCTTGCACCACTGGCTCGTCCGAACGGCTCCCCATAACGACAGCAACGAGAGGCACTACTTCCCTCCTTGGCGCAGTAGGGCTATATCTCGCCTGTAGATCATGCCTTCAAAGTGGATGTGCGACAAGGCGCGGTAGGCTCTCTGGCGCGCCTCCTCTTGGTTAGCGCCCAAGGCAGAGACGGTGAGCACGCGTCCACCATCGGTAACTACTCGGTGCCCG
>JBKBKV010000010.1:0-38842 GCA_046294495.1 Dehalococcoidia bacterium | reverse complement strand
CCCTTCTGGTAGTCGCCGGGGTAACCTTGCGATGCGGCCACAACCCCCACGCACGCCTCCGCGCTCCATTCCAGGCGGGTTTGCTGCACAGTGCCCCGGAGCACGGCCTCCACCGCTTCTAGTAGGTCCCCTTTGAGACGGGGAAGTATAACTTGCGCCTCCGGGTCTCCCAGGCGACAGTTGAACTCAAGCACTTGAGGGCCCTCTGGGGTAAGCATTAGCCCAGCGTAGAGGACACCCTGGTAAGGATGCCCCTCCTGGGCCAAGGCTCGCACGACCGGCTCCATAATCCGCTGTCGCACCGTCTCTGCCAGGGTGGGTGTCCAGAACTCTGGGGGGCTGTAACTGCCCATACCCCCTGTATTTGGACCCTGGTCGCCATCCAAAAGGCGCTTGTAGTCGCATGCCGCCACCAGGGGGGAGAGGTGCTCCCCGTCGGTGAAGGCGAAGACGCTGACTTCTCGTCCTGTTAGGCAGGTTTCTATAAGGATGCGTTCCCCGGCCGGGCCGAAGGCCCTCTGCCGCATAGCCTTATGCACCGCCTCCACCGCCTCCTGATAGGTATGGCAGACGGTAACGCCTTTACCTGCCGCCAGGCCATCGGCCTTGACCACCAGGGGCAGGGGGTGGATATTGACATAATGTAATGCCTCCCGGTAGTCGGTGAAGGCGCGAGCGGGGGCGGTAGGGATGCCCCAACGCTCCATCAGCCCCTTGGCGAAGATTTTGGATGTCTCTATCTGGGCGGCGGCTCTAGTGGGGCCGAAGATGGCCAGCCCCTCTTGGCGGAAGCGGTCAACGATGCCCATTGCCAAGGGCATCTCCGGGCCAACGATTGTCAAATCAATGTGGTAAAGGCGGGCTGCTCGGGACAAGGACTCCAAGTCGGTAACAGGGATCGGCAGATTGGTGGCGATGGCGGCGGTGCCGGCGTTGCCGGGGGCCACAAACAGGGCGTCTACCCGCGGGCTTTGGGCGAGTTTCCAGGCGATGGCGTGTTCCCGAGCACCGGCGCCAACCACCAGGATGCGCACGGAAGCCCCTCCCTTTATGCACGCCACCAGGGGATCAGGTCCTCTGAGGCGTCTTCCTGGGCCAGGTGTGGGAGGTGTCGCTCTATTAGGGTGCGTAGCAGGGTTAGCGCTTGAGCCTGGGTAGGCGCGATGGCGGAGCACCCGAGCAGGGGGCAAACGGCCTCCCACTGGCCGTTGGGTTGTTGTTCCAGGCGGAAGGGGATGGCACTGGATTTCACGATGGAGGCACCTTCAGTCCCCTGGCCTTGGCCCAGGCCTCCAGGGCCTGTTTGGTAACAACCCACTGGCCGCGCCGCTTGGTGCCCACCAGGGTGCCTTCCCGCAGGGCACGGCGCAAATGCTCCTGGGGTATGCCCAGCAAGCGGGCGGCCTGGGGAACGGAGAGCAGGTCTATTTGGCCCGCCATAGGTTACTCCCACTTGTCCCGCAGGTGTTGCCAGGTAAGGAATCTACCGATCCTGTTCCATGGCCCCGGCGTGGCGCTCCTTTGCACCTCTTCTGCTATCAGGTGCATTCTGGCCGGTGAGCGGATGGTGGTGCTCCCGGCGTTGACAGCCACCCCCTCACTCCCACTCAATAGTGCCCGGCGGTTTGGAGGTGATGTCAAAGACCACCCGGTTTACCTGTGGCACCTCATTGACAATACGGTTGGAGATGCGCGCCAGCACCTCGTAGGGTAGACGGGCCCAGTCGGCAGTCATGGCGTCCTCTGAGGTAACAGCGCGCACTGCTACTACATACCCGTAGGTGCGATAATCGCCCATTACGCCTACGGAGCGCACATTGGTCAACACAGCGAAGGATTGCCACAACTGTCGGTAGAGGTTGGCCGCCTTGATTTCGTCCATCACTACCCAGTCGCAGGCGCGGAGGATTTCCAGTTTCTCTGGGGTAACCTCCCCGATGATGCGGATAGCCAGTCCAGGGCCTGGGAAGGGCTGGCGGAATACGATCTCCTCCGGCAGGCCCAAGGCAAGCCCCACCTCTCGTGCCTCATCTTTAAAGAGGTAGCGGAGGGGTTCCACTAGGCGCAGGCGCATAGTGGGCGGCAGGCCTCCCACATTGTGGTGGGTTTTAATCTTGGCGGCTGCCTTGGCCTCGGCCTTGCTTTCAATAATGTCAGGGTAAAGGGTCCCCTGGGCCAGGAAGTCCACCTTGCCCAGGGCCGACGCCTGTTCCTCAAAGACACGGATGAACTCTTCCCCTACTATCCGACGCTTCTCTTCGGGGTCCGCCACGCCAGCAAGGCGCCGGAGGAAGCGCTGAGAGGCATCCACATACACCACCTGCAGCCCCATCTTGTTGCGGAAGGTGTTCAAAACCCGCTCCGGCTCCTCCCGTCGCAGGAGGCCATTATTCACGAAGACACAGGTAAGTTGGTCGCCAACGGCCCGGTGCACCAGGGTAGCGGTTACCGCCGAATCCACCCCGCCCGACAGGGCGCAAACCACTCGGCCATCGCCAACCTGGGCACGGATGCGCTCTATTGCTTCGGCGATGAAGTTGGTGGGCGTCCACAGCCCCTGGCACCCACACACTAGGTAAAGGAAGTTGGCCAGGATTTGCCTGCCGTAAGGGGTATGGGCGACCTCTGGGTGGAACTGGAGGCCGTAAAGGCCCCGCTGGGGTGCACCGATAACGGCAAGGGGGGAGTTTTCCGTGTAGGCCAGAGCCTCCATACCAGGGGGAAGTTCCAGCACCTGGTCCCCGTGGCTCATCCATACAGGCATCTCGGGAGGGAGGCTCTGGAAGAGGGGGATGTCAGGCTTGTTCTGGTGGAGGACGGCGTGGCCATATTCCCGCTTGCCGGGGGCTACCTTGCCCCCTAACTGGTAAGCCAGGGCTTGCATACCGTAGCAGATGCCCAAAACTGGCACCCCCCACTCCAGAACATAAGGGGGGATCAAGGGGGCGCCCGGCTCGTAGACGCTGGCTGGCCCTCCGGAGACAATAATCCCTTTCACATTGAGGTGTTGGAGGGCCTCTACTGGGGCGTCGTATGGGTGGAGTTCGCAGTATACACGGCACTCCCGGACACGGCGGGCAATAAGGCGGCTGTATTGGGAACCGAAGTCCAATACTATAATGGCCTCGTCCACCGCCCGGAGACGCTCCCCGACTTCGGCCAGGGCTTGGCCACGGCGCTGTCGGGAGATTTCCAGATAGGTGGAGACCTCCAGGTGGTCGCTAGCGGCGACGCGCCGCCCAATGTCGGGGGGGGTGGTGGTCTGGGTGTGCTCCTGGGGCATCTTGGGATTAGAGTATCACCCTGTGCTATACTAGTCAAGGGAGCTCCCAGGAGGGCCTCTCTGTTGTCTAGCGCTTTTGCGCACCCTTTCACCCCAGCCATAGAGAGCCAACTTCAGGAGGCGGTAGAAGCACTGGCTCGGGGGGGTATTGTGGCCTTCCCCACCGACACCGTTTATGGCCTGGGTGGCGATGTCTTCCGTGAAGAGGCGGCGGAGAAGGTCTTCCTAGCCAAAGGGCGCCCCGCGGGCATGCCCCTGCCCGTTCTACTGGCCTCTCCCCAGGATGTGGAGCGGGTGGCCGTCTCCATCCCCCCCATAGCCTACCGGCTTATGGAGCGTTTCTGGCCTGGGGCGCTTACAATTGTCTTACCTAAAGCACCTGAGGTGCCCGCTATTGTAGCGGCGCGCGGGTGGACGATAGGGGTGCGTGTGCCAGCCCATCCGATCCCTAAGGAATTGGCCAGGCGGCTAGGCAATCCTATTCACGGCACCAGCGCCAACTCCAGCGGAGCCCCCCCTTGCAGAACAGCAGAGGAGGTGCACCGCGCCCTGGGTGATAAAGTAGACTTTGTAGTCGACGGGGGTATTACCCCAGGCGGCCATAGCACAGTGGTGGACTTGACAAGCCCCCGTCCTCGTCTGGTGCGCAAGGGAATTGTTCCCCAGTGTGCCATTGAGGAAACGCTGGGCATATCTCTGGAAGTGGAGGTATAGGCTTGGCTGAACGGGGAGTGCCCCGCCGCATCGCCATCGGATGCGACCATCACGGCGTAGCCTTGAAGGCCGCTCTGGTCTCTTTCCTTTTACAGGCTGGGTATGCGGTGGAGGACTTCGGCACCAACGACACGACGCCCGTGGATTACCCAGATGTGGCGGTCCAGGTGGCTTCGGCGGTGGCGCAGGGTAAAGCCGATAGAGGGGTGCTCATCTGCAGCACGGGCATCGGCATGAGCATCACGGCCAATAAGGTGCCAGGCATACGGGCGGCCCTATGCCAAGACCCCCTCACTGCCCAGAAGTCTCGGGAGCACAACAACGCCAATGTGCTGTGCCTTGCCGGTTCCTCCATGCAACCGGGCCAGGCACAAGAGGTCTTGCGCACCTTCCTTATCACGCCCTTTGAAGGGGGACGACACGCCCGCAGGGTGGAGAAGATCGCCAACTTGGAGCGCTCCACCCTGTCCTGTCCTTAGGGGGTTGCTGTGCCCCTTCCCCACTCCCTACTGGAAGCCTCCGCCCTAGTAGACACGGCCCTACGGGCCAGCCTAGAGGGGCGCGGGGAAATGCTCTACCGCATGCTGGAATACCACCTGGGCTGGCGCAACTCCCAGGGGGAACCCCTTCCCCAATCCCCCCTCTATCCCTACGGTGCCCTGTGCGTTCTGGCAGGCAAAGGCCTGGGTGTATCCCAGCTGGCGCAGGCTTCCTTGGGGGCTGCGGTAGAACTCCTGGCCCATTACCACCAGGTGCATCGGGAGATTCAGGACGGCACGCCCGGCCCCCAGGAGCGTCCCGCGCTCTGGTGGGTGTGGGGGCCTGCCCAGGCCATAAACGCAGGGGACGCCTTCCACGCTGTCGCCCGTCTGGTCCTTATGGGCCTGGAGGGGCAAGGCGTTGGGGCTTCCCTGGTCCTGGAGGCCCTGCGCCTGCTGGACAAGGCCGCCCTGGAGGTGTGTGAAGGGCGGTTCCACGATTTGCAACTCCAGGAGCGACTAGAGGTTACCGTTGCCCAGTGCCAGCGCATCGCCCAGGCCCAGAGCGGCGCCTTGCTGGGGTGTGCCCTGGCCTTGCCAGCCCTGTTAAAAGGCCTCTCCCCTGATGACCAGGCCCTCTGCCAACAGGCCGGCAGGCTTCTGGGGTTGGGCATCCACTACTGGCACGACCTGCGTCGCTGGCGTGCTCTCCCCCCTGAAGGTGTATCGGGCGCGATGCTAAATAAGAGCAAGACCCTCCCCCTGGCCCTGGCCCTCCAGCGCGGTGGGCCGAAGGAAAAACGAGAACTTGGGACCTTCTATGTGAAGCGGGTGCTGGAGCCTGCCGACCTGTCTGCCTTGGCGTCTGTTCTGGAGCGTCTGGGGGCCTTGCAGGAAGCGGAGGGAATGGCCCAGAAGGCCCTGGACGAGGGCTTAGCCCTGTGGCGCCGGGTGGCAGGCCAGGAGGCGGAGGCCTCCCTACGCCCTGCGATAAACTACCTGGTCGGCGAGGCTCCCGTATCATAAGCCCTTTCAGTGAGGGGGTAGGCCGTGCAGAAATGGGCAAGTGTGCGCGACCATCCAGTAGCAGGCAAGCGGGTGCTGGTGCGGGTGGACTTCAATGTGCCAATGGAGGATACGCGTGTTACCGATGATACCCGCATCCGTGCAGTTCTCCCTACTATCCGCTTTCTGCTGGGGCAGAAGGCGAAGGTTATCCTGTGCTCCCACCTGGGGCGTCCAGGAGGCAAGGTGGTGGAGAAAGAGCGCCTGCGTCCCGTGGCCCAACGCCTCGCGGAACTCTTGGGCCAGCCCGTGTCCTGGATAGAAGAGTGCGTTGGGCCAAGGGCCCAACAGGCGGTGGACGCCCGGCGCCGGGGGGTGGGGCACCTCCTGTAGACCCTGCGCTACCCCCGGGGGTATGCGAACAACGACCCCGCCTTTGCTCAGGCCCTGGCCTCCCTGGCCGAGGCGTTTGTCAATGATGCCTTTGGGGCATCCCACCGTGCCCACGCCTCGCTGGTAGGGGTGCCCAGGCACCTTCCCAGCGTCGCCGGCCTCCTTTTGGAAAAGGAACTGCAAGCCCTGGGGATGGTGCTTACCGCCCCACGGCGCCCTCTGGGTGTGCTGATGGGGGGCGCCAAAGTAAGCGACAAAGTTCAGGTGCTGGGGAACCTTCTGCCACGGGTGGATATCCTTCTTATTGGTGGGGGGATGGCAGCCACCTTCCTGAAAGCCCAGGGCCTGGAGGTGGGGAACTCTCTCCTGGAGGAGGCCCTTATCCCCTTTGTCTGGCAGGTGATGGAGGAGACGCGGCGCCGAGGCATAACTTTCTGTCTCCCTACCGATGCTGTGGTGGCCCCTTCCCTCGCCGGCGGCGCCCCCACCAGGGTTGTTCCTATCACCTCCATCCCCCCTGACTGGCGCATCGCCGACATCGGGCCTGCAACAGTGGCGCAGTTCACCGCCCATCTGGCCCGGTGCAAGACGGTTCTCTGGAACGGGCCAATGGGAGTTTTTGAGGTGCCTGCCTTCGCTCAGGGCACCCGTGCCATGGCCCAGGCACTGGCCGACCTGACCCAGCACCAGGGAGTGGTGAGTGTGGTGGGGGGTGGCTCCACAGCAGAGGCCCTGACGCAAATTGGCCTGGCGGAGAAGATGACCCATGTATCCACGGGCGGGGGCGCCTCCCTGGAGTTTCTGGAGGGGAAGGAACTCCCGGGGGTAGGTGCATTGTGGACACCCGAAGAGGTCGCAAGGGGGCGCCGTGATTGACTTCCCTGGCCTGGCCGACCTGCTTCAAGAGTCTCAGAGCAAGATCCTGTTTCTGGTGGTGGACGGATTGGGGGGGCTTCCTCACCCCCGGACCCGCTTATCAGAACTCGAGACGGCCCGCATTCCCCACCTGAACGCTCTAGCTCTGCGAAGCGCATGCGGCCTAACCACGCCCGTTCTGCCGGGGATTACGCCGGGGAGCGGGCCGGGGCACCTGGCCCTCTTCGGCTACGACCCTTTGAAATACACCATCGGGCGGGGTGTCCTGGAAGCCCTGGGCATTGGCCTCTCTCTGGAGCCGGGGGACTTGGCTGCCAGGGGCAACTTTTGCACGGTAGACGGACAGGGGCGAATAACCGATCGGCGGGCAGGGCGCATCTCTACAGAGGAGAGCAGATCCCTTGTAGAGCGCCTCGCCAGCATCCGTCTGCCGGGGGCGTATCTGGAGGTGCACCCTGTTAAAGAGCACCGATTCGTGCTCCTGTTGCGGGGGGAGGGGTTGTCAGACCAGGTGGTCGATACCGACCCTGGGCGGACGGGTGTTCCTCCTCGGGAACCGATGGCCTTGGCCCCTTCGGGAGAGAAAACGGCGCACCTGGTGCAAACCTTCCTGAAGGAGGCGCGCCACCTCCTGGGGGGCGAGCCGAAAGGCAACATGGTGCTCCTGCGGGGGTGGTCTCGTCTCCCTGCCTTCCCCAACTTTTGCCAGACATACCGCCTGCGGGCAGCGGCGGTGGCTGCCTATCCCATGTATAGGGGCATCGCCAGAGTGCTGGGAATGACCGTGTTGCCCACAGGAAGCGTATTTGCCGACCAGGTGGCTACCTTGCGGGAGCACTGGCACCAGTTTGACTTCTTCTTCCTGCACTACAAGCCGGCCGACGCTGCCGGGGAAGACGGAGACTTCACGGAGAAAGTGCGTGCGCTGGAGGCTCTGGACCAGCATATCCCTACCCTGCTGGCATTGCGCCCTGATGTTTTTGTTGTGGCGGGCGACCACGCCACGCCGGCCCTTATAGGGGGCCATTCGTGGCACCCGGTCCCCTTCTTACTCCACTCCCCCTATACCCAGGGGGAAGGGGTGGAGGGGTTCAACGAACGGGCGTGTTCCCAAGGTTCCCTGGGGCGCTTGCCAGCCGTGTCGGTGATGCTTTTGGCCCTGGCCCACGCTGGCCGCCTGGCCAAATACGGGGCTTAGGAGGAACCCGTGCCTCTCCCTATGCTGGTGGGCAACTGGAAGATGCACACCACCATCCCCGAGGCTGTGGCCCTCGCCCTGTCCATCCGCGCCAACTTGGACAACCCCTCCCATGTGCTTGCAGTGCTGTGCCCTCCCTTTGTTTCCCTGGCACCCGTGGCTCAGGTGTTGCAAGGCTCTTCAATCGCCCTGGGTGCCCAGAACATGCACTACGAAACCAAAGGGGCCTTCACTGGTGAGGTCTCCCCGGCGATGCTCAAAGACCTATGCCAGTTTGTAATTCTGGGCCACTCGGAGCGGAGACACATCTTTGGGGAAACGGACGAGGTTGTAAACCGTAAGGTGAAGGCGGCTCTGGCGTGGGAACTGCGCCCTATTCTGTGCGTTGGGGAGACCCTGCAGGAGCGCCGGGCCGGGCACGCCCTGGAGGTGGTGCGCCGCCAAGTGGAGCGGGGGCTGGAGGGGGTGGCCGACTGCCACGGGGTGGTCATCGCCTACGAGCCAGTGTGGGCTATCGGGACCGGTGTCCCTGCCACACCTGAGGCGGCGCAAGAGATGATGGTGGAAGGGGTGCTCCGCGCTTTGGCAGGCCTGTTTGGGGAACACGATGCCCTGGAGGTGCCCCTCCTATATGGGGGGAGCGTTACGCCAGACAATCTGGAGGGGTTTGTCCGCCAGCCCTGTATTCACGGGGCGCTGGTAGGAGGGGCCAGCCTGCGGGCCGACGCCTTTTGCCAGATGGTGCGTATCCTGGAGCGGGTGCGGGGGTAAGGATATAGGGCGAGAAGTAGCCAGCCCGCACAAGGGCAAGCCCCCCCTCCTGGCCATCCTGGGGCCTACGGGCACAGGCAAGAGCGCTCTGGCTGTGGCCCTGGCTAGGCGTTTCCACGGGGAAATCGTCAACGCCGATAGTGGTCAGGTCTACCGAGGCCTGGACATCGGCACCGCCAAGCCCCCTCCACCGGTGCGCCAGGAAATCCCTCACCATCTGTATGACCTGGTGGCCCCCGATGAGCCTTTCAGTCTGGGAATATATCTGCAAATGGCCCGATATACTATTGCGGCCATTCAGATGCGGGGTGCCTTGCCCATCCTGGTAGGGGCTTCTGGGCAGTATGTGTGGGCTGTTCTGGAAGGATGGGAGGTGCCCCCAGTCCCTCCCCAGCCTGCCTTGCGCCAATCCCTGCTCCAGAAGGCCCAGCAGGAGGGGCCATTAGCCCTCTACCGGATGTTGCAAGCCCTTGACCCACAGGGAGCACGGACCATTGACCCCCGCAACTTGCGGCGGGTTATCCGTGCTTTGGAGGTTTGTTTGACCGCTAGCAAGCCTTTCTCTAGCGCGCGTGCCAAAGGGGAGGTGCCCTGGCGTTGGCTCGCCCTGGGCCTTACTTACCTTACTCGGCAGGCCCTGTATGATGCGCTGGACCGACGAGTGGATGAGATGCTTCGTATGGGTTGGGTGGAAGAGGTGCGAAAGCTGTTGGAGCGCGGCTACTGCCCAGACCTGCCTATTTTTGCCAGGCTAGGGTATCGCCCCCTGATGCTGGCAGTGCAGGGGCGTCTGGAGATGGACAAAGCCATAGCCCAAGTGAAACATCTGCATCGGGTGCTGGCACGACGGCAGTTCGCATGGTTCCGCCTCACCGACCCGCGGGTCCACTGGCTGGTGGTAGGCCCTGGGCTTCAGGAGAAGGCAGAGGGCCTGGTGGGTGCGTTCCTGGAAGAGGGCGGCCCTTGAAGGGCTAGGATGGCAGGCGCAGGCGCTCCTCTAGGTTTTTCTCCAGATCGGCGATTGGCACCCGCACCTGGGCCATGCTGTCCCGCTCTCGGATGGTAACCTGTTGGTCTTCCAGGGACTGGAAGTCAATGGTGATGCAATAGGGGGTGCCCACTTCATCAAAGCGACGGTAGCGCCGTCCAATGCTTTGGGCGTCATCGTAGGCTACGGTCCAGCGCCCCAGGGATTTCAAAGATAAGTATATCTGCCTTGCCAGTGGCACCAATCGCTCGTTGCGGCTTAGGGGAAGCACAGCGACCTTGATGGGTGCCAGTGCGGGGTGCAGGCGAAGGACAACGCGCACCTCCTCCTTGTCTGGCTCCTCGTCGTAGGCGTCTATAAGGAAAGCAAGGATGGCCCGGTCTACCCCGCCCGAAGGTTCAATGATATAGGGGACGATGTGCTGCTTACTGCCCTCGTCAAAATAGACCAGGCGCTCTCCGCTGAACTGGGAATGGCGCTGAAGGTCAAAGTCGGTGCGATTGGCGATGCCCTCTAGTTCGGCCCACCCCCAAGGGAAGCGGTATTCAATGTCTACCGTGGCCTTGGCGTAGTGGGCCAGTTCCTCTTTGGTGTGTTCCCGCAGGCGCAGGTTCTCCCGGCGGATGCCATAGCGCAAATACCAGTTGTGGCGCTCCTCCACCCAGCGCCGATGCCAGGCCTCGTCCTCCCCCGGCTTGACGAAGTATTCTATCTCCATCTGTTCAAACTCGCGGGTGCGGAAGATAAAGTTGCCCGGCGTGATTTCGTTGCGGAAGGCCTTACCGATCTGGGCGATGCCGAAGGGGAGGCGTTTGCGCGTGGCAGTTAGCACATTGAGGAAGTTCACAAAGATGCCTTGGGCCGTTTCAGGGCGCAGGTAAACGATGTGAGCGGTGTCTTCCACCGGCCCCATGAAGGTCTTGAACATCAGGTTGAACAGGCGAGGTTCGGTAAGGGAACCGCCACAGTCGGGGCATCGGGTGGGGTCGGCCAGGTCGGAGGGGCGCCAGCGGGTGTGGCACTCCTTACACTCCGAGAGGGGGTCTACGAAACTCTCCAGGTGGCCGCTGGCCTCCCAAACCCTGGGATGCATCAGGATAGCGGCATCTAGCCCCACCATATCATCCCGCCGAAGCACATTATCCCGCCACCATAGGTCTTTGACAACCCGCTTCAGTTCCACCCCCAGGGGCCCGTAGTCCCAGGTGCTCCCCAGCCCCCCGTAAATTTCGCTACTGGGGAATATAATGCCCCGCCGTTTGCACAGGGCAACGATTTTTTCCATATCTACCTGTTCAATGGCCCGATGCGTCATACACTATGCCTCCGCCATAGAGCGAGACTAGACTGAGGGTAGCAGAGCGCCTTCCCCAGTGTCAAAAGAAAAAGGGCAAGGGCCTTGCAAACCCAGACGGGCTGGGCCACTTGCGGAGAATGGCTAGGCCTGGGCAGGCCTACGGGGGCGGCGGGAGGGTTGGGGTGTTTCCTGTCGCTGTTGAGGGGTCGTTGCCGAACAATCGTCGCACAGGCGGTAAGTGGTCTGTCGGATGAGGCCTGGGAGCAGGTAACGCCCCAGCACCTTCCGGCAGTTGGTGCATACCACTGTCCACCATACCTTGCGGTTTGGTGCACGCCAACCCGATATGGCTACCATAAGGCACCTCGCTTGGCAGGTCTCTCTTTACCTTATTATATAGTAGCGTAAGATAGGGGCAGTGGGTCGGTGCTATAATCCCATCGCAATGGAGGGCCTGATGCCGACAGCCAGGATCAATGGTATCAACCTTTATTATGAGGTGCATGGGCAGGGGCCTGCAGTGGTCTTCGCACACGGCGCTGGGGGGAACCACCTCAGTTGGTGGCAGCAGGTCCCTTTCTTTTCCCAGCGCTACACATGCATCACCTTTGACCATCGCTCCTACGGCTTGTCCGTAGATGATCCCGCGGGGGTGGGTCTACGCGGGTTTGTGGACGACCTGCGCGCCCTGCTAGACCACCTGGGTATACCAGAGGTCTACCTGGTGGCTCAGAGCATGGGGGGGTTCACCTGCCTGGGGTTCACGGTGCGCTGGCCAGAGCGGGTGAAGGCGCTGGTGCTGGCCGATACTACCGGGGGAATTGCTGATGTGCAGTTGCTGCGCCGCCAGCAGGAGCGCCGCCAGTCTCCCGACTACCCCCGCGACCTCCTCGACCGCACCCTCTCGCGAGGCTTTCGCCAGCGCTATCCCCAGCGGGCCTTCCTCTATGCCCAGGTGTCGGGCCTCAACCCTCCACGCCCTGACGCTTTCCTGGCTCCCCTATGGAACGGGGAAGGCGCCAAAGCCGAGGAGGTGGCGCGTCTGCGGGTGCCGGTGCTTCTGATTGGTGGGACGGAAGACCCACTCACCACACCCGAAATCATGCGCCTGGTCCAGCGCCTGATCCCCGGCTCCAGGCTGGTGCTGGTGCCCGGGGCTGGCCACTCCGTCTACTGGGAAAAGCCAGGGGTGTTCAATCGTCTTGTGCATGGTTTCTTCCAGCGCCTCGGGTAAGAAAGGAGTGCTATGCTGTTTGAAGCCGAGAGCCGCGACCTGTCCTTTGCCGCCACCGGGGATTCTATGATCACTCGGGCTATGCGTGTGCATCGGGAGGAGCGTTTCCTGGGGCTGGTGAACCTCCTGCGGAGCGCAGACGCTGCCTTCACCAACCTGGAAATGCTCTTCCACGACTATGAGGGTAGCCCTGGCTTCCAGCCAGGCACCTACACCCGCTCGGACCCGGCCAACCTGGAGGAGTTGAAGTGGATGGGCTTCCAGATGGTCTCCTGCGCCAATAACCACTCCTTTGACTACGGCGAAGTGGGGTTGTTGACGACCCGTGAGCACCTGCGACGGGCGGGCCTGGTGGCGGCTGGGACCGGCCGCAACCTGGCCGAGGCCCGTTCACCCGCCTATCTTGAGACCCCTAAGGGGCGTATCGCACTACTGTCAGTTACCTCCACCTTCCCTGAACACGCCCGTGCAGGCGACCAGCGCCCTGACATGCATGGGCGTCCCGGCGTGAGCGCCCTGGGGCACCAGGTCATCTACACGGTGGACGGTGAGGCTATGGCGCAGTTGCGCCGCATCAGCCGGGGCCTGGGCTTTGAGGAGGAGAAAGAATACCAGAGGCGCTTTGGGTTTACTGGGGGCGCTCCCGAAGATACAGAGACCGAGTTCCACTTCCTGGGGCGCAAGTTCCGCCTGGGGCAGGGGTTTGCGGTAAATACCATTCCCCAGGATGGTGATATGAAAGACATTCTGCGCTGGGTTAGAGACGCCCGGCGTATGGCGGACTGGGTGGTGCTCAGCCTCCACAGCCACGAGAACGGCGCTACTAGGGACGAGCCGGCGGAGTTTGTGCGCACCTTCGCCCGCCGATGCGTTGACGAGGGGGTAGACATCTTTGTTGGGCACGGCCCGCACTTCCTGCGTGGAATAGAGATTTACAAAGGCAAGCCCATTTTCTACAGCCTGGGACACTTTATCTTCCAGAACGATACGGTCTACAAGCTTCCCCAGGAAGCCTATAACCGCTTTGGCCTGGGCTACGACGCCACACCCGCCGACTTCTTTGAGGCACGCAGTGCCAGGGACACGCGGGGTTTCCCAGCCAACCCCGTCTACTGGGAGACGGTTGTGGCTGTTACCCACTTCAAGGGCGGCAGACTAGAAGAGGTGCGCCTCTATCCCTGCGAGTTGGGGTTGGGGCGTCCCCGTTCTCAACGGGGGCGTCCATTGCTGGCTACCCATGAGGCTGGCACCAAATGCTTGGAGCGTGTGGCCCGCCTCTCCCAGCCTTTCGGCACAGAGGTTCGCATTGAGGATGGTGTAGGGGTGATTAGCCCATAGGTGCCAGTGTAACAGGCACTCACCCCTTGCGCTTCTCGCGAAGGGATGTATGGAGTATAATGTATTTGGGCAAGGGGGCCGGGTGGCCGCCCGCCTTAGGCGGGAGGAAAGTCCGAGCACCGCCGGGCAGGGTGCTGGGTAACGCCCAGGCGGGGCAACCCGACGGAAAGTGCCACAGAAACCACACCGCCAGCGGACGGCAGGGCTTCCTGCCGGTGCGGGCAAGGGTGAAATCGGGGGGTAAGAGCCCCCGGCCGACCGTGGCGACACGGCGGCGGGCAAACCCCACCCGGTGCAAGGCCCAATAGGGGGAATGGGTGCCCGGCCCAAGCCCCGGGTAGGCCGCTAGAGCCATCCAGTAATGGGTGGCCCAGATGGATGGCCACCCCTGGCACCAACCGCCAGGACAGAACTCGGCTTATAGGCCCCCTTGCCCAAGTTAGATCAGCGAGCGGCTCTGCCCCCCGTCTACCGTGTAACACGCCCCGGTTATCAGGTTCGACCGCTCCGAGCAGAGGAAGGCCACCAGTTCCCCCACTGGTTCAGGCCACCCAAACCTCCCCATAGGAAGGTTACGGGCGATGAACTCCTGCACCACCTCGGGGGGGTTGCCCTTCACGAAGCGGTCCCATGAACCCCCCGGGAAGAGGATAGAGCCAGGGGCAACGCTGTTGCAGAGGACACCGTAAGGGGCCAGGGTGGTGGCCATATGCTTGGTGAAAGCGATAAGGGCTGCCTTGGCCACCATATAGGAGGGGCCTCCTCCATACTCCCTGCCCCAGATGGAGGCGATGGTAACAATGCGTCCCCATCGCCGCTCTCGCATGCCTGGCAGCACGAGCCGGCAGAGGCGCACCGCCGCCAGCAGGTTCAGGTTGATAGTATCCATCCAGTCCTGATCGGTGGCTGAATCAAAGTCCCTTCCGCCGCGGGTGCCTCCGGCGTTGTGCACCAAGATATCAACCCTCCCAAACGCTCGCACAGCCTCGGCGTAAAACTTCTGGCACCCTTCGGCGCTCATCACATCTGCTTGCACCCCCTCCACCTGGTAGCCTAGGCGCTGGAACTCGCCCACTGCCTGCTGGACGCCCTCTGAACCACGGGCGCAGAAGGCCACCTTACAGCCCTCCCGCGCCAGGGCCATCACGATTTGCCTGCCCAGCCCCCGGCTTCCTCCTGTTACCATGGCCACCCGTCCCGCTATGCCTAGATCCATCAGTTGCCTCCAGTTATGCCAGGTTAGCAAGCAGGTATGGTAGCATAGTCAGGGTGAGGGTGAAAGTGTGCCACTCTACACCGTTATAGACACCGACCCCGGCACCGACGACGCACTTGCTTTGTTGATGGCGGTGCGCAGCCCCGCCCTATCGGTGGAGGGGGTAACGACGGTGGGGGGCAACGCTGCCCTGCGCCACACCACCGCCAACACCTTGCGCCTGCTGGAGGCCTTTGGGCATCCCCACATCCCTGTTGCGAGAGGCTCCGCCCGACCTTTGAATGGATCTTTTCACTACGCCTACCACTTCCACGGCCCTGGCGGCCTCACAGTGCGCCTCCCCCGTCCACACACCGCCCCCCGTTCTTTGCCGGCCCCCGACTTCCTGGTCTCTAAGGGCTATTCCTTTGCAGGGAGCCTGCTGGTAGTTGCTCTTGGGCCTCTCACGAACCTGGCCAGGACATTGCGTGCCGAGCCACGCTTCGCCCAGATGGTGGGCCGCCTGGTGGTTATGGGCGGTGCGCTAGACGAGCGGGGTAATACAACACCCTTTGCCGAGTTCAACATCTATAACGACCCGGAGGCGGCTGCACTGGTGTTATCCTGCGGCATCCCTACCACACTGGTGGGGCTGGAGGTGTGTCGCCAAGTTTGCCTTACTCGTGCGGATATTCCACGCTTCCAGGAGGGGGACGCCGCTACTCGCCTTATGGGGCGTATGCTGGAGGGATGGTTCCTGCTTCATCCGCAGCGGGAGCGCTATGAACTGTGTGACCCCCTGGCTATGGCCATAGCTATAGACCCAAGCATCGCTACTACCCAGGGGATGAGGGTGCGGGTGATCACCGACGACGGACCTCAACGCGGACGCACCATCTCTGAAGGGGCGGGGCCTGTACAGGTGGTAACCCGTGTGGATATCCCCGCTTTCTTCCGCCTCTTTTGGGGGCTATTGGGTGTGCCGAATGCCTGACTCTTTTGTGAATGGGAGTATGTCTTCACCCTTCACCCATCCTGATGTGGTGCGCGCCCTCTTTGCCGGGGTAGTCCCTCGCTATGACTTGATGAATACCCTTATGACATTGGGCCTCCACAGCAGGTGGCGCCGGAAGACTGCCCAAAAGGCCATCCCCATCCCGTTGACAGATCCCTGGGTTTTGGACCTGGGCTGTGGCACAGGCGACCTGGCGCTGGCTATGGCCCGCCGCTGCCCATCGGCTAGGGTTGTTGGTGTTGACCCCGTTGTGCCTATGTTGACCAGTGCTGTCCGCAAGGCCAGGCGGGCAGGCGTGGGAGGTCGCTTTCTCCCGCTGGCAGGGGACGGGCTAGCCCTTCCCTTCCCCAGCGCCGTTTTCGCCGCCTGCGCCTGCGCTTTCGTCCTGCGCAACACACCCGACCCTTCCGCTGTGCTTAGGGAGATGGGGCGTGTGCTGGTGCCTGGCGGGCGTCTGGCGGTTCTGGAGTTGTGTCAATTTGAGCGCACCATCCCCGAGCGGGCCGTGGCATGGTATTTGCGGCGGGTTGTGCCTCTTTTGGGAAGGTGGGTTACAGGGCATGGGGAAGCCTACACCTACTTCGCCCGCTCAGTGGAAGCCTTTCCGACACCCAAGGGCCTGGCGACATGGGTGCTGGGGGCGGGGTTTACCCAGGTGGAATGGCGGCGCCTGGCCCCAGGCGTGGCCCTGGTGTGGGGGGTGTGGCCTGGCGTCGCTTAGAAGTAGTCCAATTTGCAAAGTATGCGCCCGTGCGCCACACTAGGTCAAAGGCCTGGAGGTGGAGGAGACCATGCCCTTGCTGGTTATCCCCGACAACCTGGGGTATCCTAAAGACCTGCCCCCTCACCTCACGGCGGGCCTGGGAGAGGTGCATCACTACAATGACCTTCCTTCGGCTGAAGAGTTCGTCCGGCGCGCCAGGGATGCCGACGCCCTGATATGGGCGTGGGTGAAACTGACGCCAGCCCTGCTGGATGCCATGCCACGGCTGAAGGTGGCCTCCTATATGGGGGTAGGGGTAGGCAACTACATAGACCTGGCCTACGCCTCTCGTCGGGGCGTCGTTGTGTGCAATACGCCTCACTACGGTGATGACGCTGTGGCCGAGTTCACCTTTGCCCTTATCCTGGCACTGGCCAAGAGGGTGGTGCAGGCCGACCAGAGCCTGCGCTCTGGGAGGTGGGAGCAAGAGGCTCTGGCCGGCCTGGGCCTGCGGGGGAAGACCCTGGGCATTGTGGGGTTGGGTAGTGTGGGGACACAAGTTGCCCGCCTGGCCCACGCCTTCGGTATGCGTGTCCTCTGCTTCACCGCCCACCCTTCGGCGGAGCGGGCGCAGGAACACGGGGTTGAGTTCGTCTCCCTTGAGGCCCTCCTGCGCCAGGCCGACTTTGTAACCCTCCATTGCGCCCTCACACCCGAGACCCGGGGCCTGATAGGGGGCGTTGAAATTGCCTTGATGAGGCCCAGCGCCTTCCTTATTAATATGGCACGGGGTGAGGTGGTGGACAGCACTGCCCTTGCCGCTGCCTTGCGGGAGGGGCGTATCGCCGGCGCCGCCACCGATGTGTGGGAGGAAGAGCCACCCCCCGCTGGCCACCCTCTGTTGCATGCCCCCAACGCCTTGCTAACCCCTCATCTAGGATGGAACGCCGACACTGCCAAGTGGCGCATGTTGGAGATCGCCCTAGAGAACATCCGTGCCTTTTTTGCGGGGCGCCCCCAGAATGTGGTGAACCTGTCATAAAGCAAGTTACAGGGACTTTCACCCCCTTGACAAAAACGACTCGCGTTGCATAAGGTAATAAGCAAACTAAAAAGGGGAGGCAGTATGCGAAGAGTGACTTATGCACCCCTGATTGCTCTAATGTCGGTAATGGGGCTTATTGCTGCTGGGTGCGCGCGGCCGGCTGCAACGCCAACGCCCGCAGCAGGCCCTGCCCCTGCTGCTCCGCCGGCGGCCGCCCCGGCACCTCAACAGCAAGTCTTCTCCCTGAAGATGCAGAGCAGTTGGCCCGCCACTTTGACCCTCCATGAGCAGGCTGTGTGGTTCGCCCAGGAAGTGGAGAAGTTGACAGGTGGCCGGGTAAAAATTGAGATGCTCCCTGCCGGGGCCATCGTGGGCGCCTTTGAGGTGGCCGATGCCACCAGCAAAGGGGTTATTGATGGTGCACACACCTGGCCGGGCTACTGGGCGGGCAAACATCCCGCTGGCAACGCCCTCTCCCACGGCACCCAGTTTGGCATGGACTACATAGACTTCTACGGCTGGTATTGGGAAGGCGGGGGGTGGGAACTCCTCAACGAATACTACCAGCAGGTGTTGAAACTGAATGTGGTGTCCTTCCCAATTCTCACTGCTGGGCCCCAGGCTTTGGGGTGGTTTCCTCGGGAGATCAAGAGCATGGATGACCTGAAGGGACTGAGGTTCCGTATCCCTGGCGTCGGGTCGGAGATCATGCAGAAGGCAGGGGCGAGTGTTGTTACCCTCCCGGGCGGTGAAATCATCCCTGCACTGGAGCGGAAGGTGCTTGACGGTGCCGAATGGGTTGGGTGTGTGGAGGACCAGCGCCTGGGCTTCCAAAACATCCTGAAGCTCCACTATTCCCCCGGAGTCCACGAAATTGTTACGGTGGGGGATGTGATCATCAACAAGGATACTTGGAACAAGATGTCCCCTGACATTCAGGAGATCATTAAGGTGGCCGCGCAGCACCTGTATTTCCGGTGGTGGGTGCGTTATCACAAGCAGAATGCCGAAGCGTGCCAGGCTCTGCTCAAGCAGGGGGTGCGCATCAATCGCACTCCTCCCGAGGTGTATGAGCAACTCCTGAAGATTTGGGACGACATTACCGAGGCACAGGCGGCCAAGGATCCCTTCTACCGTAAGGTAATTGACTCTCAGAAACAGTATGCGTCCCTGGTGGTGCCATACCGTCTCTCCTACTGGCCTTCCTATGACCTTGTGGGCAACCACTACTGGAAAGACAAGGTCTATATGAGGTAGGTTTAGGAGAGAGCGTCTACGGGTGGGGCTGGCTTTCTGGCCAGCCCCACCGACAACGTTCCAGTAAGGATGCGGGAAAACCGGGCCTTCATACTACCTCTAGTGCTTTCCTCAGACTGTGCCGGCGAGGTGCCGTAATGGAGTGGGTTACGCGCGTTACCAGGGTCATTGATAGGGTGGGGGAGTGGTCAGGGAAGATTTTCGCCTGGCTGATTGTCCCTCTCGTGGGCATAATCACTTACGAGGTCTTTGCCCGTAAGTTTTTTGGCGCTCCAACTGTATGGTCTTTTGACATGAGTTACATGCTCTATGGAAGCCTCTTTATGCTGGGTGCGGCCTACACACTGCTGAACAAGGGGCACATCCGCACAGACATCTTCTACAACCGCTTTTCCGAGCGGCTGCAGGGGACCATTGACGCGATCCTCTATCTACTGTTCTTTTTCCCGGGTATGGCCTTCTTCCTGTGGTCTGGATGGGACGAGGCTTGGCATGCCTTTGTTATCCGGGAGAAGTCCGACGCCAGTCCATGGAGACCCCCTCTCTACCCCCTCAAGTTTGTTATCCCGGGGTCGGCGGTCCTGCTCATAATCCAGGGTATCTCGGAGTTCCTCAAGAGCCTTCACGCCATGCTAAGGGGTAAATGGCCATGAGCGACCCGTATCTAGGCCTAGTTTTACTGGGCACCCTGCTGGTAGCCATCTTCGTAGGCTTTCCCATCGCCTTCACCCTCATCATCCTGGCCATCGTCTTCGGCTTTATTGGCTTTGGAGGGAGGGTCTTCGACCTTATGGTCTTTCAGACCGTAGGGCTTATGAAGGAGGAGACCCTGGCGGCCGTGCCTCTGTTTGTGTTCATGGGCTATGTGCTGGAGCGTGCGGGCCTGATGGAACGACTGTTTAAGGCGTTCCAGTTGCTGTTGGCCCCGGTTCGGGGGTCCCTTTACCTGGGGGTGCTCCTAACGGCGGCGGTGTTCGCTACCGCCACGGGCATTATAGGGGCCTCGGTAACTGTGATGGGCCTAATGGCCGGCCCATCCATGATCAAGAGCCGCTATAACCCAGCCATGTCGGCGGGGGTCATCACTGCCGGAGGGACCTTGGGCATCCTTATTCCCCCCAGCGTGATGTTGGTGCTTATGGGGCCTGTTATGGGGGTCTCCATTGTGCACCTTTTTGCCGCCGCTTTCATACCTGGCTTGGTACTTACAGGCTTGTTTGTTGTTTACGCACTGGTGCGCAGTTACCTGAACCCTACCCTCGGCCCTCCATTGCCCGCTAGCGAGCGGGTGGGTTTGTTGACAGCCCTGCGGGAGCTAGCGCTGGGGATTATTCCTCTAGCAACGCTGATGTTCGCTGCTCTGGGGAGCATCATCTTGGGATGGGCGACCCCCACCGAGGCGGCCGGTATGGGGGCCTTTGGAGCTTTGTTACTCACCTTGGTTTATCGGCGTCTGAACCTGGCCCTAGTTAGGCGTGCTGCTTTTCAGACTATTCAGACCTCCAGCCTGGTGTTGTTCTTGGCGGTCGCTTCTAACATATACGGTGCAGTCTTCTCGCGGCTGGGGTCTTCTACCCTTATCACCAACACGCTGCTGGGGTTGCCCCTCTCGCCTATGGCTCTACTTATCATGCTTATGGTGGTTATCTTCCTGCTGGGCTGGCCCCTTGAGTGGCCTGCTATCATTCTAATCTTTCTCCCCATCTTCCTGCCGGTGGTAGAGGGGCTTGGCTTTGACATGGTGTGGTTTGGCGCCCTGGTGGCGGTCAACTTGCAGACCGCCTTCCTGTCCCCGCCAGTGGCTATGGCGGCTTATTACCTCAAGGCTGTGGTGCCTCAGTGGAGCCTTACAGATATCTACAGAGGCATGATGGAGTTTATGCTCCTCCAGGTGGTGGGCCTAGTCTTGGTGTTGTTCTTCCCTGCGCTAGCCCTGTGGCTCCCTAGCGTCCTTTACAAGTAACAAGGGGGGTGGTGTGTCCGTGCCCCTTGACAGCATAAAGCATCGCGTTGTAATAATAGAGAACTAGTTGTGCGAAGGAGGGTCCATGAAGCGTCCTTTCTGGCCTGTGCCCATCTTGATGGCTCTGGCCTGGGTCTTGGTATTTGCCCTGGGGTGCCAAAGCCCGAAACCTACCCCTACACCTTCCCAATCGGTGGCGCCTGGTGCTGCCCAGCCTGCGGCACCGCCCGCCGCGCCTCCGGCCGCTCCGGCGGCTCAGGTCATCACCTGGAAGGTGCAGACGGCTTTCCCAGCCACAAGCCTAGCCCATATCAGTTTTGTGGAACTGGCGAAGAAAATAGAAGCCATGAGCGGAGGGAGATTCAAGTGGGAGGTTCTCCCAGGCGGGGCCATTGTGCCACCTTTTGAAGCAGCAGATGCGGCGGGGAAGGGCGTTATAGACGCCGCTGGCTATGTGCCTGCCTACTTTGTGGGGAAGCACGCTGGAGCCAGCCTCTTCGGCACCGGCCCCTCTTTCGGTATGGATGCCAACGACTTGCTGGCTTGGGAATACTACGGCGGCGGTTGGGAGCTTTACCAGGAGCTCCTCCAGAAGGAACTGAAACTGAACCTGGTTGGGTTCCACTTCGGCCCCATCCCTACTCAGCCGCTAGGGTGGTTCAGGAAGCCAATACGAACGGCAGATGACATGAAGGGGCTGAAATACCGCACCGTCGGCCTGGCAACGGAAGTGTATTCCCAGATGGGTGCCTCTGTGGTCAGCCTGCCTGGCGGGGAGATTGTGCCAGCCCTGGAGCGAGGCGTAATTGATGCCGCCGAGTGGAACAACACCACAGACGATAAGAACCTGGGCTTCCCTCAGGTAACAAAATACTACTACCTGCAGAGTTACCACCAGCCGGTGGAATATCTGGAAATTCTGGTGAGCAAGGACAAGTGGGATGCCCTCCCAGCCGACCTGAGGAACTTAGTCCGCTACGCGATCATGGCAGAATCAGCGGATATGCAGTGGCGCTGGATAGACCTGAACAGTAAAGACTTGATAGAGATCCAGAAACTCGGCGTGCAGGTGTTCACGACTCCTCCCGACATCCTGAAGGCTCAACTGGACGCTTGGGACAAGATAATTGACAAGTATACTAACGACCCCAAGGTAGGGCCTTTCTTCAAGAAGGTTCTGGACTCCCAGAAGGCGTGGGCCAGCCGTGTGGTGCCCTGGAAAGTCCAGATTTATGTGCCCAACATCTACGCCTACGAAAAATACTGGAAGAAGTAGGCGTCTTCCGCCGCGCCCGAGGTGGAAGTGAGGGGGTGCAGGCACATGCCTGCACCCCCTTGTATTGCACTTACCTAGGAAGAAGGCAGCACTTGACGGCCCCTTGGACAGCAGATATCATCCCACCAGACCGCCCGTTGAGAAAAGCATGCTCACCGTTGACGCAATAGCCCGCGCCCTAGAGACCAGACGTGTCGGATGCTCCCTCTATCTGTTTCCCGCTCTAACCTCCACTATGGATGCCGCCCATCGCCTCGCCCAGGTAGGGGTGCCTGAAGGGACCGCGGTAGTGGCAGAGGAGCAAACGGCCGGGCGTGGGCGCTTTCAGCGGCAGTGGGTGTCCCCACCGGGTGTGAACCTCTACCTCTCTGTTGTTTTACGCCCCCCGGCCGAGGCCCTGCGCAGGGTGAACATGGCGTGTAGCCTAGCGGTGGTGGATACGGTGCGAAAGGCGAGTGGGCTTATGCCCACCATTAAGTGGCCCAACGATGTGCGCTTGAAGGGCAAGAAAGTATGTGGCATCCTTACCGAAGGGCGTTGGGGAAGCACAGGCCAGGGGTACTTGGTGGTTGGCATAGGCCTAAATGTCAACGCTAGGTTTTCAGGCACCCCTCTGGAGAACACAGCCACAAGCCTCGCCCAGGAGGTGGGCCATCCCTTGGACAGGGTGGAGGTGCTCCAACGCCTTCTGCGAGACTTGGATACCCGCTACCCGCAAGCCCTGGCCGCCGCTCCCATCTGGGTAGAGTGGCAACAATGCCTGGAAGGGGTAGGTGAGCCTGTGGTTGTGCGCTGGGGCCAACAAGTGGTGGAAGGAGCAGCCCAGGGCGTTACGCCCGAGGGCGACCTGATAGTGCGCCGGCAAGACGGCACCCTGGTCATTTTGCCGGCGGGGGAGGTAACTACGCGGGTGAGCGAGAATAGGTGAGTTATGCCAGACAGCAAGGAGGCATATATGCTAGAAGCCTTGAGCCTGGACGGTAGGGTAGCCATCGTAACAGGAGGGGGAACGGGATTGGGCAGAGCCATGGTGCGGCACCTGGCCAAGGCGGGGGCCGATGTGGCTATCGCCGCCCGACGCCTAGGGCCTATTGAGGAGGCCGCCGCCGAGGTGCGCGCCCTGGGGCGACGCGCCTTAGCCATCCCTACCGATGTGTCGGACACTGCACAGGTGCAAAGCATGGTGGAGACCGTTCTGAAGGAGTGGGGCAAGGTTGACATCCTTATCAACAACGCCGGCCTAGTGGGGGGGCTGCCTCCAAAACCCATCTGGGAGATTAGCGACGAGGAGTGGCGCAAGGGGATAGAGATCAACCTGAGTGGGGCCTTTTATTGCTCGCGCGCGGTAGCCAGGCACATGGTGGAGCGTGGCAAGGGGGTCATCATCATTATTACATCGGGTTTTGGCCTTAGAGGCCAGAGGGATGGCTACATTTACAGCGTGAGCAAGGGAGGGCTTCTGCAGCTCATTCGCACCCTGGCCATGAGCCTGGGTCGCTACGGCGTGCGCACCAATGGCATTGCCCCCGGCTTCATCCCTACCGAGGGCACCCAGGCGACGCGGGAATACATGCCGCGTCCCGAGTTTATCCCTATCGGCCACCTAGGTAAGCCTGATGACATCGGCCCCATCGCCGTCTTCCTCGCTTCGGATGCCTCCTCTTATATGAACGGGGAAATTATCATCGTGGATGGGGCAGGAATGGCGGGAGGCTATGCCCCCACCGGCTACGCCCCCCTTATCCCTCTAGAAGAGTAGGAGGCGAGTATGCCTATCCCTCGCGAGTGGAACCTAACGGGGCGCAAAGCCCTGGTTGCTACCAACGGGCGCGGCTGGACGCCTACCTTCGTCCAGGCCCTTCAGGAGGCTGGGGCAGAGGTGGCCGTGGTGGGCCACAAGGCGGAAAGCGTGAAGGGGCTTGAAGGCTTGGCCCTGGGTCTCACTGCCGATGTTACCAACCCAGCCCAGGTGCGCCAGGCGGTGGAGCAGGTGCACAGGCGCCTGGGGCGCATTGACATCCTTGTCCACAACACCCAGGTCATCTTGGGCAAGCCCTTTCTAGAGACAACGGTAGAGGAGTTTGACAGGGTCTTCCAGTTCAATGTGCGTTCGGCGTGGCTCTTCTGCCAGGAGGTGGCGCGCCTAATGATGGCCCAGCAATATGGGCGTATAGTGCTCATCGCATCGGGGTTGGCAGAAAGGGGGAACTGGAACCTGTCGGCCTACTGCGCCAGCATGTCTGCCCTGACAAACCTGGTGCATACCCTGGCCTTGGAACTGGGGCGAAGTGATATCCGTGTCAACGGCATCGGCCCCGGCTGGATAAGCCTGGAGGAGAAGCCTCTGGAGGAGCAACAGAAAGAGTTACTGGTGCGCTATCTCCCCCTGCGCAGGTATGGGCACCCACGGGATTTGGCAGGGCTCCTGGTCTACCTGTGTAGCGAGGCGTGCGACTATACCACCGGGCACACCGTCTACATAGACGGTGGGGCCATGGCCCACCCCTAGTTAGCCCTGGCTGGTGCGCTGGGTGTCCCCACCGCCCCCACGTCCTTGCAGGAAGGCGCTAATTAGGTCAATGGGGAGGGGGAAGACGACAGTGCTGGTGCGCTCGGTGGAGATCTCTGTTAGGGTCTGCAAGTAGCGCAGTTGGATGGCGGCTGGCTCTTGCTGGATGACTCTGGCAGCGGCTGCCAGGCGTTCGGCGGCGGCGAACTCCCCTTCAGCGTGGATGATCTTGGCGCGCCGTTCCCGCTCCGCCTCGGCCTGGCGGGCGATGGCACGGCGCATCTCGGCTGGTATCTCCACATCCTTTACTTCTACTGCGCTTACCTTTACACCCCAGGGGGCGGTGTGTTCGTCTATGATGCGCTGGAGGCGCTGGTTGATATTCTCGCGATGCATTAGCAGTTCGTCCAGTTCCGATTGCCCCACCACGCTCCGTAGGGTCGTCTGTGCAATGAGGGAGGTAGCGCGGACATAATCCAGGATCTTTACGACAGCGTTCTGAGGGTCAATCACCCGAAAGTAGATGACCGCGTCCACGCGTGTGGTTACATTGTCTTTGGTGATGCACTCCTGTGGGGGCACATCTATGGTCAAGATGCGCAGGTCCACCTTTACCATGCGCTCCACATAGGGGATCATGAAGAAGATGCCAGGACCCCTGGCCCCAACCAGGCGCCCTAGGCGGAAGATAACCCCGCGTTCATACTCCTGCACGATGCGCACCGAAGCCGGGGCGATGATGAGGATGAGCACAATGATAATGCCTAGCACGATAACCCACTGCATTACCCCCTCCTCTGGAGCCGACGGACGCGAAGGGTTAGGCCGTCTCTCCCTACCACAACAACCGCTTCCCCCTCTTCAATGCGTCCATCCAGGCTCACTGCCTGCCATAGTTCACCTTCTACCATAACGGTGCCATCGGGGTCAAGGGTGGTGCGGGCCACCCCCTGCTGGCCGGCCAACCCCTCCGTTCCAGTAACAGGCTGGCGGCGCCGTCTGTCTTGCACGATGGTGCGCACCACGGAGATGAAGAAAGCGGCGATGGCAGCGGCCATGCCATAAACCAGCCATGGGTTGACCCGCAGGTTAGGCGGAGCGGCACTGGAGACCAGCAGAAGGCCTCCCAGGATAAGGGCGATGGCCCCCCCAATACCCAGGGCGCCGTGGCTGGTTACAAACACCTCGGCCACGAAGAGGATGAAGGCCAGCACGATAAGGAGCACACCTGCCCAGTTAATGGGCAAGGTGCCCAGGGAGAAGAGGGCCAGCAGTAACAGAATACCCCCCACCACGCCGGGGAGAATAGCGCCCGGGTTGGCGAACTCAAAGAAGAGGGCCAGCAGGGCCAGGCTTAAAAGAATAAAGGCGATATTGGGGTTGCTGATAACGATAAGGAACTGCTCCACCAGAGACATATCTACATAGACCACTGGTGCTGTGGCTGTGTCCAGGGTTACTTCGGTGGTTAGGAGGCGCACCTTCATCCCGTGCACCTGTTGAAGGAGAGCGGGCAGGTCGGGTGCTACCACCTCCACCACATTAAGGGCTTTGGCCTCCTCGGCGTGGACGGAGGCGCTCTCTCGCACCGCCTTCTCCGCCCACTGGACATTGCGCCCCCGCATCTGGGCTAGGCTCTGGATGTAGGCAACAGCATCGTTGAGAACCTTCTCACTGACCGTGGAGGGGGTCTGGTCCGCCCCGGTGGGACCTCCCAGGGCGACAGGGTGAGCCGCACCTATCTCGGTGCCCGGGGACATGGCGGCCACATGGGCAGAAAGGGTGATAAAGGTTCCTGCAGAGGCAGCCCTTGCCCCTGCCGGCGCCACATAGACGATAACAGGCACTCTTGCGTTGACGATGCGCTGGACGATCTCACGCATGCTTTCATCCAGGCCACCTGGGGTGTCCAGCATAATGACAGCAGCCGCGGCGCCGCGCCGTTCCGCCTCGTCCAATCCGCGCTCTACATAACGGGTGAGGGCAGGGTTAACAGTGCCCTTGGCCCGCAGCACGACCACAGGGGGGCTGGCGCCCAAGAGGGGATGAGCAATGAGGGGAAAGGCAAGGGAGACAAGAACGAGAAGAGATGCCACGACACGGTTCACCCGCCACCCCTAAGGTAACCTTTCGGCTTCATTATACATCGATGGGTGCAGAAAGGCATCTGATCAACCGTCTGCGCCTTTCTCCGTGGGCGGCAATATCCAGAGGGAGGTTACAGCACCGTAGCACGGCCGAAATAAGCAAAAGATGCGCCTATCCAATACTATAAGGGTAGGTGGGTCCTGTGCACCTTCAGCCCCCCCTTGACAAAAGGGCTGTGCTAGTTTAGCATACGCCCAAGATGGTTCTCCCCTTTTCCCGCTTGTTGGCCATAGGGTGTAGTTTTTCTACTCCTGAAAAAGGTGGAGGGTAGCACCAATGCACAAACAGCGAGTAATGGCCCTGTTTCTAGTTGTGCTAGGAGCCCTAGTGCTCCTCACAGCGTGCCGGCCGGCGGCCGCCCCCACTCCCACACCCACCAAGGCTCCTGCGCCGCCTCCTGCCGTAGCGCCCACCCCAACCCCTGCCCCTGTGCCCACGCCCGCCGGCCCTACTCCCACCCCGTTTGTGGCTCCAACCCCTCGCGTCGCGGTTACACCCACGCCTACGCCCGTAGTGGCAGTGGGGCCCAAAAAGGGTGGGACCCTTCGTTTCGTGCCCCACGCCGATCCGGCTACTCTAGACCCCACCTGGACTACCGCCTACATTACCCGCAACTACTCCTACCATGTGTTTGATGTGCTCCTGGCCCGGGACGAGAAGATGGAGATCCGCCCCCAGATGGTGGAGACTTGGAAGGTTAGCCCCGATGGCACCGAATACACCTTCACCCTGCGAGACGGCCTTCAGTTCCACGATGGGAAGCCAGTAACCAGTGAAGAGGCCGTTCTCTCCCTCCAGCGCTGGGGGAAGCAGGATGCCCAGGGCAAGATCCTCTTCTCCTTCGTGGAGAAGATAGAGCCTATAGATGCCAAGACATTCCGTCTGAAGTTGCGGGAGTCTCTCGGGCTAACCCTGGAGGCTATCGGTAAGCCCAGTAGTTACTTGCCTGTGGTGTTTACCAAGTCCGATGCCCTCAAGCCACCTTCGGAGCGTGCCGAGGCCCGCATCGGGTCGGGCCCCTTTAAACTGGTGGGGCACCAGCCGGGCAACAAACTGGAGTTTGTGCGCAATGACGCCTACAAGCCTCGCCCTGAGCCGCCCAGCGGACTAGCCGGGGGCAAGATCGCCTATGTGGACAAAATGGAGTGGCTCATAATGCCCGACCGAGCCACCGCACTGGCTGCCTTACGCACCGGCACCATAGACTTCTTTGAAAACCCTCTCAACGATGACTACGATACCCTGGCTAAAGACCCTAACATCCAGGTCTTTATTGTCCCCTTCGGTGCACAGGCGTGGCTTCGTTTCAATGTGCTCCACCCGCCCTTTGACAAACCCCTGGCCCGGCGTGCGGTGCAGGTGGCTGCCGACCAGGCCACTTATCTGCGCGCGGCCTATGGGCCGGAGCGCTTCTGGAACCGGTGTTTGGCCCTTTTCTTGTGCGGTGGCCCCTGGGAGAGCAACGCGGGGACGGAGTTTGCCCTCAAAGGCGACATAGAGAAAGGGAAGCAGTGGCTGAAGGAGTCGGGCTACGACGGCCGGGCGGTGGTGCTTATCGCCCCTGGAGACATCCCCACCCTTTATAACCCTTCCCTGGTTACCAAAGACCTGCTGGAAAAGATAGGGGCCAAGGTGGACTTCGTGTCTACCGACTGGGCCACCGTTGTTACCCGCAGGGCCAAAAGGGAGCCTGTGGAACAGGGTGGATGGAACATCTTCCACACCTCCTGGGTCTTCTTTGATGTGATGGACCCGACTGTTCACCAGGGCATCACCTCCTGGTTCGGGTTCTACAGCAACCCAAAGATGGAGGAGATGCGCATCCAGTGGGCTAAAGAGACAGACCCTGCCAAGCGCAAGCAGATTGTAGACGAGATCCAGAAACTTTACTATGAGGAAGTGCCCTATGTGAACCTGGGGCAGTTCTTTGGCATCCGTGCCGCCCAGAAGTATGTGAAGGGGCATATCAACCACCCGGTGCCCTTCCTGTGGAACATCTGGCTAGACAAGTAAGGTCGCTCGCAGAGGGGGGAAATCTCTTCCCCCCTTTCGGCGGCAACCTGGAGGGTAAGGAGAGCAAGGGGGCGTGTCCACCTATGTTGTTCAGCGCCTGCTAGCGGCTATACCTGTGCTTCTGCTGGTAGGTCTCATCACCTTTGCGCTGCTACGCGTAACCCCCGGGGACCCGGCGGCCGTGTTGGCAGGGGAATACGCCACGCCAGAGAACATCGCCCGCATTCGGACGCAACTGGGGCTTGACCAGCCCGTGTATATACAGTTGGGGCGCTGGCTTGGGCAGGTTCTGCGGGGCGACCTGGGTGATTCCCTCTTCACAGGGTATAAGGTTACGACCCTTATTCGCCAGCGTCTGGAGCCTACTCTTTCCCTGGCGTTTCTGGCGGAAATCGTTGCCATATCCCTGGCGCTCCCTCTAGGTATTCTTGCTGCCTGGCGTGCTAACTCGTGGATAGACCGGGCGGTGATGGTATTTGCGGTGCTGGGGTTTTCGGTGCCTGTCTTCTGGCTGGGGTTCAACCTCATCTGGCTTTTTTCGGTGAACTTGGGGCTACTGCCGGCCGCTGGCTACACCGCTATAAGCCAAGGCCTATGGCCATGGCTGAAGAGCCTTATCCTCCCGGCGGTTACCCTGGGCCTTATTTTTTCGGCCCTTATAGCTCGCATGACCAGGGCGAGCATGCTGGAGATCTTGCGGGAGGACTACATTAGGACGGCGCGGGCGAAAGGGCTGGGGGAGCGGGTGGTGCTCTTGCGCCACGCCCTGAAAAACGCCGCTGTGCCCATCGTTACCATTATTGGCATTGGATTTGCAGCCCTGATAACAGGGGTGGTGGTTACCGAGACGGTTTTCGCCTTGCCCGGACTGGGGCGCCTCATCGTGGACTCCATGCTGCGGCGGGACTACCCGGTTATCCAGGGAGCACTCTTGCTGGTGGCTGCGGCCTATGTGCTGGTGAACCTCATTGTGGACTTGACCTACGCATACTTTGACCCGAGGATTCGCTACTAATGGACGCTAGACAAGAGGCTATCGTTTCCCCCAGGATGGGTTGGCCCCCCACGGCGCGCAAGGGGCTGTGGACACGCCTTCAAGCCTTTGTGCGGCGCAACCCCACTATGGCGTTAGGGATAGTGGTGGTTATCGTGATGACCACCCTTTCAGTTGTTGCTCCACTATTGGCGGCCCGAAACCCCCAGGCTTTAGACCCTGTCAATCGTTTGCAAGCGCCATCCCGGGAATACTACTTTGGCACCGACCATCTGGGGAGGGATATCTATGCCCGCACAGTCTACGGGGGCAGGGTCTCCTTGGTGGTAGGGTCCTCTGTTGCCATATTGTCCATGCTCTGCGGGGTGGTTTTCGGCCTCATTTCCGGGTATTTCAAGCGCATTGACGCTATCGTTATGCGGATAATGGATGGTATTATGGCCTTCCCCGCTCTGCTCCTGGCCATTGCCCTGGTGGCTCTGCTAACGGCCAGCATCCAGAATGTGATTATCGCCTTGACGGTGGTGGAGGCCCCCCGTGCAACCCGTGTGGTTCGGGCAGCGGTGCTGTCCCTGGCTGGCAGGGATTTCGTGGAGGCGGCGCGGGCTTTAGGGGCGGGGGCGCCCCGCATTCTGATGCGGCATATCCTGCCCAATACCATTGCACCCCTTATTGTTCAGGGCAGTTTCATCTTCGCCGCTGCGGTTCTTACAGAGGCGTCCCTTAGTTTCCTGGGGGCGGGCACGCCCCCCACAATCCCCTCCTGGGGCAACATTATGGGGGAGGGGCGCCAGTATATTCAGCGGGCGGTGTGGGTAACCTTCTTCCCCGGTATGTTCCTGACAGTTACGGTGCTGGGTATCAACCTCATCGGCGACGGGTTACGGGATTTGCTAGACCCTCGCCTGGCCCGGCGGATGTAATTCGCATCCCCGGCCCTTGACGCTTGCCCCACGGGTTTCTACACTGGAATAGCGTGGGCGGGTAGCTCAGAGGCCCAGAGCACTGCGTTGACATCGCAGGGGTCATAGGTTCGAATCCTATCCCGCCCACCACTGCCTTCTAGGAGTGGAAGCCTTGGGAACCGCACCATAAGCCCCTGTGTAGCGGGATTTCCCGGCTCGCCACCTAGGGGAATGGCACCGACTAGCACCCTTCCTCTGCGCTGGAAACCCTCCAACGCCCCGATCCCCTGTGCGTTGCGCCCTAAGGAGGTTACCGATGCCTTTTGCCCATAAACGCCGTATCTCCAAAGAGGTGGAGGCCCTGCGCGAGCGCCTGCGCCATTCGGCGGCACACATAATGGCCGACGCGGTTCTATCCCTCTACCCCAGTGCCAGGATCGCCATTGGCCCCCCCACCGACGAGGGCTTCTACTACGATATTGACATACCCCGACCCATAACCCAAGACGACCTGCCACGCATAGAAGAGGTGATGCGCCAGCGGGTGCAGGCCGACCTGCCTTTCATTCGTCAGGAGATAACCCGTCAAGAGGCCAAGCGCCTCTTCGCTTCTAACCCATACAAACTGGAACTTATTGACGAAATCCCCGAAGGGGAACCCATTACCATTTATCGCCACGGCGACTTTATAGACCTCTGCCGTGGCCCACATGTAGAGTCCACCGGGAAGGTGCAGGCCTTCAAGCTCCTCACGGTAGCAGGGGCCTACTGGCGAGGAGATGAGCGCAACCCTATGCTCCAGCGTATCTACGGCACCGCCTTTGAGAGCCTGGACGCTCTGGACGACTTCCTGCGGCGTCGGGAAGAGGCTATGAAACGCGACCACCGCAGACTGGGCAGGGAACTGGAACTTTTCTCCGTGCACGATGAGGTAGGCCCAGGGCTGGTTATCTGGCATCCCAGAGGGGCGGTCATCCGCACCTTGATAGAAGACCTGTGGCGACGGGTGCACAGTGAGGCGGGCTACCTTTTGGTGTATACCCCACACCTGGGCAGGGAGCGCCTGTGGCAGACCAGCGGCCACCTCTCCTTTTACAAGGAGAGCATGTATCCCCCCATGGAGATGGAGGGTGACCACTACTACGCCAAGCCTATGAACTGTCCCTTTCACATCATGATTTACCGTTCATCCCTGCGCAGTTACCGGGAACTGCCTTTGCGCATCGGGGAGTTGGGCACGGTCTACCGCTACGAGCGCGGGGGGGTGCTCCACGGCCTGATGCGTGTAAGGGGCTTCACCCAGGACGATGCCCATATCTTCTGCCGCCCTGACCAGGTGGAGGGGGAGGTTCTGGGTGTGCTGGACCTTACCTTCTCCTTGCTGGACACCTTTGGCTTTCGTGATGTGGAGGTTGTGCTATCCACCCGTCCCGAGAAGGCCGTGGGCGACCCCCAGATGTGGGAGGTGGCTACCCAGTCTTTGCGCCGCGCCCTGGAGAAGAAGGGGCTGGAATACGATGTGGACGAAGGTGGGGGCGCCTTCTATGGCCCGAAAATTGACATAAAGATTCGGGACGCACTAGAAAGGGCCTGGCAGTGCACCACTGTCCAGTTTGATTTCAACCTTCCGGAGCGGTTTGACCTGACCTACCAGGGGGCCGATGGCCGATGGCATCGCCCCTATATGGTGCACCGTGCTATCCTGGGGTCGCTGGAGCGCTTCCTTGGTGTGCTTATTGAGCACTACGGTGGAGCCTTTCCTGTATGGCTTTCCCCCGTGCAGGCGGTGGTGATCCCCATCGCTGACCGCCACCTGGAGTATGCCAAGACGGTGGTGGAAGCACTGAAGAGCAAGGGGGTTCGGGCACACCTGGACGACCGGGGGGAGCGGATGCAGGCCAAGATACGGGATGCCCAACTGCAGAAGGTGCCCTACATGCTAGTGGTAGGAGATAGGGAGGCGGCCGCCGGTGCTGTGGCGGTGCGCTTGCGTAGTGGAGAAGACCTGGGGCCTATGCCCTTGAGGGCTCTTGTAGAACGCGTTCTGGAAGAGGTCGGCCAGCGCCGGTAGGCACGCCCGAAGTTGACGCCCCCCTTAGAGGTGTGTAATCATGGGATATGTGCTCCCCTTCACAAATGGAGGGGAGAGGAGGCAAATGTGGCTAACTTGCGTATTCCGGGGCCAACGCCATGTCCAGAGGATGTGCTCACGGCCGTCGGTAGGCAGATGATCAACCACCGTGGCCCCGAGTTCAAAGACCTGATTACCCGCGTGCACCAGCGCCTTCAGCAGGTATTTGAGACCAAGAACGATGTCCTTATTCTGACCACTTCTGGCACGGGTGCTATGGAAGCGGCGCTGGCCAATACCCTTTCACCCGGTGACGCTGTGCTGTGTATTAGCATCGGGGAGTTTGGGGAGCGCTTTGTCCAGATCGCCGAAGCCTATGGGATGCAGGTCGTGAAGGTCGCCTTCCCCTATGGGCATGCCGCCGACCCCGGGGAGGTGCGCAAGGCCCTAAAGGCTAATCCGCAGGTGAAGGCCGTATGCGTAACTCACAATGAGACCTCCACGGGTGTTACCAACGACCTTCAGGCCATATCTCAGGTGGTGAAAGAGGCTGACAAGCTCCTTATAGTGGATGCTATCTCCAGCCTGGGATGCATCCCCCTGCCTGTGGACGCTTGGGGGTGCGATGTGGTAGCCACTGCCTCCCAGAAGGGGTTTATGGTGCCCCCTGGCCTGGCCTTCATCTCGGTAAGCCCCCGAGCGTGGGAGGCCTGCAAGACGGCCAAGTCCCCCCGCTTCTACCTAGACTTCGCCAAACATAAGTCTTACTACGAGCGTGGACAGACGCCCTGGACACCTGCCGTCTCCATCTTTTACGGGCTGGATGTGAGCCTGCAGTATATGCTTCAACAGGGAATGGAAAACATCTTCGCCCACCACGCTCGCATCGGCGACATGACACGGAAGGGTGCCCGAGCCTTGGGTCTTTCCCTGCTGGCAGCCGATGAGCGCTACGCTTCCAATACCGTTACGGCCATCAAGGTGCCAGAGGGGGTAGATGGCCGTCGCCTGGAGGCCCTGTTGCGGGAGCGGTTCGGGGTGGTGGTGGCTGGTGGTCAGGGGCCTTTGGCGGGGAAGATTATCCGCATCGGCCACATGGGGTATGTGCGAGATGTAGATGTTCAGGAGACCCTGGAGGCGCTGGGCAATGCCCTGTCCCAGTTGGGCTACAGGGTTCCCGCCAGAGCACCTGCTCCGTAGTATGGCCGTGTTTCGCGTCCTGATAGCCGACCCTCTGCACCCCCGAGGCCTGGAGTTCCTGCGTTCCCAGCCTGATGTGGAGGTGGTGCTTCGCGATCGGGATGCTCTCCCCGAAACCTTCGCCCGCCTCCTGAGGGATGCCCACGCCCTCCTTGTCCGCAGTGAGACGAAGGTTACCGCCGCGGTGCTCCAGCAGGCGCCAAACTTGGTGGTGGTGGGGCGAGCAGGGGTGGGTGTAGACAACATTGATGTGGAGGAGGCGACGCGCCGGGGTATAGCGGTGGTCAACGCCCCTACGGGGAACATTATCGCCGCCGCTGAGCACGCCATCGCCCTTCTCCTGGCGGTGGCCCGGCGCATCCCTCAAGCCCACGCCTCCCTTCAGCGGGGGGAGTGGAAGCGTAATCAGTTCATTGGGAGCCAGGTTAGGGACAAGACCCTGGGTATCATTGGCCTGGGGCGCGTTGGCACCCAGGTGGCCCAGCGGGCCAAGGGCTTGCAGATGCGCCTTATCGCCTACGATCCCTTCGTCTCCGCCGACTTCGCCCAAAGGCTAGGGGTAACTCTTGTCCCACTGGAGCGTCTCCTGCAAGAGGCAGACTTCGTTACGGTGCACGCCCCCTTGACCCCTGCTACGCGCCACCTGCTGGGACCTGCACAGTTGGCTAAAATGAAGCCCGGGGCCTACCTTATCAATGTGGCCCGCGGCGACCTGGTGGACGAAGCAGCCCTGCTACAGGCGCTGAACGAAGGGCGCCTGGCAGGTGCAGCGCTGGATGTTTTCTCATCCGAGCCACCTCCCGCTGACCATCCTCTGCTCCGCCACCCCCGTGTGGTGGTTACACCCCACCTGGGCGCTTCCACAGAGGAGGCGCAGGCGGAAGTGGCCCTGGAGGCGGCGGAGCAGGTGCTGGCTGTGCTGAGGGGACAGCCTTCAGCATATACCATAAACGCTCCTATGGTGGTGCCAGAGGCGCAGAAAGTGTTGGCCCCCTACTTGCCGGTGGCTACCCTGTTGGGGCGCATCGCTATTCAACTGCTGGATGGACAACTGGAGCGGGTGCTTTTGCGCTACCAGGGGGAGATTGCGCGCCACGATACCACCATCCTCAAGGCAGCGGCCTTGGTGGGGCTTCTGCAACCTACCACCGACCAGCGTGTGAATCTGGTCAACGCCCTATCCGTTGCGGCACGGCGGGGCCTGGTGGTGGCGGAAGAGAAAGGGCCGGCGCCTGAGCATTACTCCAGCCTCTTGGGGATAGAACTGGAGGCGACTGGGGGCAAGGTGTCCCTGGTGGGCACCTCTATGCGGGGCGAGGTGCACATCGTGCAGGTGAAGGGCTATTGGCTGGACCTGGTGCCGTCGGCCCCCTACCTTCTTTTCATTGACCACCACGACCGCCCCGGCCTTATCGGCGCGGTAGGGAGCATCACGGGACGCCACGACATCAACATCAGTTTTATGGAGGTGGGGCGCTTTGAACCCAGGGGGCGCGCAATGATGGTGCTGGGCCTGGACGACCCTATGCCTCCCGAGGTGCTGGCCCAGGTGCGTGCCCTGCCCCATATCTACAGCGCTCGCCTGGTGCACACCGACTAGCCTGTTCCCTCCTGAACATAGCCCTTGTGTGGCCAGCCCGGAGGGGTCTTTTGG
Organism: Dehalococcoidia bacterium; assembly: GCA_046294495.1. GTDB lineage: Bacteria > Chloroflexota > Dehalococcoidia > Lucifugimonadales > HRBIN23 > HRBIN23. The sequence continues at coordinate 3,318 of JBKBKV010000010.1, read as the reverse complement.
CCCTTTCTGCCCTCGGAGAGGGGTGCTATGATAAGGCGTAAAGGTAGCCGGGAGGGCAACACGAGGAGGACGCCAGCCATGCCCGCCAGAGAACCCGAGGTTACCTATAGTGTTACTGTGCGCGCTGAATACCCCAACCGCCCAGGCATGTTGGGGCGCATCACAACAGTCATTGGGGAAGTGGGTGGCGACATTGGGGCAGTAGACCTAATCCACTCTAGCCGTTCGGTAATGGTGCGAGATTTCACTATCAACGCCCGGGATACCGAGCACGCTCAGAGTATAGTCAAGGCCATTCGCAAGGTGCCTGGGGTGAAGGTTGTGCACGTTTCAGACAGGGTCTTCCTGTTGCACCTGGGGGGCAAAATCGGCATTGTGAGCAAGGTCCCTGTCAAGACCCGCACCGACCTCTCCCTCGCCTATACACCGGGGGTGGGGCGTGTCAGCCTGGCCATTCACCAAGACCCCAAATCCGTGTGGACGCTTACCAGCAAGGCCAACACAGTGGCCGTAGTTACCGACGGCACCGCAGTGCTGGGGCTGGGGGATGTGGGGCCGGCCGCCGCCCTGCCCGTTATGGAGGGGAAGGCTCTACTTTTCAAGGAACTGGGGGGTGTAGACGCCTGGCCCCTTTGCTTAGCAACCAAGGATGTGGACGAGATCGTTCGGACGGTCAAGATTGTGGCCACTGGTTTTGGGGGGATCAATCTAGAGGACATCGCCGCGCCCCGCTGTTTTGAGATAGAGGAGCGTCTGAAGCAGGAACTGGATATCCCGGTGATGCACGATGACCAGCACGCTACAGCCGTTGTGGTGCTGGCCGGCCTCACCAACGCCTGCCGTATCCTTAAACGCAACCTCCAGGAGCAGCGCATCGTTGTTCTCGGAGCGGGGGCCTCTGCCATCGCTACCGCCAAACTTCTCCTCAAGGCTGGCATCAAGGACATTACTCTGTGCGACAGACAGGGGACCCTATACGCCGGACGCCCAGAGCACATGAACCCGTATAAAGAGGCCATCGCCCAGCAGACAAACCCTAGGGGGCTTCGGGGCGACCTTATGCAGGCTGTGGAGGGGGCGACGGTGTTCATCGGCCTCTCTGGCCCTGGACTGCTTACCCAGGAGCACCTGAAGCGGATGGCACCCAAACCTATCGTCTTTGCCCTGGCCAACCCTGTGCCGGAGATCTACCCCGAGGAGGCGGCCCCCTATGCCGCCGTTATCGCCACAGGGCGCTCGGACTATCCCAACCAGATCAATAACGCCCTGGTGTTTCCTGGGATGTTCCGTGGTGTTCTGGATGTGCGGGCACGCCAGATAACCGACGATATGAAACTGGCGGCGGCCGAGGCCATCGCAAGCGTTATACCCCCCAGGGAGTTGAACGAGGAATACATCGTGCCAAGCGTTTTTGACCGCAGGGTGGTGCCGGCCATCGCTCGGGCGGTAGGGCAGGCGGCCTACAAGGCAGGGGTTGCCCAGCGCTCCCGGCGCCGCTACCACATGGCGCGAGCCTGATCCCGTGTGTGTCGGTATCTGAGGGGGTTACGTGACTACACCTCCCCGTTACCCGGAGATCACCTACAGCATAACCGTTCGGGCTGAATATCCCAATCGCCCTGGCATGCTCGGCACCATCGGCGTCCAGGTGGGGGCTGTGGGTGGGGATATGGGTGCTGTAGACCTGGTATATTCCAGCCGCGACCTCATCGTGCGGGATTTTACCATTAACGCTCGCGATACGGCTCACGCCCAGGAAATTGTCAAGGCCATCAAAGGTGTCCCCGGGGTCAAAGTCCTGCAGGTGTCAGACCCTGTATTCCTAGCCCATCTGGGCGGGAAAATCGCCGTTCACTGCAAGGTGCCAGTCCAGACACGCACCGACCTGGCCAAGGTTTATACCCCTGGGGTAGCCCGTGTGTGTCTGGCCCTGCGGGACGACCCCAAATCGGTGTGGACACTGACCAGCAAGGCCAACACGGTGGCTATTGTTACCGATGGGAGCCGGGTTTTAGGGCTTGGGGATGTGGGGCCATTGGCCGCTATGCCAGTGATGGAAGGCAAAGCCATCCTTTTCAAGTCGCTGGGGGATGTGGATGCATGGCCCCTTTGCCTGCAAGCCAGGGAGGTGGAGGACTTCGTCCACATTGTGAAAGCGGTGTCTACCGGCTTTGGGGGCATCAATCTGGAGGATATCGCCACTCCCCGATGTTTTGACATAGAGGACCGTCTGAAAGAGGAACTGGACATTCCGGTAATACACGACGACCAGCACGCCACAGCCGTGGCCATCCTGGCAGGCCTGCTGAACGCATTGCGCTTGGTTCAGAAGCGATTGGACGAGGCACGCATTGTGGTGTGCGGAGTTGGGGCAGCTGGCTCTGCCTGCGTGCGCCTGCTGGTGCAGGCCGGGGCGAAGCATATAATCCCCTACGACAAAGAGGGCATTCTTCATAAAGGTATGCTGGGGCCAGATACCCACCGTGTGCGCCGCTGGGTCATAGAGCACACTAACCCCGAAGGTCTCCAGGGTAATCTGATGACGGCTGTGGAAGGGGCAGATGTATTCATCGGGCTGTCGGCTCCGGGTGCTTTGACAACGGAGCACCTGAAGCGGATGGCACCCAAACCTATCGTCTTTGCCCTGGCCAACCCTGTGCCGGAGATCTACCCCGAGGAGGCGGCCCCCTATGCCGCCGTTATCGCCACAGGGCGCTCGGACTATCCCAACCAGATCAATAACGCCCTGGTGTTTCCTGGGATGTTCCGTGGTGTTCTGGATGTGCGGGCACGCCAGATAACCGACGATATGAAACTGGCGGCGGCCGAGGCGCTAGCCAGTGTGATCCCTGCCAGGGAGCTGAATGCGGAGTATATTGTTCCCAGCGTGTTCAACAAACAGGTGGTTCGAGCCATCGCTCGGGCGGTAGGGCAGGCGGCCTACAAGGCAGGGGTTGCCCAGCGCTCCCGGCGCCGCTACCACTTCACCAGGGTATAGGTGCTACAGTTCTATCTCCTTCAGGTCTGGGGCAAGGTGTAGGGTGGCATCAGTGAGGGCCTGTATCTCCTGGGGAGTCCAGCCTGGGGCAATCTCCTTCAGCACTAGGCCCTTCCCCTTGACCACCTCAATGACCGCCAGGTCGGTAACGATAAGGCTTACGCACTCTCTGGCGGTAATGGGGTAGGAACACTGACGCACGATTTTCGGGCGTCCCTGTTTATCGGTGTGCTCCATAGCCACAATGACACGCTTAGCCCCTACCGCCAGGTCCATAGCACCCCCCACATTGCCGATCCCCCGCTCTGGGTAGAGCCAGT
>JBKBKV010000009.1:25895-46844 GCA_046294495.1 Dehalococcoidia bacterium | reverse complement strand
TCCCCAAGCATATCAGAACAACCAAGTATCTCTTTGGGCATCCCCTCTCCAGTCTCATCATAGCATTCCCCCTTATCAAAGTGCATAGAAAAGTGCAGCCATAGCGTACCATAGGAGGGGATGGGGTGTCAATCCTTCTCAAGGCCAGACAGCCGACGCTCCAGGGCGTGCATGCGCTGGGCCAGGGCCACATCCCCCTGGGTGCGCTCCAGGATGCCACGAACGGCGTCCGTTGTCCTCCGCAGGCCCCCAGTCATCCCGTCGGGGAAGTCCACGGTGATGAGCAGGGCATAAACATCGTCCATTACCTCCAGTAGGCCCTGGCATCGTTCCAGGTTTCCCTGGCGTAGGGCGTCCAGGATGGCACGGCGCAGTTCACCTACCGCCTCCCCCAGGCCGTGCAGATAGGGGGCCACCCCTATCTTCAAATCACGGAAACTGGGCAGGGGCTCGCCGGAGAGCACAGCCAGGAGGGTCGACGCTTCGGCGAACTCTTTCTGGGCGTCCTCCACGAAGCCGGCGTAATACACATCTGGGTGCTGGTGCAGGAGGGCCTCTACGCGCTGGAGGCGCTCCTGGGCGTGTAGGAGATGGCGGCGCGCCTCTTCTTGCTGGGAGCGGTGGGCGGCGCGGATGGCCAGAGAACAATGCTGGATTACTTCACGGGAGAGGGTTAGGGCCTGCTCCCGCGCCGAAAAGGTCTGGGACAAGAGGGCACGGGCCGCCTCGCCAATGGCTTTCAGGTCGTCTGCGTAGGTGGGCATTAGCCCCCCCTGGCCCGGCGGATGGCCTCTACCAGTTCCCGGGCTGCACCTTCGGGGTTGTCAGCACCGCAGACGGCGCTAAGCACGGCCACCGCATCGGCTCCAGCAGATACGACCTCACCCACATTGGCGGCGTTGATGCCACCAATAGCCACCACAGGTGCCTGGACTGCCTGCTTCACTTTGCGCAGGGTCTCCAGGCCGGCGTAGCGGGTGCGCTCGGGCGCTTTGGAGGCTGTGCCGAAGATGGTGCCCACGGCGATGTAGTCGGCGCCCTGGGCGTGAGAGGCCAGCGCCTCCTCCAGCAGGGCGTGGGAGCGCCCGATGATTTGCCCGGGGCGCAACACCTGGCGCGCCGCGGTCAGGGGCAAGTCCAGTTGGCCAATGTGCAGGCCGTCGGCTTCGGCGGCCAGGGCCAGGTCGGCGTGGTCGTTGATGATAAGGAGGGCCTCGTAGCGGGCGCACAGGGTGCGCACCTGGGCCAAAGCCTGAAGTTGGTTCCCCTTCTCTGTCTGCTTGTCTCTCCACTGGAGGACTTTTGCCCCGCCCTTCAGAGCGGCCTCTGCAATCTGAAGGGCGTCGCGCCCCCGGCACTGGGCGGGGTCAACGATGACATATAGCCCCTGCACCCGTTGGGCGAGGGGGCGGCGCAGGTCGGCGCCCAGGCGGGCCTCGGCCCGTGCCAACACCTTTCGCGCCCGTTCGGCCCAAGCGCTTTCTACGCCACCCCAGGCTTGCAGGAGAGAGAGGGTGCGCCAGGCGGCCGCCAGCGCCTCCAGGCCCTGGGAGGGGGAGACACGCCATCCCCGCAGGGGGTCGCTCTCCTCCTCTGCCTGTGGAGGCTGTAGGGAGTGGCGCAGGGAGCGCACATCATAGGCCAGGCCGATGGGCTGGGTAACGGCGGCCTCCACGGTGCGCAGGAAAGCCCCAAGGGCATCCCGATAATGGGGGAATATGGGGTGAGGGCTTACCAGTTCCATATCTACAGCCCTAGTTCCTTGGGCACCTCGCCCTGGCGGGCAGCCTCAATCTGTTCCTTCACGCCCTTGGGCAGTTCCATCCCGAACTCCTTGAACTTCTCCTCTACATAGCGCCCGATGTTGCGGGGGTCCTTGTAATAGTCCATGGTGGGGAACTTTGGGGGTGGTCCGCTCTCCTCATGTATGGTCTGAATGGACTTGTGGTAGGCGAAAGGTGAGACCAGGCGGCGCATCTCCTTGCCCCCACAATAGGCGCAGACCGGCTCCACCTCCTGGAACACCGACTTAGTGAAGATGGTTGTTACCCTCAGGCACTCTGCACAGCGGTAATCATACAGGGGCATAGGCACCTCCTACTCCTCGGCTTCCTCATCCCCGCCTTCCATATCTTCCTCCGGCTCCAGGCCCAGTTCTGCCCTCTCCCACTCGTCCAGTTCCGTATCCTCCCCTTCAGTGAGGGCGCCCTTTATTTTCCTGCCCCACTCCTCCATGCCCTCGGGCGATTCCTCGTCAGCCTCGTCCAGCATCTCCTTCCCAGGGAAGGAGCGTTCCAGGCTGGAGCCCCAGGAGCGGTGGATGGCCACCGGGGAGAAGAGGCGTTTCAGGCTTGTGCTCCCACAGTGCTCGCAGTGCAGGGCGGTCGCCTCGGCCAGGGCCGAGAAGGAGCGGAAGAAGAATGTGTTCTTGCGGTGGCAGTCCTGGCAGCGGTATTCATAGATTGGCACTTATCTCACCCCCAGGGCATGGTAGCACAGGGAGGGGCACTGTGAGATACCGACCCTCAACAGGAATTTACCCGGTTGCTAAAGGGCGTGCTTGAGAAGGGTTGTCCCCACGCAAGGCCCCTCCCATTAACGGGATGGGGTGTGCCGTTGCGATGGGTGCGAAACAAGCCTGGAAGATGGTGGTGCGTGCTTCTGCCCGAAGTTGGTGGGGGTGCTTGACTCTGGCCCCAGGGGCCAGCCCTATCCTATGGATGAAGCCCCACAAAGGGCTAAAGAAAGGAGGAGGCGATGTCTAAGGAGCCTATTGTCCGTCTGAACCTGTGCCCCGACTGCGTGCACTGCCCGGAGGTGCGGGTCTACCCAGATCGGGTGGAAATAGGGGAGGAGCCTCACCTGGCCACACTTACTCCAGGGCAGTGGGGGGTGCTGGTAGGGGCGGTTCGCCAAGGGAAACTGGACGCCCCCCGTAAGCAGGATTGCCCCTGCGGGTGCGGGTATTGCCCCTGCGGGTGCGGGTGCTGACCCAGCGTGTAGGGCTTCCTTTGCACGGCCCGGGATAGTATCCTCCTTGCTGGGGAGCCTATGAATAAGGGGACCTTGTCTCCGGCCCAACTGCGCCGCCTCACAGGCGTGAGTCGGAAGGCCCTGCGCCTATATGAGGCGCGGGGCCTTCTGACCAAGCCAGTGCGCACTTATACCGGGTGGCGCGTGTATCCTCCTCGGGCTGTGGACGAGGTGCGTTTCATCCGCTCAGCCCTGGCGGTGGGCCTGCACCTAGACGACCTGAAGCCTGCCCTGGATGCCTGGCGCAGGGGGCGAAGCCCCTGCCCCGTTCTGGCCCCCCTTCTCCGCAAGCGCCTGGCTGAGGTAGAAGCGCGCTACCAGGCCCTAGCCCGCCAACGCCAACGCCTGCTGGCCTTGGTAGAGCAGTGGGACTGCCTCTGCCCCCCCACTCCTGAGGTGTGCCCCCAGATAGGTGGGCGCTAGACCGTCCCCGCATCGCACCGTTTACCCCCTTCCCCCTCCCTTGCTCTGGTGGGTTAGGTGATGGAACATGTGGGTAAGACCTATCGGCCCTTATGTCGGCTCACCTAGACAATCCAGGAGGACAAGGATGCCCAGGACACCCGTGCCCATACGCCTGGAGCGCTCTTTCCTGTCGGTCCCTGCTTCTAACTGGGGCATGATCCAGAAGGCCGTAGCCTCTGACGCCGATTGCATCTACCTGGACCTAGAAGACGCCGTTGCCCCCAGCCAGAAGGAGGGGAGCCGTCCCCTAGTGGTCAAGGCCCTACGGGAACTGGAGTGGGGGCGCAAGGTGCGTTGTGTGCGCATCAACGGCCTGGACACCCCCTGGGCCTACCGAGACATAGTTGAGGTAGTGGAGGCCGCTGGCGACTGCCTGGACTGCGTAGTTTTGCCCAAAACGAACCGCCCGGAGGATGTGGCCTTTGTAGATATCCTGCTCACCCAGATTGAGCACCACAAAGGCTTCAGTCGGCGCATAGGCATAGAGGCCCAGATAGAGACGGCCCAGGGCATGGTGAACATCCACGCCATTGCTATGGCCAGCGAACGCTTGGAGGCTCTGGTGTTCGGGCCGGGCGACTACGCCGCCTCTATGCAGATGCCCCAGGCGGCTATAGGCGAGCCGGACGAGGCGGATGCCATTTACCCCGGGCACCGCTGGCATTACGCCATGCACCGCATCGTGGCCGCCGCCCGTGGGGCAGGGCTCCGCGCTCTGGACGGCCCCTTCGCTGCCCACCGAGACACCGAAGGCTTTCGCAAGGCGTGTTTGATAGCCCGAAGCCTTGGGTTTGATGGTAAGTGGTGCATCCACCCCATTCAGGTGCCTATCGCCAACCAGGTCTTCTCTCCGCCAAGTAAGGAGGTGGAATGGGCGATGCGGGTTATCCAGGCATACGAGGAGGCCCTGGCCCGGGGGGAGGGCGCCATCACCATAGACGGCCGTATGATAGACGCCGCCTCTCTACGCGTGGCCCAGGCCACGGTGCAGAAAGCACGCCTAGCGGGTCTGCTGTAGGGAACATCCGCCTATAGCCACCCCTATCGCAATGATAGGAAAAACACCGTCTTTACCCCATTGACCGCACGCTTTTCGTGAGCAACCATGGAAGTGTAACCTCTCCGCTGTGGAGACATCCTCCCGGCGGGAAGATGAGAAAGGTTATAAGGGTGCGGTTCCCCATTATGTTTCAGATGCCCCACACCGTAGCGGGGGGCACCCCCCGCAAGTAACGCTCCCATCGCTTTATCCCCTTCAAGCCCCATTTGCCCATTGGATCCATTGGTGGTGCTTTGTGCACCAGTAAAGGCTAGTAGATAGGGAGACTTTTGCCCCCTGCCAGAGGCAGGGGAGAGATTAGAGAGAGGAGTAGAGAGCATGCCCGGCATGGGACGCAAGTTCCGAGACCTGCTGAAGACCGAGCCTTATTTGTATACCAGCGGGGTGTATACACCCATCCAGGCCAAACTGGCCGAGATGGTGGGCCTGAAGTGTGTGTATATGAGTGGCTACTCCTGCGCCGTGGGCTACCTGGCCCGCGCCGACCTGGGCTTCCCTACTATGACGGAGATGACCACCTGGGCCAAATACATCGCCAGCGTGGTGCGCATCCCCGTTATCGCCGACGCCGACGATGGCTACGGCAACGCCCTGATTACCATGCGCACTGTTGAAGAGTATGAGAGGACCGGGGTGGCTGGCATACATATTGAAGACCAGCGCTTCCCCAAGCGGTGCGGGCATTTAGCAGGGAAGGTCGTCCTCCCCAGGGAGGAGGCCATAGGCAAAATCCGCGCCGCCGTGGATGCCCGCTCTGACCCCGACTTCTTCATCATCGCCCGCACCGACGCAGAGAACGCCGTGGGGGGGAGCCTGGGAGAGGCCATTGAGCGCTCCAAGTTCTACGCCGACGCTGGGGCGGACATGGTGTGGCCCGAGTTCGCCACCCCCGATCGGGGGCCGGTAGAGAAGTTCGCCGTGGAGTTCAAGAAGGCCTTCCCCGATGTGCCTATGGGCTTCAACTACTCCTCCTCTTTCAAGTGGACGAAGGTGCAAAACCCCCTCACCTTCCGCGAACTGGGGGAGATGGGCTATAAGTATATCTTCATCACCCTAGGGGCGATCCACGCCGCCATGTTTGCCGAGTGGAACTTCCTGAAAGACCTGGCTGAGAACCAGGAGCAGGCGCAGTTCCGCCTCCACCGCATGAAGGACGGCCACCCCACCGAGAACCACCACAAGATGGGGCGCTTTGAATACTTCCAGCAGTTAGAGGAGAAGTATCTCCCCAAGGCCTTTGTAGAGGAGCGCTACACCCAGAGCCGTGGCTTCGGGGCCAAGGAGTTCAAGCACGAGGGGGTGCTGGCCTAGCACCTGAGTGTAACGCAGAGAGGGGCGGGCAAAGACCCGCCCCCCTTGATTTACTGGACGACCCACGGCTCCTTGCCCGGCCCGGGGCGGAAGGGACGCTCCCGCGCCTCCAGGAAGGCCTTTAGACCCTGGTTTCGTCGGATGGCCTGCAGGTTCTCTCCTTCGGTGTTCTCGGCCCTCTCCATAAGGGCGTGGCAGATGGCCGAAACCAGGCTCCCATAAGCGACGGCCATCTCGCCCCCCACCGCTTCCATCACCCCGTCAATCATCCGCTTGTTGAAGCGCACACCCAAAGGTGGCACCAGAGCGATACGCCTCGCCAGGGCTAGGGCCGCCTCTAGCACCTGCCCCTGGTCTGGGAACACGTCCAGAACAAGGCCGATCTCCCGGGCTTTCTGGGCGGTGATAATGTCGCCGGTGAAGATAAGGCGTTTGGCCCACATAGGCCCAATACGCAGGGGGAGGATACTGGCCACCATGGAGCCATGGCGGATTTCAGGTGCGCCGAACTTGGCGTCCTCGCTGGCCAGGAGCATGTCCAGGGAGCAGGCCAGTTCAAAGCCCCACCCAAGGCACCAGCCATGGATGGCCCCAATGGTGGGCTTGGATATCTCACGGAACACGCGGTGGCGGGGCACACTCTCCAGTTCGCTTTCATACCAGCCCAGCAAGTCCCGCTCGGGACGGCTAGGGTCCATATCTGCCCCGGCGGAGAAGGCCCGCCCTGCCCCCCGCACTACCAGTGCCCGCACCTCCGGGTCCCGGTCCGCCTCGTGGAGAACTGCCGTAATGTCTTGCCAGACCTGGGGGGAAAGGGCGTTAAGGCGTTCGGGGCGGTTCAGAGTTACCAAGCCTACCCGGCCAGGCAGATGCTCAAAAAGGACAGTCGTCTGTTCCATGTCGGCCTCCTTGCAATGACCTTTCGCCCCAATAGTAGCAGGGTATGCTTGGAAATGGTGTATGAGCGCAGGAGCACCCGGTATGGGCATCCACAGGCGCCGTGCGCCAGCAACGGCGGCGAAGTTTTACAATCCCTTAGCACGGCATTGTGAACACTTTAACAATGCCCGTGATATGCTAGGGGTGGAGGGGATGGAAGGGCGCCCAAAGCACCCCCCACATAACGAGCCAACAGGAAAAGGAGGATACCTACATGCGTTTTCTCTCCCTTTTGGGAGGCCTTGCCCTTGCCGTGGCGTTGTTGACGGCGTGTCGGGCAGCCCAACCCACCCCTACCCCAACCCCTGTGGGCGTTGTGACCCCTCAGCCAACGCCCACACCTATTAGCCCTCAACCCCCCGCCTTTCCCCCCCCTGGCTCCCTGACGGGGCGTATTGAGATAGACGGCTCTAGCACCGTCTTCCCCATCACCGAGGCGGTAGCAGAGGAGTTCCAGAAGCGCTACCCCGGCGTGAAGGTAACGGTGGGCATCTCGGGCACCGGCGGAGGCTTCAAGCGCTTCACTGTGGGCGAAACCGACATCTCCAACGCCTCCCGCCCTATCGTCCAGAAGGAGATAGATGCCGCCAAGCAGAATGGCATAGACTGGATTGAGCTGCCCGTGGCCTTTGACGGCCTGGCGGTGCTGGTGAACCCCCAGAACAACTGGGTAGAGTGCATCACCGTGGCGGAACTGAAGAAGATGTGGGAGCCGGCGGCCCAGGGGGTTATTACCCGCTGGAACCAGGTGAACCCCAAGTGGCCCGATGCCCCCTTGCGCCTCTACGGCCCTGGGACCGACTCTGGCACCTTTGACTACTTCACCGAGGCGATTGCGGGCAAGTCTCGCTCTTCCCGCGGCGACTACACCGCTAGCGAGGACGACAATGTGCTGGTGCAAGGCATCGCCGGCGACCGCAACGCCTTGGGATACTTCGGCTTGGCCTACTACGAGGAGAACAAGGACAAACTGAAGGTGCTGGCCGTAGACGGGGGCAATGGGTGTGTGTATCCTAACGATGAGACGGTGATGACAGGGCGATATCAGCCCCTCTCTCGCCCCCTGTTCATCTATGTAAACTCTAAGTCGGCCCAGCGCCCCGAGGTGGATGCCTTCGTGAAGTTTTACCTGCAAGAGGGCGCCAAGTTGGCGGCAGAGGTGGGCTATATCCCCCTGCCACAGAAGGCCTACGAGTTAGCCCTTCGGCGCTTCACCCAGCGCACAACAGGCTCCCTCTTCGCCGGGGCCCCCCAGGTAGGGGTGCGCATTGAAGACATCCTGGCTCGGGAATAAGGTGTAAGGATGGCAACGGAGCCTCTAGTTACGCTGGCACCGCCACAGGTGCGTCGGCGACGCCGAGGTCTCCGCACGGCGCAGGAGCGGGCCATTGGCCTGCTCCTGCTGGCCTGCGGGGTGGTGAGTGTCCTTACTACGGCAGGTATTCTTTATGCCCTCCTGTCAGAGAGCGTGCAGTTCTTTCGTCAGGTGTCTTTCATCCGTTTCCTGACAGAAACCCAGTGGACGCCCCTGTTCGTGGAGAAACACTTTGGCATCTGGCCCCTGGCGGCGGGGACGCTGTTGACCACCCTTATCGCCATGGCGGTGGCCGTTCCCCTGGGGCTCCTGGCGGCCACCTACCTGTCGGAATACGCCCCAGAGCGCGCCAGGCGTGTCATCAAGCCCACTCTGGAGGTGCTGGCGGGGATTCCCACCGTGGTATACGGCTACTTCGCCCTCACCTTCGTCTCACCCCTGTTGCGGGCGTGGCTCTTCCCCCAGATGGGGGTCTTGAACGCCCTATCGGCCGGCCTGGTGATGGGGATTATGATCCTGCCTATGGTGTCTTCGTTGAGTGAGGATGCCATGCTGGCAGTGCCCCGCGCCCTGCGGGAGGCGGGCTACGCCCTCGGGGCGCGCCGCCACCAGGTGGCGCTGCGGGTCATCATCCCGGCGGCCCTGTCGGGCATTGTGGCGGCGGTGTTGCTGGCTATCGCCCGCGCCCTTGGGGAGACCATGATCGTAGCCATCGCCGCCGGGGGTCAGCCCCGCCTTACCTTCAACCCCCTGGAGGGGGTGCAGACCATGACCGCCTACATGGTGCAGGTAGGGCTGGGGGATGTGCCCTACGGCACCCTGGAATACCGCACCCTCTTTGCGGTGGGCACAGCCCTCTTCGCCATTACCTTCCTTTTCAACGCCCTGGGGATATGGGTGGTGAGCCGATGGCGGCAAGAGTATCGCTAGTGGTCCCTCTGCGGCGACGGCGCAGCCTTGTGGCCTTGGCTTTTGGAGCATTCTTCCATGGGCTGGCCATGTCGGCGGTAGTGGTGGGGCTGGTTGTTCTGGGGGCTTTACTGGTGGATGTGCTCCGCAAGGGGCTTCCTCATCTAGACTGGCAGTTCCTCACCAGTTATCCATCCCGCTTCCCTCACCAGGCGGGCATCTTGTCGGCCTTGGTGGGGACAGGGTGGCTGATGGTGCTGACGGCGGCCCTGGCGGTGCCCCTGGGCATAGGAACCGCCATCTGGTTGGAGGAGTATGCGTCTCGTAACTGGTTCACACGCTTGGTGCGCCTGAATATAGCCAACCTGGCGGGGGTGCCGGGGATCGTCTACGGCTTGCTGGGACTGGCCCTCTTCGTGCGGTGGATGGGGCTGGGGCGGGGTGTGCTGGCAGGGGCGCTCACGGTGGGCCTGCTGGTGCTCCCCACGGTGATTGTGGCCTCACAGGAGGCCCTGCGCGCCGTGCCCGATTCCCTGCGCCAGGGGGCCTTTGCCCTGGGGGCCACCCGCTGGCAAATGATCTCGGGGGTGGTGTTCCCGGCGGCCCTACCGGGGATGCTAACGGGCGTGGTGTTGGCCCTCTCCCGCGCCATCGGAGAGGCTGCCCCACTCATCATGATCGGAGCCCTTACCTTTGTGGCCTTCATCCCCAGAACGCCTATGGACCCCTTCACCGTGTTGCCCATTCAGATCTTCAACTGGGTCTCCCGTCCACAGGCGGGCTTCCACCTTATCGCTGCCTCGGCCATTATTGTGCTCCTGGCTGTGCTACTGCTGATGAACTCCATCGCCATATGGCTGCGCAACCGCTACCAGCGCAGGGCGGAGTGGTAAAGAACAGGAGGTGCTAACATAGCGATGGTAACAACAGCGCCCTCAAACCCAACACCCACCCGTCAGGAAGAGGCTGGCTACGCCCTGGAGGCCAGAGGTGTAAGCGTGTGGTATGGCAAGGCCCTGGCCCTTAAGGATATCAGCATGGGTGTCCCGGCGCGCCAGGTAACGGCCATTATCGGCCCCTCCGGGTGTGGCAAGAGCACCCTGTTGCGGTGTTTCAACCGCATGAACGACCTGATCCCCGGGGCACGAGTGGAAGGGAAGGTGCTCTTCCAGGGTGTGGACATCTACGACCGCCGAGTAGACCCCACCGAGGTAAGAGCGCGCATAGGCATGGTCTTCCAAAAGCCTAACCCCTTCCCCAAGTCCATTTTTGATAATGTGGCCTTCGGCCTGCGCATCAATGGCTTCCGTGGGGATGTGGCCGAAGCGGTGGAGCGGAGCCTGCGCCAGGCCGCCCTGTGGGATGAAGTAAAGGACAGCCTCTACAAGAGCGCCCTGGCCCTCTCGGGAGGCCAGCAACAGCGCCTCTGCATCGCACGCGCCCTGGCGGTGGAGCCGGAGGTGCTCCTTATGGACGAGCCTACCTCCTCCCTGGACCCGGCCGCTACCCTGGCTATAGAAGACCTGATCCGCTCCTTGGCCCGCACCTACACTATCCTTATCGTTACCCACAATATGCAACAGGCCGCCCGCGTGTCGGACTGGACGGCCTTCCTGCTGGCAGGGGAAGACCGTGCGGGTGTTCTGGTAGAATATGGGCCGACACGCCAACTCTTCACCAACCCCAAAGACCGCCGCACCGAGGATTACATCACCGGGCGCTTCGGGTAGACGAGGGGGGAAAAAGGGTTACGGGAGGGCAGAGATGTTTCGCACCGACTACCAGCGCCTTTTGCAGGCCCTGCAGGACGATGTGCTTACCCTAGGGAGCATGGTGGAGAAGGCGCTCCTGAAATCGGTGGACGCCCTGAAACGACGGGACCTGGAAGGCTCCCGCCGCGTCATTGAGGGAGACACCCTTATTGACCAGAAGCGCTACGATATAGAGGAGCGGTGCATTGACCTTATCGCCACCCAACAGCCACTCGCACGCGACCTGCGCACCATCGTAGCCATCCTCTACATCTCCAATGAACTGGAGCGCATGGGCGACTACGCCGAGGGCATCGCCAAAATTAGCCTGATGATGGGCGAGGAGCCACCCCTAAAACCCCTTATAGACATCCCCCGTATGGCCGAGCGGGCGGTGCAAATGATTCGGGACAGCCTGGATGCCCTTATTCAACGGGATGTGGACAAGGCTATTCAGGTGTGCAAGGACGACGATGAGGTAGACGCCCTCTACGACCAGGTCTACAGGGAACTGCTCACCTTTATGATTCAAGACCCCAAGACCATTCAGCGGGCCACCTACCTGCTGTGGGTGGCCCATAACCTGGAGCGCACCGCTGACCGCGCCACCAACATTGGAGAGCGGGTAATTTTCCTGGTTACAGGCAAGTTGGGGGATTTCGCCTCCACCTACTAGCCCCTCTCCCCTGTGGGGACTGTTTTCTTTATGCTCTGGCCCTTTCTGCTGGCCTTTATCCTGGTGGCATACAACACCCTTCTGCCACTCCTGGCCGGGCGCTTCCAAGAGCGGGCCTATGTGCCCCTGAACGGCGCGGTGGGCTTGCTTCTGGTGTTGGTGGCACGCTGGGGGCTTGGCCTCCCATGGGAGGGAATGGGCCTGGGGGGAAGGGGGGTGTGGGCAGGCGCAGGCTGGGGTGCCCTGGTGGGCCTCGCACTGGGCCTACCCTTGCTAGCAGGGGCCTTCCTTTTCCCCCATCTACCGGGGCCAGCGAGGGGCTTTGCGCCTCCTAGCGCCCCAACCACCCTTGGGGCGCTGGCCTACCATCTGCTCCTGCGCATACCTGTCGGCACTGCGCTCTTTGAGGAGGTGGCTTTTCGGGGGGTGCTCTACGGCCTTCTGGCCCAGCGCTGGGGTGCCCCGCCCGCCCTCTTGGTGAGCGCCGCCGCCTTCGCCCTGTGGCACTGCGGCCCCATCCTAGTGCGCGTGCAAACCCACCAGGTGCACGGCTTCTGGCCTCTGGCCTGGCAGTGGGTAGGGGGGTTGGGAGGCACATTCTTGGGGGGTCTGCTCCTGGGGGGCCTGCGGTGGGGCACGGGGGGTTTGGGGGGGCCGGTGGTAGCCCATACCCTGCTGAACGACCTGGGGCTCTTGGCCTGGTATGCCCTGCGCCGCTAAAGCGTCCGCTGGTATACTCGTAGGGAAAGAGCGCAGGAGCCTTCCATGCTGAAACGACGGGTAGAGGTCCGCGTTCCCGCTACCACAGCCAACCTGGGGCCAGGGTTTGACTGTCTGGGCATGGCCCTGGAACTGTTCAACCTGGTGCGCCTGGAGACGGGGCGCAGTGGGGTGGTGGTCACCGGGGAGGGGGCCGATACCCTCCCAGCCGGGCCAGAGAACCTGGTATATCAAGCGGTGCAGAGGGCCTTTGAGCGTGCCGGGCATCCCCTCCCCAGCCTGGCCCTCTCCTGTCGCAACTTCATCCCTCTGGCGCGGGGGCTAGGCTCCAGCAGCGCCGCCATCGTAGGGGGGCTGGTGGCAGGCAACGCCCTGATGGGCTATCCCCTGGACACCCACACCCTCCTGGAACTGGCGGCAGAGATGGAGGGGCACCCCGACAATGTGGCCCCGGCCCTCCTGGGGGGTTGCCAGGTTGTGGTGCGCCTGGACGGGCGTCTCCACACAGCCTCCATACCCCTGCCCCCTGATATGCGGGTGGTAATCCTGATCCCTGACCAGCCCATGCCGACGGAGCAGGCGCGTGCCGTGCTTCCCCCCCAGGTAAGACGAGAGGATGCGGTCTTCAATCTGGGGCGAGTAGCCCTGTTGGTGAACGCCCTGTGCAAGGGGCGGTTGGAAGACCTGCGCTGGGCCACCCAGGACCGCCTACACCAGCCGGCGCGTCAGGCCCTTTTCCCAGCCATGCCCCTGATTTTCAAGGCTGGCCTGGAGGCCGGTGCCCTGGGGGTTTTCCTTTCCGGGGCAGGTTCCAGTATCGTTGCCCTGACCAGTGGGCGGGAGATGACCATTGGCTACGAGATGCTGGACATGGCCAATAAGGCGGGGGTGAGCGCTACCATCCAGGTTACCCGCCCCTGGGCGAAGGGTGCCGAGGTGGTGGCGGAAGGGTAGGGCTGGGGGCGTGCGCCCCTCGGCCGGCCAGAGCCAACGCCTCACTTCGGAAGGTGGCTAGGCGCTCCAGCACCCAGGTGAGGCTTGCCTGCCACCGCCCACGGAACGGGAGGCGCACCGTCTCCTGCCCCACCCGCGCCACTGGGGATAGGCGTTTCTGCAGGGCTGGGCGTGCCCCACCAATCGGCTCCCGCATACGCAAGACAACCTCCTCCCCCTCTTTGGTGATGCTCTGCACACCTCCCTGAAGGGCCAGCGCCCTCCAGCGCAGGGCCAGGAGAAGGTTCTGCGCCTCCTGAGGAAGGGGGCCGAAGCGGTCGCGCAGTTCCCCCTCCATATCTTGAACCTCTTCGGGGCGCTGTATGCCAGCCATGCGCTGGTATAGGGCTACCCGTTCCCCCTGGTCGTGCACATAGGAGGGGGGCAGATAGGCCGAAAGGGGGAGGTCTATGCCCACCTGGGGGCGTGGGGCAAGGCCGGCCTTCTCCGGCTCCCAGGGCTGGCCTTGAGCGCGGGCTTTCAGTTCCTCCACAGCCTCGTGGAGCATGCGTATATAGAGGTCCCACCCCACTGCATATATATGCCCACTCTGCTGGGGGCCCAGGAGGTTGCCGGCGCCACGGATTTCCAGGTCTTTCATGGCGATGCGGAAGCCTGACCCCAGTTCGCTGGCCGAGAGGATGGCCTTCAGGCGTGCTTCGGCCTCGGGGGTGAGGCGAATCCCCCTGGGCACCAGGAAGTAGGCGTAGGCCTGCTGGCCGGCTCGGCCCACCCTCCCCCGCAGTTGGTGCATCTGAGAGAGGCCCAGGAGGTGGGCGCGCTCGGCGATGATGGTGTTGGCATTCGGCAGGTCAAGGCCCGCCTCAATGATGGTGGTGCACACCAGCACATCCACATCCCCCCGCCGAAAGCGCTCCACCGCTTCACCCAACGCCCCCTTTTCCATACGTCCGTGGGCAACAGCAACGCGGACCTGGGGCACCAGGTTTTGCAAACGCCGAGCCACAGCGTGGATGTCGCGGATGCGGTTGTATAGATAGAAGACCTGTCCATTGCGGGCCAGTTCCCGCAGGATAGCCTCCCGCACCAGGTCGTCGCTGTATTCCGACACGAAGGTCTTAACAGGCTGGCGCATCTCGGGAGGGGTGCAGATAAGGCTCACCTCCCGCAAGCCCCCCAGAGCCATGCCCAGGGTGCGTGGGATAGGGGTAGCGGTCATGGTAAGCACATCCACCTGGGTGCGCAGATGTTTCAGGCGCTCCTTGTGCACCACCCCAAAGCGGTGCTCATCGTCTATAACCACCAGGCCCAGGTCTTTGAAGCGCACATCCTTGCTAAGGAGGCGATGGGTGCCGATAATAATGTCAACCTCTCCCCTGGCCAGGCGCTTCAATGTTTCTTTCTGCTCCTCCTCAGGCACCAATCGGCTCAGGATGGCGATGCGCACGGGGAACGGGGAGAGGCGCTCCCGGAAGGTCTCCAGATGCTGCTGGGCCAGGATGGTGGTGGGAGCCATCACGGCCACTTGTTTACCGTCCATAACGGCCTTGAAGGCGGCGCGCACCGCCACCTCGGTCTTGCCAAAGCCCACATCCCCGCACACCAGGCGGTCCATGGGGCGGGGGGCTTCCATGTCCCGCTTCACCTCCTCCACAGCCGTCAGTTGGTCGGGGGTCTCCACATAGGGGAAGGCGTCTTCCAGTTCCCTTTGCCAGGGGGTATCAGGGCTGAAGGGATGGCCGGGCACCACCTGGCGGGCGGCGTAAAGTTGCAGCAGGTCTTTGGCCATCTCCCGCGTGGCGACCTGGACGCGCTGTTTGGTGTGTGCCCACTCCGGGCTCCCCAGACGAGAGAGGGGGGGAGGGTGCTCTGTCGGGGCGTAATAAGGGGAGACCCGGTCTATCTGCTCCACCGGCACATAGAGCCTGGCCCCCTCGGCGTATTCTAGAACCAGGTAGTCCCGTGTTCCCTCCCCCACTTGCCGACGTTGGATGCCCAGGAAACGCCCGATGCCATATTCCACATGGACGACATAGCTGCCAGGGGCTATCTCGGCCAGGAACGCTTCTGCCCTGCGGGGTGCGAGAGAGGGAGCCACACTGGGGCGGAGGCGCTTCACTATCCCGAATAGCTCCTTGTTGGTGAGCAGGGCCAGGGGGCCGTCGGGTAGGGAAACGCTTACCCCTTCTGTTAGCGCACCTTGCACCAGGAGCACTTCCCCTGGCTGAACGGGTGCATCCCCTTCTGTGCGTGCCTCTATCCCCTGCTCTCGCAGGAATGCTCCCAGGCGCTGGGCGTGGTGGGTAACCAGGACAGTGCGCACCCCCTCCCGGCGATGCTCCTGGAGCCAGCGCCAGAAGGCGTCCAGTTTGCCGGCAAAAGCGGGAGGGATGGTGAACTCGGTGGAGGTCAGCAGGAAGGGGCGGTTTTCTGGCTGGTCGGCCCCCCAGGGGTCCAGGAGCAGGCGGGTGGGGAAGGTATCCAGCAGTGGGCGGACAGCGTCCCACGGCAGGTAGGGCCTGGGGAAGGCGGGGGGCAGGTCGCCCTGGGCATCTCGGCGCTCCCGTAGCGTCTCGGCCTGGCTCTCCCAGGCGAGGGCCTCCTCGGCCACCCGGTGGGGGCGCAGGATGGCCAGAAGGCCATCTGGAGGCAGGTAGTGGGCCATCCCCTGGGGGTTGAAAAAACCTGCGTAAAGCCCGGCCTCGGGAAGGGGTTCCTGAGCCAAGAGGCGTGCCAGGTCCTCCCGCACCCGCTCCAGGGCAAGGGATACTCCGTGCCCCTCCATGCTGTGGAGAAGGGCCTGAACCGCATCTCTGTCGGCCAGTGCGGGAAGCACCTCCCGGGAGGGGATAACCTTCACCTCCTGGGCAGGGCCGATGGAGCGTTGGGTAAGGGGGTCAAACTCCCGGATGCTCTCCACCGTGTTGCCAAAGAACTCCAGGCGGATGGGAAGGGGTGCGCCCACAGGGAAGATGTCCAGGATACCCCCCCGCCGGCTGAAGTTGCCGGGGCCTTCCACGATAGTTACGCTCTGGTAGCCTAAAGCGGCGAGGCGGCGTGCCAGGGCTTCAGGGGGAAAGTCTACCCCGGGGCGCAGGGAGAAGCAGGCGGCGGCGAAGGCCTCTTTGCTCGGGAGGCGGTGGAGGAGGGCCTGGGCAGAGGCCACCACCAGGGGCGGGGTCTCCACGCCCCCCAGGAGGGCGTGGAGAGTGGCCAGGCGACGCACTACCGTGCGCTCGTCCACCGCCAGGCGCTCGTAGGGGAGAGCCTCGGTTTCCGGGAAGGGTGCCAGCGCATCCGGGCCTACCAGGAGGGAAAGGTCGTCGGTGAAGCGGCGGGCCTCCTGGGGCGTGGGGACAACCAGCACGATGGGGCGCTGGAGGGAGTGCCACAGGCAAGCGAGGAGAAGGGGCAGAGCAGAGTCTGGGATGGTAGCCCGCTGAGTGTTGGGGACGGCAAACCCCTCCCGCAGGGTGCGGCAGGATGCCGACCCCTCCAGCGTCTTCAGCAAGGCAAGCAGTGGCATCGCACCGGTGGCTATAGGCCACCGCCTATACAGTGGGGGGGTGCTCCAAATGGCACCCCTCTTTGTGGTAGCAAACAGACGCTAGTGCTACCGCCCGGACTTATTTTACCGCTCCGCTCCGATGCCGATGACCCAAATTGGGCAGGCTAAGATACGCCTGTAAGTCTCCAGGGCTGTCCGCACAACACTCAAACGGGGCAGGTTTCTCCCCACCAACCTGATGCCATCGGCCTATACTACTTCCACACCTACTTCGATGACCTCCAAGTTGTAGGCCAGCAAGAACTTGAGGAGGTCGTTGTAGCAGTCAGCGGGATTGGCGAGCTGAATCTCCACAGCTATCGGGCCTTTCCTCAAGTCAAACTTTAGGGCCTTGCCTGAGGCTACGGGGGCTTCTTTCCCCCATCCTTTGGCTACAAACAAATCTTGCATAGCCTTTGCAGGCGGAGGGGGCACCCCGCGGCCGAGCGGGCCTTGGAAACTCCCAATAACATCCACGATGTCGCTGTAATAGTGGGGATACTCACTCCGCAGAATGTCGTAACCCTGGAAGTTCACCCAGCCTGCTCCCCCTAGCGCCCCTTCCACTGGGGCTTGCGCTTCTCCGCAAAGGCTCGGGGGCCTTCTTTGGAGTCCTCCGTTTGCAGCAACTGGTCATACAGGTGGCGCAAGAGGGCAGCGATGGAGGTCTCGTTGGTGTCCAGCGCCCGGTAGGCCACCTCTTTGAAGTAGCGGATGGAGAGAGGGGCGTTGTCTATTATCTTCTGGGCCAGGGTGCGTGCCTCCTCCATCAGGCGCTCTTTGGGCACTACCTTATTCACGAACCCGATTTCATACGCACGCCTGGCGCTAATAGGCTCGCCGGTGAAGACCAACTCCAGCACGGCGGCCATGGGGATCAGTTTGGGCAGGGTGGCGGCGAAGGGGGGCAAAAGGCTCCACTTGGCCTCGGTGATGCCCAACTGGGCATCCTCGGCGGCGATGCGCAAGTCGCACATTTGGGCGATGGCCCATCCCCCGGCCAGGGCGTAGCCGTTAATGGCGGCGATAAGGGGCTTCCAGGTGCGGGGGAACATGGAGAGGCCATCGGTGCCCATGCTATCCGTGGCGCGGGCCTGGACCCCAGCGGCATTATCAGCCGCCCGTTCCTTCAGGTCGCGCCCGGCGCAGAAGGCGCGCCCGGCCCCGGTGATGATGGCCACACGCGCCGCATCGTCCTGGTCATAACGGCGTATGGCATCGGCCAGTTCCTGGCGCAGCTGCCGATTGATGGCGTTGAGGGCCTCGGGGCGGTTCAGGGTAATGGTTACGATGGGACCATCTTGCTCATAAAGGACTGCTGGGGGCATGGTGCACCTCCTTTCCACTGGCAGTGGGCCCTGTTACAAACCTCGCTGGGCCAGCAGAGCGCACAGGTCGGCGGTGCGGCAGGCGTAACCCCACTCGTTGTCATACCAGCCTAGCACCTTCACCAGGTTGCCCCCCATGACCATGGTGCTCAGGCTGTCAAAGATGCACGAGGCGGGGTTACCCTTGAAGTCGCTACTCACCAGAGGCTCGGTGCAGTATTCCAGAATGTCTTTCAACGGGCCTTCGGCGGCCTCTTTGAAGGTGGCGTTGATCTCCTCGGTTTTGGCGGGACGATCCACTACCGCCACCAGGTCGGTGATGGAAACGGTGCTCACTGGCACACGGAAGGCCAGGCCGTGAATTTTCCCTTGTAGTTCGGGGATGACCACTCCCACAGCCCTGGCCGCTCCTGTGGTGGTGGGGACGATGTTGGTGGCCGCCGAGCGGGCACGGCGCAGGTCATCGTGGAACATGTCCAGGATGCGCTGGTCATTGGTGTAGGCGTGGACGGTGGTCATTAGGGCCTTCTGGATACCGAAGGCCTCGTGGAGGACCTTGGCCATGGGGGCCACGCAGTTGGTGGTGCAGGAAGCGTTGGAGATAATGTGGTGCCGGGCGGGGTCGTAGCGATGGTCGTTGACGCCCAGAACAACCGTAAGGTCTTCGCCCCGAGCGGGCGCGGATATCACCACCTTCTTGACAGTGCCCCGCAGGTGGGCACGGGCCTTACCTGCATCGGTAAAGCGTCCGGTGGACTCTACCACTAACTCTACCCCCAGAGAGGGCCAGGGGATGTTCCCCGGCTCTCGCTCGGCGAAGACCTGGATTCGGGAGCCGTTGACGAGAAGGGCGTCCTCGGTGGCTTCTACCGTGCCAGGGAAACGGCCGTAGTTGCTGTCGTATTTCAGGAGGTGGGCGTTGGTAGCGGCATCTGTAAGGTCGTTGACAGCCACCACCTCCAGGGCTTTGGGGTGGCGCTCCAGAATGGCCTTGAGCACCTGGCGCCCGATGCGGCCGAAGCCGTTGATGCCTACGCGGACAGGCACGGTGCACCCCCTACTCTCGCGGATTGTGGCTCCATTGTAGCATAGGAAGGCTAGGCCCCTGAAGTTGCCCTGCGCACTCCACAGGCTTTCCCCTTGATCCCACTTGACAAACCACTTCATTTTCAGTAACTTGCAATTGCAAATCGTTGCAACAAGACGGGTATGAGTGGACACAAGATAGCCCTGGAGACCCTAAAGGAAAAAGGGTGTCGCCTGACCCCCCAGCGCCTTATGGTGCTGGAGGCTATCGCCGAGAAGGGGGGCCATATGGGTGCGGAGGAGGTGCTGGAGCGTGTTCAGAAGGCCTACCCCTACCTGGACATCGCCACTGTCTACCGCACCCTGAACCTCCTTAAGGAGTTGGGCTTGGTTACGGAAATTGCGACGCCAGAGGGGGCGCGCTATGAACTGGTGGAGGGCAGTCGGCGCCACCACCATATGACCTGTCGTTCCTGCGGGCGCACCTGGGACATGTCCACCCGTTTCCTGGCCGCCCTGCGGGAAGAGGTATGGCAGGAATACGGCTTCCAGGCCGATTGGGCCCACTTCACCCTCCAGGGCCTCTGCCGGGAGTGCCTGTCCAGGGGCAGACCCGCACCTGATCCACAACCGACGGGAGGGAGCCTATGAGCGAAAAGAGCCTGTTGCTGTTGGCCTTGGGTGTCCTTGTCCTGGGCTTGCGCCACGGAATTGACTGGGACCATATCGCCGCCATCGCCGACATAACCAGTGCCCAGCCTACCCGCCTGCGTGGCTTCCTGATGGGCACCGTCTACGCCCTGGGGCACGCCTTCGTGGTGGTAGTGTTGGGCTTGCTGGCCCTCTGGATAGGGGTGCTTCTCCCCGAGTGGATAGACGCCTATTTGGAGCGGGTGGTAGGGGCTACCCTGGTGGTGCTGGGGGTGTGGGTCTTCTGGTCGCTCCTCCGCGACCCTGCCCATTTCCGCCTGCGCAGCCGCTGGATGCTTATCTTCGCAGCCCTTCGGGGCGTTTACCGCCAGGTTGTAGGGCGTCTGAGGGGCCAGCCCTCCGTAGTCCCCGTCGGCGGCGGACAGCCCGCCGACGCCCCAGGCCCACTGGCCTCGTGGAACATCGGGATGCTCCACGGCTTGGGGGCCGAAACTGGGAGCCAGGCCCTACTACTCGCCTCGGTGGCAGGGGTGCGCTCCCCCGCAGACGGTAGTGTGCTGTTATTGGCCTTTACCATAGGGCTGGTGGCTTCCAACACCCTTATCACTATCGCCAGTAGCATGGGCTTCTTGGGTGCCCAAACCCGTCGCACGGCCTATATCGCCCTGGGCGTGGTGGCTGGCACCTTTAGCCTGGCCCTGGGCATCCTGTTCCTAGCGGGGAAGGGGACGGTGCTCCCCCACCTCCTGGCCTAGCCCCGGGGCTTGAGGCGGTCGGCGCTGTCTATTAGGATGCTCACTGGCCCATCGTTGAGCACTTCCACCAGCATGTGCTCCTGAAAGCGCCCCGTCGCCACCGGCAGGCCAGCCTGGCCGAAGAGGGCCACCACCTGTTCATACAAAGGTTGGGCTTCCTGGGGCGAGGCGGCCTGGGTGAAACTGGGGCGTCGCCCTTTGCGGGTCTCGGCGTAGAGGGTGAACTGACTGACCACCAGGAGGCCACCCCCAACCTCCTGCACCGAGTGGTTGAAGCGCCCCTCCTCATCGGGGAAGATGCGCAGGTTGAGCACCTTCTCTACCAGGTAGCGGGCATCTTCTAGGGTGTCGCCCCGGCCTACCCCCAGGAACACCACCAGCCCTTTCCCTATATCCCCCACCGTCTCCCCACCGATGGAGACCGACGCCCGGAGGACACGCTGCACAAGGGCACGCACTGCTGGATGCTAGCGCTTGGAGGACGGCGAAGAGGCGGAACCCCTGGCGCT
>JBKBKV010000009.1:0-25795 GCA_046294495.1 Dehalococcoidia bacterium | reverse complement strand
GACTGTTCCTCCCCTTTGGGGCTAGCGTATTCTGCCTTATCTGCCCCCGAGCCACCCTCGTTTGTGGAGAGGGTGGGGTTCTTTCGCCCGTAGTCCGTTACATACCAACCGCTGCCTTTGAAGAAGATAGGCACGGGATGGAAGCGTCGGCGCGCGCGGCTATGGCAAAGGGGGCATGCGGCTACAGGCTCGGCGTCAAAACTCTGGCGCAGTTCAAAGCGATGGGAGCAAGAGTGGTTCTCACAGATATACTCGTAGATAGGCACCCTTCCTCCTCCCTTCGGAGCAGGTGGTTTTCGTAACACCTAGAATGTAGTTTAGCAATCTGCTGGGGAGAGTGTCAACGCCACCAACACCCCCCTGGCGCCTACACCCCTAGAGCGTTTGGGCCGTCTTGCGGGAATTGGCACCCCGTGCTATTCTCTGGTGTGTAGTAGGTGGTGCCCATGCCGGTGACGCAGTTGCCCTTCCCGTCCAAGTGTGTAGCGCCGCGTCGCCCCTCCTTTGCAATTGAGCGTCCCCACCTGGTGGCGCTTTTGATACATGGCTTTGAGAAGCGGGTTCAAATCGTCCAGGCACCCGCTGGCTACGGCAAGACAACCCTTTTGGTGGACTTGGCACAAGGGGCGGGGAGCAGGGTGTGCTGGTATACCTTTGGGCCGGAGGACCAGGCCCCCCTGGATGTCCTGCGCTACCTAGCGGTGGCTATGGAGAACGGCCTGGGAGGCTCCTTCAGCATCCCTTCAGTCCCTGATGACACGGACTGGCGCCTCGTGGTAGGCCTGTTCGCTGCTGTATTGCAACAGGTATCCCCAGCGAAGGTCCTCTTCCTACTAGACGATGTCCACCACCTGGAGGGCAAGCCCCACCTGTTAGAGATGGTTGGCCTGCTTATAGAGCGGGCACCGGCCAATGTTCACTTTGTCCTCGCCGGTAGAACCCGTCCCGCTATCCCCTGCCTCCCTCGGTTGGATGTGCATGGGGAAGTCGTGTGGCACCAAGAGAGCACCCTGCGCTTCTCCACCGAGGAGGCTGAGAGCCTCTTGGCGAATTTCTGGAAACGCCCTGTATCCCCTAAGGCAGTAGACCTGGCACTCGCCCGAACGGGTGGCTGGCCCGCCGGGCTAGTCTTGCTGGCGAGGGCCGGCCCCGGGGCTTTGGAGGACAACGGTGCACCCTGGCAGGGGGACGACATCCTGTTCAGGTACCTGGGCGAGGAGGTATACTCCCGGCTACCCCGCAGGCTACAGCACTTCGTCTTGCGCTCCTCGGTTTTCACCGAGTTCACGTCCGACTTGTGCGACCGCGTTTTGGGGACGCGTTCAGGGCTTCGTAACATTAGGGAGGTGCAGGCTAGGGGCCTTTTCCTGGAAGAGCGCGCCGGCGCACCCCCCGTCTTTCGCTACCACGACCTCTTTCGCCAGTTCCTCCTGCATCGCTTTCAGCAGGAGGCGCCCAGGGATTATGTAGCCCTGCACCGCCGGGCGGCCGAGGTGCTGCGGTCCTCAGGCGAGCCTCATCGGGCAGTTGAGCACCTGCTGGCTGCAGGCGATACGGATGGGGCTATCGCCCTTACGAAGGAGGCCGGGTGGGCCTACTTCAAGACAGGGCGTTGGCAGACCCTTCATGCCTGGCTGGCGCTGTTCCCCCAGGATGCGCTCAAAGGCGACCCTGACCTCCTGCTCCTCGGAGGTAATGTGCTCCTCAGGCTTGGCGATGCCTCCAAGGCCCTGACATACCTGGATCAAGCCGCTGAGATATGGCGGGAACAGAGGGCCTTGGAGCCCCTTGGCCAAACCCTGGCTGTCCAAAGCCACGCCTACCGCAGGTTGGGGCGCCTTCGCCGGGCCGTTGAGATGGCCCGGGAGGCATTGAACACACTAAAAGAGGCCAACGCACGCGCGGCGGCCTTGGCCGAGGCACACCGGCAACTGGCCAGCGCTTTGACGGTAGCGGGAGACCTAGAACAGGCACGGGTGCACTTTGAGATGGCCCTGGAACTGGCCAACGAAGGGGATTTAGAGTTCTGCTCTCTAGTTTACGATGGGCTGGGCGCCTTGCACGGCTCTATGGGCGACCTGGAGCGGGCGGTCCATTACCTGGAGAAGGCGCAGAAAGGGTGGACGAAACTGGGTAACGACGGTGCCCTGTGCTATACCCTGAACAACCTGGGCATGGCCTACCTCTATCGGGGGGAGTTGGACATCGCCCTGGATACGGTAAGGACGGCTGTGCAGGTCTCCACCAAGGCAGGAACTCTGCCCTCTCTTGCTCTTGCCACCGTTAGCGAAGGCATTCTTTTGCAGGCGCTGGGCAGGTATCGGGAGGCGCTCACCGTTCTCCACCGAGGGCTGGAACTGGCCCAGACCCTGATGGATGCGTCCCTGGTGGCCGAGGCGACCAGTGCTCTGGGGAACACCTATCGCCTACTGGGGGAGACTGCAAAGGCAGAGGACCTTCTGCGTAGAGCCCTTCTAGAGGCCCAGCAAGCGGGACATAGGCATGCCCAGGCGCGTCTCCATTTGGGTCTTGGTAAGGTCCTGTGTCGGCGTAACAACTACGAGGAGGCCCTGGAGCACACGCGCTTGGCGCAGCGCCTCCTCCAGCGTCCCAGAAACCTGCGGGTGATAGCCGAAGCCAAACTGCTGGAGAGCCTGATCTACGAACGGAGCGGGCGCACGCAACAATGTCAGAAATGTCTGGCTGAAGTGGCTGCGGCGGTGGGTAAACTCGGCTACTACGGCTTCTTGCTGACCGATCCCCAGGAGTGGGTGGAAGTGATCCAACTGGGGGCGCTAAAGCATATTGGCGGTAGCATCTTTGCAGACCTGGCTGAACGGCTGAAGAGCCATATCCGCTCGTGGCCTGACCAGAAGCAACAGGCTTGGGAGGTCATTACCGCTTTGCCCAAACTAAGGGTGTTTGCCCTGGGCAGGCCCCGAGTGCTGTTGGGAGACCACGAGGTAAAGGATTCAGAGTGGGGCAGCAAGAAAGCCAAGGAACTCCTGTATTTCCTGCTATATAAGAAGGGGCGGGCGACGAGCGACGAGGTCATTGACGCCCTGTGGCCGGAATGGGGCGCTGAGGAGGCGCGCAAAGTCCTCAAGACAACGGTCTACCGGCTGCGCCGCGCTTTATACCCGGAATGTCTGGAAAGCCACGGGGGTGCCTACGAAATAGGCCGGCAGGTCCCGGTGGAGTTTGACCTCCACGAGTTTGACAGGCACATCCAGAGCGCGCAGCGGTTCAGAGATAGCGAGGACGGCAAGATATCCTATCTTATGAAGGCTATTTCCGTCTATAGTGGACCATTTATGGAGGGGTTTGACAGCCAATGGTGTGAGGAGGTGCGTGCCCGCCTGGAGGTGCAGTATCAGGAGGTCCTGCTCACCCTCGCCCGCTACTACTTGAAGCGTGGGGAGCATTCACAGGCGCAGGAGGTGCTGCAACGCGCCCTCGCCTCCGACCCCTTGGACGAGGAGGCCCATTATCTCCTGGCGCAGGCCCGCCTCCTGGCAGGGGACACGCTGGGTGCCCTCCACCAGATCCGCTATTTCCAGCATACTGTGGCTGTTGAGTTGGGTATTGTTCCCGCCAAGCGCTGGGGCGACCTTCACGAGGCTATCATTCGGCGCGGGGCCAGCCTGGTAACCAGGTAACTGTATCTGGATTGTGCTCCACAGCCTTTAGCGCTAGCGTAGGCTTCCCCTACTACCTCGCCCCCTCACCGCGCAGATATGTAACCGCCTCGTTACCATCGTTCCTCCACACTATTTACAAACCAACAGGAGGTGATGGCCATGAGGCGTGCTCGTCTGGTGCTGGTCCGGGCTCTCATTGTTGGTGTGGCCTTGCTCCTCACCCTGGCCAATGTAGCGGTCGCCCTGGCAGACAACTGGGGATTGCCGTAAGGGTGGCTAAGGGGAGGTATGGGTTGCAAACTAGTGGGTCCGCACCCCAACCTCCCCAAGGCCACGCAAAAGAAACGGTTGGAACAGCCCAGGGCCCGCCCGACTACGGCGCCAGGTTGGTGGCCTTGGTAGCCGCCATGGCTGGTGCCCTGGGCTTGCCACCGGGGCAGGAAGTGGCCCTGTTAGGGGCTGCCCGTCTGCTTGGGTCCAAAGAAGTGGGGCGTTTGCCCCAGGAGGCCTTCAGGGGGGCCATTACATGGGAGCCGGTGCGCCATGTCCTGGTTGCCCATGTCAGCCAAGCCATGGCGTGCGCTCCCAATCCAGTGGTGGCCGCCATCTTAGCGCACCACCACAACCGCCTGGACGGCCGGGGGTATGTGCCCGAGTCATACACTGGTGCCCCTCCTCTAGAGGCCCAGGTGCTTGGCCTTGCGGAGGCTTATGTTATCCTTCACGGAGAGGCTTCTTTGGCGGTCTTGAGCGCCTCCACGCTAGAGGCCTTGCGTGAGGGTGGGTGGACAAGGGGTGCGGTGGAGTCTCGGGTCGTAAGAGCCCTATTTGAGGCCCTGGGGGTGCTGAGCCGCAACCCTGTTGTTACTGGGAAGTAGGAAGGCCCCGTAGGCGAAGGGAATAGCAGAGTGTATCTGTGGAGCGGGCGAGGGGATTTGAACCCCCGACTTTCTGCCTGGGAAGCAGACACTCTGCCGCTGAGTTACGCCCGCTCGCTCTGTTTTATAGGGTAATGGGGTAGGGTTGGGCTGTCAAGGGGGCAGGCCCAGGTTATTGCATAGGGCATTAGGAGGGGGGCCTAGTAGACCTTCTTCCTCGGGCAAAGAGGGTGAAAGAAGCACGTAGCCTGCCTCTTGAAGGTGCGTGGAATGCTCACCCCTCCACCAACTCCGCCACCTCTGGCACTGAGCGCACCACCCACACACCCTCAGGCGGCACCAGGTGTCCATAGCGGTCCATCAGCACCGGGAGGATGCCCACCCGACGTGCCCCTTCCACATCCGATTCCACCTGGTCCCCCACATGGAGAGCCTCGTTCGCCCTTACCCCAGCACGGCGCAAGGCCTCTAGAAAGATAGGGGGATGGGGCTTCTCGGCCCCCACTTCCCGTGAAGTAACTATAAAGTCCACAACGGGGGCGAGGTTTAGACTCGCTAGCAGGGTGGGGCCATCCCGATTGATGTTGGACAGAACGCCAATGCCCAGTCCCCGCTCTTTCAGTAGGCGCAGGCCCGGAAGCACATCGGGGAAGAGGGCCAGGTCGTAGGGGAGGGAGCGCACCGCCTGCCAGACGCGCAGGGCCGTCTCGGCGTCCACCTGCACACCGGCCCCCTCCAGGATGCGCCGCTCATACTCGGCCCAAAACCTGTCCACCTCTTCGGGGGGGCGCAGGCGCAGGGGCCAGCGGGCGTTCTCCCGGGCAAGAAAAGCGTCGGCTTGGACATAGCCTTTGGCGATGCCCTCGGGCACCACCTGCAGGCCCACGCTAGCGGCGCCTTGCGCCTGCACCTGCTCCCGTGGTGGCCAGAAGCGGGCTAGGGTGTTGTATAGGTCAAAGAAGACGGCGCGAAGGCCCGAGAAGCGTTTATTCAGCATCATCTCTATCTTAGCCCGTTTGGGGCTTTTGGGGAAAGCACCTCCCAGGGAGTGGAATGCGTGGCAACCCATTGGGGTATACTGGGCTAGGAGAACCCATAAAGGAGCGGGTTGTGAGCCAGGATATCCTGCTGAATGTGGCCGATGGCGTCGCCACCGTTACATTCAACCGGCCCGACCAACGCAACGCCATGAACTACCATATGTGGCTGGAACTGCAACGCTTGATGATAGACCTGGAGCACAATCCCCAGGTGCGGGTGGTGGTGTTCACGGGGGCAGGCGATGAGGCCTTCTCGGCAGGGGCAGACATAAAAGACTTTGACCTCTACCGCAATAACGCCGATAAGGCCCGCCTCTACGCCCGCGCCTCTGAAGGGGCCATGGACCTTGTTGAAGACCTCTCTAAGCCCACCATATCCCTCATCAAGGGCTACTGTGTAGGCGGTGGGTGCGAACTGACCACCGCTACAGACATCCGCATTGGGGCCGAGAATGTTCGCATGGGCATTACGGCGGCGCGCCTGGGCATCACTATCGGCTACAAGGAGATGCGTCGTCTGGTGGACTGCGTGGGGCCGGCGGGCGCCAAGTATATACTGCTCACCGCCCGTCTCCTGGACGCCCAGGAGGCCCTGCGCATAGGCCTCCTCCACCAGGTCCTTCCCCTGGCCGAGGTGGAGGCTTATACATATCGCCTGGCCCAGGAGGTGGCCGCCCTGGGGCCCCTCTCCCACCGCTACAACAAGCGTGTCCTGCGCAAGGTTATCGCCGACCCCGCCCTGCACCTCACACCAGAGGAGGAGGCCATGCCCTTCTTGGTGTTTGACTCCCAGGACTACCATGAGGGGCGGCGGGCCTTCCTAGAGAAGCGCAAGGCCCAGTTCCAAGGGAAGTAAAAGGCGTGGAGCAGGTTGGCCTAGTTCGCCTCTTCCATGAGATTTTCTTGAAAGGGATGAACCAGCCCCTCTTTGTGCGCCGCGCCCTGGAGAACCTGCGCTGGGCATTGCTGGGCACGGGACTTCGCGTCTATCCCCTTACGCCATTGACCGCTGTCGTTCCCATCTCTGACGAAGCGGACTGGGAGGTGCTTCGCCAGCGGGCGGCGTATGTGTTTGGGCTGGAGCTGCTGTCGCGGGCGTATCGGGTTCCACCCTCTATGGATGCTATCCTGGAGGCGGCGGGGCTTTTGGCTACCCAGCGCCCCTTCACATCTTTCCGGGTAAGCGCCAAGCGCCAGGACAAGACCTTCCCTGTCCTCTCCCCAGAGATAGAGCGCCAGGTGGGGGCGCTGGTAAAGGAGAAGAGCGGGGCAAAGGTAGACCTGGAGCACTACGAGGTGGAGGTGGTGGTAACGGTGCTCCCTCGCCAGGCCTTCGTCTCCATAGGAGAGGAGCGCCTGGCGGGTGGCCTTCCCGTGGGGGTGAGCGGGACGGTGGTCTCCCTACTATCTGGAGGTATCGACTCCCCTGTGGCCGCCTGGCGGGCTATGCGCCGGGGGTGTCGTGTGGTCTTTGTCCACTTCCACAGTTTCCCCCTGGTAGGGGCCACCTCAAAGGAGAAGGCCCAGGACATTGTTCGCCTGCTCACCCGTTGGCAAGGGGAGAGTATTCTCTATCTGGTGCCCTTCGCGGAGATACAGAAGCGCATTATCTTGCAAGTGCCCCCAGCCTATCGGGTGGTGCTATATCGGCGCTTTATGTTCCGCATCGCCGAAGGGCTGGGCGCGGAGCATAAAGCGGGGGCGCTGGTAACCGGGGAGAGCCTGGGGCAGGTGTCATCCCAGACCCTAACCAACATGGCCACCATAGGGGCTGCCAGCCATCTGCCAGTTCTGCGTCCTCTGGTGGGGATGGACAAGCAGGAGATTATCGCCCAGGCCAAGCAGTTGGGCACCTATCCGGTTTCTATCGTCCCTGACCAGGACTGCTGTAGCCTGTTTGTGCCAAAGCACCCCCGCACGCAGGTGTCTTTGGAGGAGGCGCAACGCCTGGAAGCGGGCCTGGATGTGGACGCCCTGGTGGGGGAGGGTGTGCAGGCGGCGGAGCGAAAAGAGTTCCTCTGGCCTGAGGGGGCCACTGCGCACTAGCGCATAAAGCGCAGAACGCCCACCACCCTCCCCTTCACCTCCACCTCTTTGGGGTGCACATAGAGGGGGGCCATTTGGGAGTTGGCGGGCTGTAAGCGCACCGTGTCCTTCTCCCGGTAAAAATGCTTCAGGGTCGTTTCCCCTTTCCCCTTCAGCCATACCACTGCCATAGCTCCGTTCTCCACCTGGGGAGTGGGTTGAACCAGAACGATATCCCCATCGTTGATCAGGGCGTCCAGCATGGACTGCCCCTTCACCCGCAAGGCGAAGACGGGGTTGCGGGTAGAGAGAAGGCTGGTAGGCAGTTCCAGGATCTCAGCCCTCTGCCAAGAGTCCTCGGGGAAGGTGGGGAGAGGCTCACCGGCGGCGATAGCCCCCAGAATAGGCACAGGCACCACCGCCCTACTCCCCGGACCCCCGATAAGGTCTATGCCCCGGGACACCTCTGGAGAGCGGCGCAGGTAGCCCTCTCTCTGCAGGATGTGCAGGTTGTATTCCACCACCGATGTAGAGGAGAGGCCACACCCTTTCTGAATGTCCCGAATAGAGGGGGGGTAGCCGTGCTCCAGAACAAACTCCCTGATAAAGTTGAGGATCCCCTGCTGGCGAGGGGAGAGGGGTCGCCGCTGCACGATGCCTCCTTTGCCCACCCTGGATGAACATATGTTCTATAAAGGTGCAATGAAACAATAGCAAGAGGGAGAGGCGTTGTCAAGGGGTTGTGCTCACCTGCACCCTTGAGGCTTACCGCCAGCGGAGCAGATTTGCTGGCGCGCCGGCGCACGCAAAGGTTCAGGGGCTAGCGCTCCAGCCACACATCCCATAGCGTTAGGAAGATGGTGGGTTTGAAGCCCTGCACCTCCTTCCGAGTGGCGCGCAATCCAGACGCTTCACCCAGGATAATGTAGGGCACATCCTCCCAGACGACCCTGGCCAGGTCGCGGGTCTTATCCAACTGCTCCTGGAGGGTAAGAGCGCGCAGGATGGCCTCCCGGGCGCTGGTTACACGCCCTGTGGTGTCGGGATAGCGGGCGAACCAGGCCAGTTTGGCGTGGGCGGGGCTCACCAGGGGGTGCACAAAGTGCCAGGTAATCCAAGCAGTATGCCACACCTCCCACACCTCCGGATTGGTGCGGCGGGCAGTAAGGGCAGCCCAGTCCATAGGCTGTAGGTCCACTCGCAGGCCCAACTGCTCCAGCACCTCTTTGGTAACCAGGGAAGGGTTGGCGATGGAAGGCACATCTTGGGCACTCAGCAGGCGCACTACTGTGCCCTCCATGCCCGAGGCGCGCATTAACTCTTTAGCCCGGGCCAGGTCATGCACATTGTAGTGTCCCTCGGAGCCGGCCTTGCCGGGCTCCTCCCAGATGGTGCCGCAAGCGAAGACGCTGGGGCACAGGCGCCAGAAGCGGGAATCTCCAACCGCCGCTTGCATTGCCCTGTCCACAGGATAGGCCAGTTGTAGGGCCTGGCGCACCCGCAAGTCGTTGAAGGGGGGTCGGGAATGGTTAATGGCGATGATCAGTTTGGGGCCGGGGCCCACAATGTGGAGGCGCAAGTTGGGGTTGCGCTCCACCTGGGGGGCCAGGTCGTGAGAGAAATCGTCTAGGAACTGCACCAGCCCCGTGTGCAGGGAGGCGAAGCGGGTTGCGTGGTCCGGCACCTCTACACCCTCTATCCGGTCTACATAACTGGGGCGTGCCCCAGCCAGCCCCGAGGGTGGCTCGGTGCGGGACTTATAATCGGGCCAACGCTCCACAACATACTTATCTCCCGGTCGCCACGAGACCAGGCGATAGGGGCCGGTGCCGATGGCCTCGCGGGCCCCTTGCTTAGGTGGCACCTGCCAAATCTTTTCGTGCACCACCACGGGCCGATAGCCCGATGGCACCGACAACTGGTTCAGTATGACCCCTGTAGGCTCTTTCAGGACAAAGGCAAAAGTCCGCTGGTCAATCGTATCTATGCGTGTGATGTTGTTCCACATCTCCCGGCCCCAGGCGTCTTGGCTTGACCAGCGTTTCAGGGACTCAATTACATCCTGGGGACGCACCGGGTCGCCATTATGGAAGGTAAGGTTGGGGCGCAAGGTAAATGTCCAGGTGAGGCCATTAGGCTCTACTCTCCATGCCTCCAACAAAGACGGCTGGGGTGTAAAAGAGGCGTCCAAGGCGAAGAGGCCTTCGTAAACGAAGTTGGCGAAGTCTTTCCCTGTTACTGCCGCTGTGGTCCACATGGGGTCAATGGAGGCGAGGCTGGCGTGGGGGATGAAGCGCAAAGTGCCACCCCGCCGGGGCGCTGGTGTGGGTGTGGGTGTTGGGGGAACAGGCGTCGGCATAGTCTGGGCCGGGGGCGCCGCTATGGGAGTGGGGGTAACACCAGCCGGAGCCACTATCGGCGTTGGTGTGGGGGCTTCTGGCCGAGGTGTGGGGGTAGGAACGGGGGTCGGTGCAGCCGCCGGCCGGCATGCTAGGAGCAGCAGAGCCGTCCCCAACAGGGCCAAAAAGGCGATGTTCCGCCACCGCATAGTTCCCTCCCAAATGGCAATGACAGGATAGCGAGCACAAGACGCCCTGTCAATAGCCCCTCAAGGCGATTCCCTTGTCGCCCGGGGATGGCGTATAGGGGTAAGCCAGCCCCTTCACAGTTGACACCGCCCCATTCAACTCTTTATCATATTGGCCAGATAGCGCCTTGGCGGCGTTACCCTATTCCACCAGGAGGTTGCCCCGTGGCCCAGTTGGGACGGCGCTACGAGTGTCCAGTGTGTAGCACCATTGTTTTATGCACGAAGGCAGGGGATGGCACCTTGACTTGTTGTGGGCAGGAGATGCCTGTCCAACAGCCCAGGAAACTCCCCTCTTCCGACTAGCCTCTTGGTAGGCCCAGCCCACGCAGGGCGATAATATTGCGCATCACCTCCGAGGTGCCCCCAGCGATGGTGCGGGGGATGGCATAAACCCATGCCCGCTCCACCCGCCCCTTCAGGGGTGCCCAGGGGGAGCCGGGCTCCAACTGCCCATACATCCCCAGCACCTCGGCCATGGTGCGGGCCATGCGCTGGCTTACCTCTGTGCCAAACAACTTGGAGACCGACGCCTCCAGGTTGGGCACCACTCCCTGGTCCTGCATCCACGCCACCTTATAGGCCAGCAGGCGCCCCACCTGATACTCAATCTCCATCTCCGCCAGGCGCGCCCGCACTCGCGGGTCGTCGGCCAGGCGCTTCCCGCCCAGCGCCCCCTCTCGCACAAAGGCCAGGAACTCCCGAAAGAGGGGGTAGCAATACGACACACGCTCAATCCCAGAGCGCTCAAAGTCCAGGTTACCTGCCACCACATACCAGCCCCTATCCTTCTCCCCCACCATCATGCCTTTGGGAACACGCACCTGGTCAAAGGTAACCAGACAGAAGCCTGGGATGTTGGCCATATTCAGAATAGGCTGAATTGTGATGCCAGGCAGTTTCAGGTCCACAATGAACACCGATATGCCCCGGTGCTTGGGGGCGTCGGGGTTGGTGCGTGTGGCTAGCCAGATGTAGTCGGCCCCACGGTGAGAACTGTTCCACACCTTCGCCCCGTTAATCACATAATCGTCCCCGTCCTGCACGGCGCGGGTCTTCAGGGAAGCCAGGTCCGAGCCTGTATCGGGCTCGGAGTAGCCAATGGAGAAGGAACACTCTCCCCGCATAATCCTGGGGAGGAAGAAACGCTTCTGCTCCTCGGTGCCGAACATGATGATGGAAGGGCCCATCTGGCGCTCGGCGATGAAGTGGTAGTTGATGGGTGCACTGGCCAAAAGCATCTCCTCCCAGTAGATGGCCTGGGAGACGAACCCCAGCCCCTGTCCGCCGTGCTCCCTGGGCCACGCCAGGCCAATCCACCCCTTCTCGCCCAGGCGACGGGAGAAGGGCTTGTTGATGCCCCCCTCCCCCTCTTCCGCAGGCCCGCTTTGGAACCTGGGGAGTTCAGCCTGGAGGAAGGCCCTAACCTCCTGACGGAACTGCTCCTGCTGGGGGGTGAAGCGGAAGTCCATCCTATGCCTCCTATTTGCGGTTCCTGCCGCCCTTTATCCTAGCAGAAAGGGGGGTCTAAGCACCCCTGGCCGTGTGCTATGCTAAGAGGGAGCAAGCCAGGAGGTGCACCGTGTGGTGGATGATGGGGAACAACTTCCCGGGTTGGTGGATGGGGATAGGGCTTCTGTGGAGCCTCATCTTCTGGGGAGCCATCGTCTTCCTCATCGTGTGGGGCGTGCGCACCCTTACGAGCCGGCGGGAGGAGCGCCCATCTCAGGACCCCCTGACCATCCTCAAGGAGCGCTACGCTCGGGGCGAAATCACCCGAGAGCAATATGAGCAGATGCGCCAGGACCTCCTTAAGTAGAAGCAGGGGGTGCGCTTGTAGCCTGGGCATAAGCCCTGTGCTATGATAAGGCTAAAAGGCGTGGTTGGCGTGGGACTGCTATGCTCAACGCTCCAGTGCTTGTGCTAAACCAGAACTACGAGCCGCTGAACATCTGCAATGTGCGTCGTGCCATAGTCCTGCTGGACAAGGGCAAGGCGGAACTACTGGTGGACGGGCGTGGGGTGATCCATACCTCTAGGGCTGTTGTGCCTGTGCCATCGGTTATCCGCCTGCACTACCTTGTGCGCCGCCCCTTTGTGCAGCGACGACTTTCCAGGCGGGAGGTGTTCCAGCGGGACAACTACACATGCCAGTATTGTGGACGCCAGGCCAAAGACCTGACGGTGGACCACATCATCCCGCGCCATCGCGGGGGCCCCAACAGTTGGGAGAATGTGGTAACGGCGTGCATCCCATGCAACCACAAGAAGGCTGGACGCACCCCGATAGAGGCAGGGATGCGCCTCCTGCGCAGGCCCCGCTCCCCCTACGCCCATCCCTATGTTATCTTCTTCAACCGCCAAGTCCAGGAGGAGTGGAGGCCCTACCTGCCCTGGCTGGCTTAGAGCAGGCGCATAAAACGCCCCTGCTGTTGTTTTGGCGGTCTGGTGAGCCCCCGGGCTTTGCGCTCCTGGAAGGTAAGTTCCACCCGATGGCGCTTTATCTCCCCTACCAGGCGCGGCCGTTCCGTTTCAACATTGGCCAGGCGTTCCCGGGCGGTAGCGACATAGCCAGGGCTAATCTCTATAGAGTTCATCAAGCACAGCGACCTGCAAGTCTTGGTAGGCGGCCTCGGGCATAGCATCGTGGCTAGAGTCGTAGATGACCTTGTCCACCAGCCAACCCTTATGGCGCTCCCCTTTGTTGTAGGGTGGAGAGGTAACACCCACATCAAAGGTGTCGTCGGGTAGGGAGCGCAAAACGGATAGGGTATCGCCCACTACGATGGCATCCCCGTCCATCACACCCCCCTTGTTCCCCCAACGCCATCGTAGCCACGTTTCTTGGCGCGTGACTTCTCTACCACCCTGCCAGGCCCTTTCGTGCCTTCAACCTCTCCACCACCTCACGGCTATAAGGCAGGTCTAGACGAGGGCGCGGAGGCGTAGGCAGTGGGGGCACTGCCAGGGGCAGCTTTTTCACAGAGGCGTTATACATAAACACAGCCAAGCTCTCCAGCACCACCACATCCTCGGCGTTGTATCGCACCAGCGTATCCAGCGCCCCTCGGTTCCCACGCTGATACTCCCCCCACATTAGCACGGCATCGTAGCCCTCCAGTCCCTCCAAGTCGCTGGGGCGCGCCAGGCCCACCTGGCGCTGCACCGCCTTCAGCCCTCCCCGGTAGCCCAGTCGACGCAGGGGATACAACAGGTCTATATGGGCCATATGGCGCAGCACCGGCCCCAGTTCAGCCTCCAGGAAGGGGGCGTCAAAACGAGCGCCGTTGAAGGTTACCAGCAGACGATAGCGCACCAGTTCCCTGGGGAGCAGGTGCAGGTCCTTGCCCCGAATGAAGGGGCGATACTCCCGTCCGTCATAAACCCCCACCACGGTAAGATACCCGTCTGCTCCAGGAGAGAGGCCCGTAGTCTCAATATCTAGGAAAACAGCCTTCTCTCGGAAGTCAGCGAAGAGGCGCCACTGCTCCCTGGATGGGAGGCGAGGGTGGAACCACCCGGCATCGCCCAGGGTCAAACGGGCCTGGCTCTCCCGCAGGACGGCGGCGACCAGGCTTATTTCCGAGGTGGAGCGGCTCCACCGCTTCAATGCCCGGTCCAGGAACTCCCAGGTAGTAATACCCCCGCTCCAGAGAGCGCGCTCGGTGTCGGGGCCGACGCCCGGCAGGTGCAAGAAGGTGTGGGTGAGCATCGCCCCCATTATATCCTAGAGAGCGACCCCTTCCCTATGCCGGCTCCGCCTCAATTAGGCCGTAGTCGCCGTTCTCCCGCCTATACAGAACGGAGTAGCGCCCCGTATCCACATTCTGAAAGAGGAAGAACTGATGGCCCAGGGCCTCCATCTGTAGAGCGGCCTCCTCAACCGACATGGGTTTCATAGGGAAGCGCTTAATGCGCACCAGACGCCTGCCGGTAGATAGGTCCAGGGGGAGGGGCTGGGCCGCCAGGGTAGGAGGGGGTGGAGGGGGTGGAGGGGGCTCTGGGCCGCGAGCGGCTTTGCCACCTACTTCGCCCCGGTGCAGAAAGGCCCGATAGGACGCCACCCGACGGTCTACAATGTCCACAGCCGCATCCACGGCCGCCTCCAGGGTGCCGGCCCTTTCCTCGGCGCGGAGCACCCGCCCGTTGATGTCCAGGGTAATCTCTGCCCTGTAGCGTCGGTCGGCCTGGCGGGTGTCCTCATAGGTTACCTCCAGCATGGCAGAAAGCACAGGGAGGTTGTTCAGCACGCGCTCCATACGACGGAGCTTCTTATCCAGGTAGGTCTGCATAGCGGGGGAAAGGTCCAAGTTGCGGGACTGTAAGCGGATGTCCATCTTCGACCTCCGAAGGTGCTCCCGGCCTCCTGCCCCAGGGGTGCGGGAGGTATGCGCAGTTTAATTGTAACCCAACGCCCCGAGGCACTGTGTAGGGCAGAGTGTATCACAAATACGGCAAATGTTACCAATATGGTCGGTAGGGGGGTGGACGAGGAGTGGCCCAGGCTAGAGTAGAGGAAACCCTGCCTTGTTATGCGATCCCCACCACGAGCGCAACAGCCGTCTATTGACCCTCCAATTGTCCTGTGCTACCCTGAAAGCGGGACAACCTCCGGGCAGGTGGAGAGGGTCTCCCTGGAGGCTACCGCGTGGACAACTCGCCCCGCGAGGCGTGTGGTATCTTCGGGGTGTTTGCCCCAGGGGAAGATGTAGCCCGCATCACCTTCTTCGGCCTCTTTGCCCTCCAGCACCGCGGCCAAGAGAGCGCCGGTATCGCCACCACCGACGGCTACACCCTCTCTATGCACACAGATATGGGCCTGGTCTCCCAGGTTTTCCGCGAGGGCGATCTGCACCGCCTGCGTGGGCATATGGCTATTGGCCATACCCGCTACTCCACCACCGGTTCCAGCCGCCTCCAGAACGCCCAGCCCATAAAGGTGCAGGGTGTGCATGGCACCCTTGCCCTGGGCCACAACGGCAATGTCATCAACGCCAGGGAGTGGCGCCAGCGCCTTGCCACCGAGTGGGGGTGTCGCTTCACTACCACCACCGATTCGGAGGTAGTTGCCCACCTTCTGGCTAACGCCCCTGGCCGAGACTGGGGGGAGCGGGCTGCCTTTATGATGAAGACCCTGGTAGGGGCCTATTCCCTGGTGGTCCTCACCCCCGATACCCTGCTGGCCATCCGAGACCCCCTGGGAGTGCGCCCCCTCTGCTTGGGGCGTTTCAACGGGGGATGGGTGGTCGCCTCTGAGACCTGCGCCCTAGAACATATCGGCGCCACCTTCCTGCGAGAGGTGGAGCCAGGGGAGGTGGTGCAGGTCAATAGCGATTTCCCCCGAACCCTCTACAAGGCCCCTAGCCTCAGGCGTGCCCTGTGCGTCTTTGAGTTCATTTACTTCGCCCGCCCCGATAGCCGGATGGACGGTCTCCTGCTCTACAACGCCCGGCGGCGCATGGGCCAGGAACTGGCGCGGGAGCACCCGGTGGAGGCCGACCTGGTTATCGGCGTCCCCGATTCCTCTATCCCTGCCGCCCAGGGGTATGGGGA
The DNA here is from genome assembly GCA_046294495.1 of Dehalococcoidia bacterium. Classification (GTDB taxonomy): domain Bacteria; phylum Chloroflexota; class Dehalococcoidia; order Lucifugimonadales; family HRBIN23; genus HRBIN23. The sequence goes on along the minus strand of JBKBKV010000009.1, from coordinate 10,071 downwards.
TGCGTCGGGCATACCCTATGCCGAGGGGCTGATAAAGAACCGCTATGTGTGGCGCACCTTCATCCAGCCGGACCAACGCATTCGCGACCTGGGGGTGCGCCTGAAGTTCAACCCCCTGCGGGAGGTGCTGGAGGGGAAGCGCCTGGTGGTGGTGGACGACTCCATTGTGCGAGGCACCACCACACCCCATGTGGTGAGCCTTCTACGCAGGGCCGGGGCCAAGGAGGTGCATATGCGCATCACTGCCCCTCCTATCTGTTGGCCTTGCCCCTTTGGAATAGATATGGCCACCCGCGCCGAACTTATCGCCGCCCACAAGAGCGTGGAGGAAATTCGCCAGGTCATCGGTGCAGATACCTTAGGGTATCTCAGCCTGCGTGGGCTTTACCGCGCCCTGGGAATCCCCAGGGAGCGCTTCTGCGACGCCTGCTTCTCCGGGACCTACCCGGTAGAAGTGCAGTTGGAGATGGACAAACTGGCCCTGGAGCGTGCCTGACCCCTCTGTCCGTAGGGGATGATGGAGAGCCACTATGTCTTTAGGAGACTTCTCTCACTCCTGGTAGGCTTAGCGCTTAGCATCTTGGGGCCGGGGTGTGCCTCCACACCATCCTCTCCTCCCCTCGTCTCTCCATCGCCGACCCCTTTCACGGCCCCTTGGACGCCCTCGCCAACTCCTACCCCAACCCCTATCGTTCCACGGGCCGTTGTCAACGGACGCACTTTTTATCTGGAGGTGGCCGACACCTGGGAGAGGCGTATCCAGGGGCTGATGCATCGGGAGAGCCTCCCCCTGGAGTGGGCCATGCTATTCGTCTTTGAGGAGGAGCGACGCTGGCCCTTCTGGATGAAGAACACCCTCATCCCTCTGGATATCCTGTGGCTCAACGCCGACCTGGAAATTGTGGACATCCAGACCATGCACCCGGAGCCAGGGAAACCCGACGCTGAACTGCGCATCTACTTCCCCCAGGCTACTGCACTCTATGTCCTGGAAATGAACGCCGGGCTGGCCAAGGCCTATGGCTTCACCCCAGGGATGAAGGTCGCCTTAGAGGGGTATGCCTTGCCCAAGGCTTCGCTCCCCTCGTCTGACATCTCCATCACGCCTACACCCCTGCCCACGCCTACGCCAACTCATGCGCCCACACCATCCCCCACGCCTGCGCCTTCCCCGACGCCGACCCCCACGCCCTCTCCGACAGCCACGCCTACACCCCTGCCCACGCCTACGCCAACTCATACGCCCACACCATCCCCCACGCCTGCGCCTTCCCCGACGCCGACCCCCACGCCCTCTCCGACAGCCACGCCTACACCCCTGCCCACGCCTACGCCAACTCATACGCCCACACCATCCCCCACGCCTGCGCCTCCACAGGGTTATGGGGTAGTCATCCGCTGTATCTTCTACGACGGGCAAGTGCCCCGAACGGAGGCCGACGAGTATGTGGAGATTGAGCACACAGGGCAAGTGGCAGTGAATCTGCTGGGGTGGGTGCTCAGGGATGCCTCCGATGGCTCGCCATCCTTCACCTTCCCCTCCTACACCCTTCAGCCGGGGCAGCGGATACGGGTCTACACCAACCAGGTGCACCCGGAATGGGGAGGGTTCTCTTTCGGTTATGGGAGGCCCATCTGGGACAACACCAACCCTGATGTGGCCGCCATTTTTGATGCCTCGGGGCGCGAGGTCTCTCGCAAGAGTTACCCGCCTGGGTGTGAAGGGGGCTAGGCCCTTCCCTTTGGAGTATACTTGAGGCGGTAGTCGGCGAAGACAAGGAGGTTTCCTATGCGTCTTTCTGCAGGCCAGACGGTTGTGGAATGCCTGAAGGCTGAAGGGGTTAGGTATATCTTTGGGGTGGTGGGGTCCTCTTTCGTGGAGGTGCTGGATGCAATGTATGGGAGGGAGGACATTCGCTATGTGGGGGTGCGCCACGAGGAGGGGGGAGCCTTTATGGCCCTGGGCTACGCCATGGCTACAGGCCAGCCTGGTTTGTGCATGGTTACCAACGGGCCAGGGGTAACCAACCTGGTAACGGGGGTGGCCGGGGCCTACAAGGCCCACGCTCCTATGGTAGTGATTACCGGTGCGCCTATGATGGCCCACCTCTTCCGGGACTCCTTCCAGGAGATAGACCACTTGGGCGTTCTGCGCCCTGTCTGCAAGGCTGTTTTCCAGGTGAACAGCCCCCAGCGTATCCCCGAACTCCTTCGCCACGCATTCCGTGTGGCTACAACAGGCAAGATGGGGCCGGTGCTGGTGGACATCCCCCGCGACCTGCTCAACGCCCGGGACCTGGAGGTGGATATCATCCCCCCTGAGCGCTCCCGTCCCCTCCAGCGCCCGGAGGGGGACAGTCGGCGCATACATGAGGCGGCGGAAGTCCTCGCCCGCGCCCGTTTCCCTGTCATCGTTGCTGGAGGTGGGGTGAAGTGGAGCGGCGCACACGGGGAACTGGCGCGCCGGGCCGATCTCCTGGCTGCCCCCGTGGTGGCCTCCTTCGGACGCCCCGATGTGCTTCCCAACGGCCACCCCCTCTACATTGGCGTTCTGGGGCGCACACCCGAGGCCGCCGAGGCGACCCAGCAGGCTGATGTAATTCTCGCCCTGGGAACCCGCCTAGGCCACTTCACCACCTTCTACGACTACCGCTTCTTCTCCCGCGACGCCCAGATTGTGCAGATAGAGATAGACCCTGAGGCGATAGGACGCAACTTCCCGGTGGCTGTGGGCATCCAGGGGGATGCCCAGGCGGTGGCCAAGGCCCTTCTGCGGGCCCTGGAGACGGCCGGCCCTCTGCCAGGGCGAGAGGCACGCCTCACCTTCGCCGCCCAATTGCGGGAGAAGCGCCAGCGCCGTCTAGACGCCGAAGGCAACCTGAGCACCCTTCCCCTCAAGCCCCAGCGCGTCTATTATGAACTGCGCCGTGCCTTGCCTCCGGATGCATCGGTGGTAACCGACGCCGGTGCCGCCACTGGCTATGCCTCGGAGCGTATCCACTTCCACCAGCCGGGCACCTTCTTCAGTTCCCTGGACCTGGGTTGTGTAGGTTCTGGCTTCCCTATGGCAGTAGGGGTGAAGATGGCGCGCCCCGCCCAGCCGGTGGTGGCTATTTGCGGAGATGGGGGGTTTATGATGAGCGTCCAGGAACTGGAGACAGCGGTGCGGTGGAAGGTCCCCCTAGTGGCCGTTGTTATGAACAACAACTCGTGGGGGTCGGAGAAAGCCTATCAGAAGTATTTCTACAACGAGCGCTATGTGGAAGCCGACATCACCAACCCCCGCTTTGACCGTCTGGCAGAACTCTTTGGAGCGCGGGGCTTCTATGTGGAGCGTCCCCAGGAAGTGGGCGAGGCCCTGCGGGAAGCGCTGTCCCTTTCGGTGCCGGCGGTTATTGAAGTGCCCATAGACCCCAACGAGTTGCCCTTCCCCGCGCGGGCCGCCGATGTCTTCCAGGGGCGCCAGCCCACTGTCCGCTAGCCCTCGTCCAGAGGAGGCGCATGGCCACCACCCGACGCCTGCTCTCCGGCCGCCCCCAGGGAGACGACCTGACCCTGGATCGCGCCCTGCGCCCCAAGACCCTGGGGGAGTATGTAGGGCAGGAGAAGGTGAAGGAGACCCTGGGGATCGCTATCCAGGCCGCCAAAGGTAGAGGAGAACCCATGGATCACCTGCTTCTCTACGGCCCCCCTGGCCTAGGGAAGACCACCCTGGCGGGTATTGTAGCCCACGAACTGGGGGCGGAGATGCGGGTTACCTCGGGCCACGCCCTGGAGCGCAAGGGTGACCTGGCTGCCCTCCTGGCCCGTCTGAAGCGGGGGGATGTGCTCTTCATTGACGAGGTGCATCGCCTCCACCCCGCTGTGGAGGAAGTGCTCTACCCAGCCATGGAGGACTTCCGCCTGGACATAGTGTGGGGGAAAGGGTATAGCGCCCACGCGGTTCGCCTTGCGGTGCACCCGTTTACCCTGATCGGTGCCACCACGCGCTACGCCGCCATCTCCCCGCCCCTGCGGGACAGGTTCGGGCTGGTGTTCCGCCTGGACTTCTACACCCCCGAGGAACTAACGGCTATCCTGATACGCTCGGCCCGCTTGCTCCAGGTGGAGGCGGATGAGGACGCTCTGCAGGAGATAGCCCGCCGCTCCCGCGGGACGCCCCGGGTGGCCAACCGCCTGCTGAAGCGTGTGCGGGACTACGCCCAGGTGAAGCGGGATGGGCGTATCACCCTTGCAGTGGCGCAGGAGACCCTGGCCCATCTGGATATAGATGCCCTGGGCCTGGACGCCCTGGACCGTTTGCTGTTACACTCGCTGGTGGAGAAGTTTGATGGGGGGCCGGTGGGGCTGGAGACCCTGGCTGCCACCCTAAGCGAAGACCCAGACACGGTGATGGATGTCTATGAGCCGTATCTACTCCAGCGGGGCTTTCTGGAGCGCACGCCCCGGGGGCGTGTGGCCACAAGGCTGGCCTATGAATACCTGGGCTTACCCTACCCGAAAGCCCCCTCCCCAGCCCAGGGGCGACTAGAAGGTATGTAGATTGGCTACTCCTCCCCCACTACCGGGTTGCGCAGGACCCCTATCCCCTCAATCTCCACCTCTACCACATCCCCTGGCTTCAAGGGGCGCGTTACCCCGGCCGCCCCGGTGAAAATGATGTCCCCCGGGAAGAGCCAGGTATACTGGCTGATGTAACTCACAATGTCGTAAACGCTGTGGATCATCAGGCGGGTGTTGGTGCGGTGGTGCTCCACCCCATTCACCCGCACCATTAGGTCCAGCCCTTTTGTGGGGTCTACATCTGTTTCCACCCACGGCCCCACTGGCCCCCACGAAGGGATGCCCTTGGCCCTCCAGAAGGAGAGGTCCTTCTCCCACGACGCCTTCTCCGACACATCGTTGCCGCAGGTGAAGCCCAGGATATACTGGCGCGCCTCCTGTGGGCTTACACGCCGACACCTCCGCCCCATCACGATGACCAGTTCCGCCTCGTAGTGCACCTCTTTGGCCTCTTTGGTGATGAGGATGGGGGCTCCGTGCCCTATCAGGGAGGCGGTGCCCTTTGTCCAGGGCTGGATACCCCGCCCGGCGTGGGCACGCCCGCTGGTCTCCTCCGCCTGGGCGATGTGGTCGGCGTAGTTAGCCCCTACCCCCAATGCCTGCAAGGGGTGAGTGGGCGGAAGGAGGGCTACCTGGGTCAGCGGGTAAACGCTATCTGTAGCCTGCCACCGCCCAAAGGGGCTTCCACGCAGGATGCACACCCGCTCCCCTTCCACCAGGGCGTAGCGTTCCCGTCCGTGAAGACGCACCCGTGCAAAGCGCATCGTTTTCCTCCTCTACACTGGGCGCAGTATAGCCATGCCCAAAGGGCCAGTCAATGCCAGCAGGATGCATGGCTACCGGAAGGGTATTGTGCTATCCTGAAGGCCAGAGGAGGGCGGATGCTACGCATCGGCGTTACCACCACCGACGAACGCTGGGCGCGAGACTATGTGCAGGCCCTCATGCCTTATGGGGTAGAGGTCCGCCTCATCACCCCCCAGGAGACGGCCCCCAGCGAGGATTTGCTGGAGGAGGTGGACGGCCTCTTGCTGACCGGCGGGCCGGACATCGCCCCCTCCTTCTACGGAGAGGAGCCAGACCCCACTGCTGGCGTGGAGGTGATGCGTCAGCGGGACGAGGTGGAACTGCCCCTACTGCGTCTGGCTATTGAGCGGGACTACCCAATCCTGGGCATCTGCCGGGGGATGCAAGCCCTCAATGTGGTTATGGGGGGGAAACTCCTGCAAGACCTCCCCGGCCACAGGGCCGAGCGGCGAGATGGGCGCTGGGAGTCGTCTTACCATCCTATCTTTGTGGCCCTGGGGAGTAAGTTAGCCAAAGCCCTGGGGAGTGGGGGAGTTGTGCGCGTTAACTCGCGCCACCATCAGGGCCTGCGAGAGGCCCAGAAGGCCCCTAGCCTTATTGCCTCGGCTTATAGCCTGGAGGATGGCCTCATTGAGGGCCTGGAGCATCCGGGGAAGACCTGGGTAGTGGCGGTGCAGTGTCACCCGGAGCGAACAAAGGAGGTTCCACCCAACTTTCAGAACCTCTTCCGGGAACTGGTGGAGCAGGCGAAGGCGAGGGCGGCCCGGCTTGCCGGAAGTCCTGGGGTGTAGCCCATGCCCGCCCCTTTCCCGCGCTTCACCGCCGCTGCTGTCCAGGCTACCCCCGCCTTCCTTGACCTGGAGGGGTGCCTGGAGAAGGCCCATCGCCTCGCCCTGGAGGCCTCCCGCAACGGAGCGCACCTGGTGGTCTTCCCCGAGACCTGGATCCCCGGCTATCCCGTGTGGGCCAACGCCGTCTCCCGCTGGAACTACCCCCCGTCCAAGCGCGCCTATGCCCGCCTTGTCCAGAACAGCGTTGAGGTGCCCGGCCCTGCGGTGGAGGCCCTGGGGCAGAGCGCTCGCCAGGCAGGGGTCTACCTGGTTATAGGTGTCCATGAGCGCATCCACTCAGGGACCCTGTATAACTCCCTCCTCTTCTTCACCCCCGAGGGGCGTCTTCTGGGAGTGCACCGCAAACTGGTGCCCACCTACCACGAGCGGATGGTGTGGGCCTATGGAGATGGCTCCACCCTCCAAGCCTTTGACACCTCCATAGGACGCCTGGGTGGACTGATCTGCTGGGAGCACTGGATGCCCCTGGCCCGCTACGCCCTCTATGCCCAGGGATTGCAGGTGTCGGCCTCGGTGTGGCCTACCGCCACCGAGACCTTCCTCCTTGCCGCCCGCCATATGGCCCACGAGGGGCGCTGTTTTCTGGTGGTATCGGCCTCGGTGATGAGCAAGGCCCACCTGCCCCCCGACTTTGACCTAGCCAAGGAGATGGAGCCTTTCCCCGACTCCCTGATGCGAGGGGGTTCGGCCATCATCGGCCCCGAGGGCAAGTTCCTGGCAGGCCCTGTGTATGACCAAGAGACTATCCTATACGCCGAGGTAGACCTCCAGCGATGTCTAGAGGAGAAGAGCACCCTGGATGTGGTAGGGCACTATGCCCGTCCAGAGGTGTTTCGCCTGCTGGTGGACCGCTCCCCCAAAGTGCCCTACGCCTTCTCACAGGACACCCTGGACGAGGCGCTGGCCCGCTTGCAGCGCCTGGCTCAGGAGGGGCAGTGGGAGCAGGTGCGGGAGGGGCTTGCATCGCTGCGAAGGCAGGTAACCGGTGGCCGTGGGCCTTCGGCGTAATACCCCTCTAAACCGAGGCGACGACCTTATCCTGGGGTCCCTCTGGCTCCTGGGGCGGAGGGATAACTCCAGCGTCCACACCTCCGAATACTGGGGCAACTTCGTCCCCCAGATACCTAACCAGATTATGCGCCGCTTCACCCACCCGGGCGAGGTGGTGGTAGACCTCTTCTGCGGGCTGGGGACTACCCTCATTGAGTGCCGTAGGCTGGGCAGGCACGGCATCGGTGTGGAACTGGTGCCCTGGGTGGCCCGGCGCGCCAAGGAACTGGTAGAGCAGGCCGAGAACCCCTATGGGGTGCGCACCATTTTGCTGGGAGGGCTGGACGCCTGTGAGCAGGCTGCCGCCCAGCGGGTGCAGGAAGAGATAGAACGCCTGGGCTTCCTCAACGCCCACTGTCTCATTCTCCATCCTCCCTACCACGACATCATCAAATTCAGCGACGACCCGCGCGACCTCTCCCGTGCTCCTACCATCAAGGCGTTTCTGGAGCGCTTCTCCCTGGCGGTAGAAAACGCTGTCCGCCTGCTGGCGGCTGGGAGGCACCTGGCTCTAGTTATCGGCGATAAATACACCAAAGGTGAATGGGTGCCCCTGGGGTTTTATTGCATGGAGGTGTGCCGGAGGGCGGGCCTGCGCCTGAAGGCCATCAATGTGAAGGATATCCAGGGTAACGAGCGGGGGAAGGGGAAGCGCACCAACCTGTGGCGCTACCGTGCTCGCCGGGAGGGCCTCTACCTCTTCCAGCACGAGTATGTGATGCTCTTTGACAAACCTGTTCCCCCCCATGCGCGGAACAAGACCTCTGGGCCCTTGGCCCCCCCAGGGGCGCTCCCTATATGATGAGACCCCATGCTCTGTCGCGGGTGGGTATGGGCTTTGTCCTCCTGCTGGGGGTGGTAAGCCTCTTCGCCGATATGGCCTACGAGGGGGCGCGGAGCATCACCGGCCCCTTCCTGGCCTCACTAGGGGCCAATGCCAGCGTGGTTGGCTTTGTCGCCGGCCTGGGAGAGGTAATGGGCTACGCCCTGCGCCTACCCTCCGGCTTCCTGGCCGACCGCACCCGCCGCTATTGGGACATCACCATCCTGGGTTACCTGGTGAACATGGGGGCAGTGCCCCTGCTGGCCCTGGCTGGCCGCTGGGAGACGGCCTCGGCCCTCATCGTGGCGGAGCGGATAGGCAAGGCGGTGCGCACTCCAGCACGGGATGCTATGCTCGCTTATGCCGCAGCATCTATAGGGAGAGGGTGGGCCTTCGGGGTGCACGAGGCGATAGACCAGGTGGGCGCTGTGGCGGGGCCTCTGGTGGTGGCGGCCGTCTTGGCTCTTACACATGGCTATCGGTGGGGCTTTGGGGTGCTGGCGGTGCCGGCGGCCCTCGCCCTGCTGACATTGGCCCTGGCGCGCTGGCGGTTTCCCAATCCCCTGGGTTTGGAGGCGCCCAAGGCTGTTGCATCGGGGGGAGGCGCTGGGCGGTTCCCACTTCCCTTCTGGCTGTATCTGGCCTTCACAGGTGTGAGCATAGCGGGGTATGCCCACTTCCAGATGGTGGGATACCACTTAAAAGTGGCGAAGGTGGTTACCGATGCCCACATCCCCCTGCTCTTTGCCCTGGCTATGGGCGTGGACGCTGTAACGGCCCTGTTGATAGGGCGCTGGTTTGACCGTGTGGGCCTGCGTGTCCTGGCGCTGGTGCCTCTGTTGAGCCTCCCCATTGTCCCCCTGACCTTCTCTCACACCCCTGGGCTGGCGGTGGCTGGGGTGCTCTTGTGGGGGATTGTGCTGGGCGCCCATGAGACGGTGCTCCGTGCGGCGGTGGCCTCCTTCGCCCCTGTAGAGCGCCGTGGGGCGGCCTTTGGCGTTTTCCACGCGGTGTATGGGGTAGCCTGGTTTGCAGGGAGCGCCACAATGGGGGCCCTCTACCCAGTGGGCATCGGGTGGCTGGTGGCCTTTTCTGTTATCCTGGAAGTGGTGGCATTGGCCCTGTTAGTTGCCATGTTCAGAGACGCAGGCTGGGGCCGCGCCCAGCCTGCCGATGGAGTGTAGATATGGTGTCGGGAGCCTCTATCGCCAAAGTCCTTACCCCTGTCCGCGTAGAAGAGGAACTGCGCTCTTCTTACCTGGACTACGCCATGTCTGTAATCGTGGCGCGGGCCTTGCCCGATGTGCGGGACGGCCTCAAGCCAGTCCAGAGGCGCATCCTCTTCGCAATGCACGAACTGGGCCTGCGCCCAGGTTCCCCATACAAGAAGTCGGCCCGTATCGTGGGGGAGGTGCTGGGCAAATACCACCCCCACGGCGACGCCCCAGTTTACGATGCCATGGTGCGCATGGCCCAGGACTTCACCCTGCGCTACCCTCTGGTGGACGGCCAGGGCAACTTCGGCTCTATAGATGACGACCCCCCAGCCGCTATGCGCTACACCGAGGCACGCCTGGCCCCAATCTCGGAGGAGATGCTGGCCGATATTGAGCGGGAAACGGTAGACTTCACCCCCAACTTTGACGGCTCCCTGCAGGAGCCGGTGGTGCTCCCCGCCCGCCTGCCCAATCTGCTGGTGAACGGGGCCAGCGGCATCGCCGTAGGCATGGCCACCTCCATACCACCACACAACCTTTCAGAGGTCTGCGACGCCATTGTGCACCTTATTGACCACCCCGATGCGGGCGTAGAGGCGTTGCTTCGGTGGGTGCAAGGCCCCGACTTCCCCACCGGGGGCGTCGTGCTGGCAGGTGAGGGGCGCCAGAGCCTCCTGCGCGCCTACGCAACAGGGCAGGGGAGGGTGCTTCTGCGGGCCAAGGCCGAGATCGTAGAGCTCAAAAAAGGGCGCCCAGCCAT
>JBKBKV010000008.1:0-47486 GCA_046294495.1 Dehalococcoidia bacterium | reverse complement strand
GTCTGAATAGGGTCTCGTGCCCGATAGGCCCGTTCCTCCTCTTCAGGGCGATAGGTGCGGGGGTTATCGCCGCTGAAGTGCCCGTAGTATCGGTAGGTTTTGCACTCTAGAAAGGTAGGCCCCTGACCAGCCCTGGCCCGCCCAATGGCGGCGCCCGCCTTGTCGTAGACATCCAGCACATCCATCCCGTCGGCTATTACGCCAGGGATGCCATAGCCGGCGGCGCGCCGTGCCAGGTCTGGCACACCTGAAGAGTATTCCACTGGGGTGGATTCGGCGTAGAGGTTGTTCTCGCACACGAAAATAACGGGGAGCCTCCAGATGGCGGCCAGGTTCATACTCTCGTGAATAACCCCCTGGTTGGCCCCCCCGTCGCCGAAGAAGGCCACTGCCACATTGTCCTCGCCCCTCAGGCGGGAGGCCAGGGCCGCCCCTACCGCCAGGGGGACACTGGCACCCACCACACCGTTGGCCCCCAGCATCCCCTTACTCATGTCAGCAATGTGCATAGACCCACCCTTGCCCCGGTTGGTTCCGGAGACCCGCCCAAAGAGTTCGGCCATCATCAGGCGGGGGTCAACGCCCTTGGCGATGCAGTGGCCGTGGCCGCGGTGGGTGCTGGCGATGGCGTCCTTCGGCCCCAGATGGGCGCAGATGCCGGTAGGCACCGCTTCCTGCCCAGCAGAGGAGTGCATGCCTCCAAAGGTGCGCCGGGCGCTCACCTCCGCCAGCGCTCTCTCCTCAAACTCACGGATGGTGCACATAGTGCGGAACATCCACAGCAGGCGTTCCCTGGTGATCTCCAGCACCTTTACCTCCTGGGCCGCGCCTCCAAGACCAAATACTAGGACATTACCCCCTGGGCAGGCCCAACCCTCGGCCAGCGATGATATTGCGCTGGATTTCGCTGGTGCCCGCGCCTATGCTGGTGCATCGGGCACACAACCACAGGCGGCTGATAACCCCAGCCAGGGGAGCCAGGGGTGCCCCCTTGTCCAGCAGGCCATACAGCCCCAGCATCTCCATGCCTGTCTGAGCAACCCGTTGGAGGAGTTCGGTGCCAAACACCTTACTGATGGACGCCTCTTTGTTGGGCACCTGTTTCTGGCTCTGCAGGTAGGCCACCCGGTAGGCCAGCATGCGCCCTACCTGGGCCTCCAAATACATCTCGGCGAGGCGGGCGCGCCAGCGAGGGTCCCGGGCCAGTTTCCCCCCGTTGGCCTCGCCGGCGTAGCGAGCCAGTTCCTCTGTATATCGGCGGGCCTGGGTGGGGTATTCCACACCAGAGCGTTCAAAGTCCAGCAAAGTTACTGCCACATACCAGCCCCTGTCCACCTCTCCCACCAGTTGGCGCTTGGGCACCCGCACACCGTCAAAGAAGACCTGGTTGAAGTGGTGCACCCCGGCCATGTTCACTATGGGGCGAATGGTTATGCCAGGATTGCGCATATTCACTAGGAAGAAGGATATGCCCCGGTGTTTAGGGGCGTCGGGGTTAGTGCGGGCAAGAAGGAACATCCAATCGGCGCGATGGGCACGGCTCGTCCAGATCTTGGAACCGGTGATAACATAGTCGTCCCCATCGGCCACGGCGCAGGTCTGTAAGGAGGCCAAGTCGGAGCCGGAGCCTGGTTCCGAATAACCCTGGCACCAGTTCACCTCGCCACGAGCGATGGGGGGAAGGAATTCCCGCTTCTGTTCCTCATTGCCCCACAGCATAAGGGTTGGCCCCAGCATCTTGATGCCGCTGGTGTCCACTCCAGGGGCACGGTGGTAGGCGACCTCCTCGCTAAAGATAGTCTGCACAATGTGGGAGGCACCCAGGCCGCCGTATTCCTTTGGCCAGCCGATGGTCAGCCACCCCTTCTGGGCCAGCAGACGCTGCATGCGCTTGTGGAGGGCCTCGTCCTCCTCATCGCCCAGGGTTACAGGGCCTATGTAGCCTGGCGGGAGTTCCCGTTGCAGGAAGGCGCGCACCTCCTGTCGGAAAGCCTCCTCTTGGGGAGCAAAACGATACTCCATCTCACCCCTCCCAATGGAGCGTTGTCCCCTACCCTAGCGGACCGTCACGGATAGGCAGGTAACTGTGCGGAGCACGCCGCTTACAGTATGAATCCTCTCGGTAACAGTCTGGCCAATGGTATTTAGGTCATCCGCCTCCAGGACGGCGATGACATCATAGGGGCCAGTTACCGCATCCACAGAGCGCATCCCCGGTATATTCCGAACGGCCTGCACAACATCCCGAGTCTTCCCCACGGCGGTCTCGATCAGGATATAAGCCTTCGTCGCCATGCCTTACCTCCGTTACCCGCTTCGTCGCCGTGGCGCGGGGTTTTATGGTAACCCCATGCTATGAAGCCCCACAGGAGATGTCAATAGGCCAGCGAGGCGCTAGCCCCGGTTCACCCTGTCTCCCAGTTTGCGGGACCATAAGGGGAGCCGTAGACGCGAGACCTTGTCGCCGCGCAGATAGGGTTTTATGTCTAGCACGGGGGTGCCGTCCACCGCATCCAGCCCTTTTACCACAAGGATGGGGCCTCGCCGCTCCAGCAGGCGCACGGCAGTTATCCCAATGGGGTTAGGGCGGTAAGGGGAACGGGTAGCAAAAAGGCCCACCTCCGGTAGGTCTTCCCGCCTCATGGGATGCACCTTCAAGGAGGTGGGGGGCTCAGAGCGATGAAGCCAGAAAACTACCCAGATATGCGAGAAAGCCTCTATCCCTTCCAGCGCCGGCTCCCACTGGAGGTCAAGCACTATCTCGGAGCTAGTCTCCTCCCAAACCACACCCAAAGGGTCAATAACGGCGTTGCGCACGAAGCCTATGGGTGTGCAGGTAAGGGCCACGCTAGGAATGCATCACAACGCAAGTGAGGGTATTGCGGATGCCGGGGATGGGGCGAATCTCCTCCCGCAGGGCGGTTGTAACCCCGTCCAGGTCTGGGGCCTCCATCTCCACGATGATGTCAAAAGGCCCCAGCACCTCGTTCACTTCCTTAAGCCTCGGGTTGCGCCGCAATGTCGCCACAATCTGTTTTGTCAGAGCGGTGTCTACAGTAACGAGGATGTAGGCTTTCACCGCCACGCCGGCTCCTTTCTGCGCTAGGCCATGGGGCCCCCGCGCTCCTCTAACTCGCCACGACAGGCGTCGCAACGCAGGTCCTCATTAGAATCCCGGTGCACGAACTCCTCCACAGACATGTTGAGCGACCTGCCACAAGAGGGACAATGGTAGCGCACCTCCTCGTCCCACACCTCCAGGCCCAGGTCGGCATACCAGAGAAGAAGCGCCTCCGGGGGCTTTTGGGCAAGGATTGGGCTGTTAGCACGATGAGCAGATAGCAAGTCTTTTAGGTTCATGGCCTCCCCGAGCGCTTTCTTACAAGTATACCATTCCCAAAAAGTTGCGCAAGAGGTCCTTCCCATGAGGGGTAGCGATGGACTCGGGATGGAACTGCACGCCTTCAATGGGACAAGTGCGGTGGCGCAAGCCCATAATCAGGCCGTTGGGGGTGCGAGCGGTAACTTCCAGGGTGCTGGGCAGGCCCTCTTCGTAGACCACCAGGGAGTGATAGCGTGTGGCGGGGAAGGGGTTGGGCAGGCCGCGAAACAGCCCTCTTGCATCGTGGCAGATGGGGGATGTCTTCCCGTGCACGATTTCGGGGGCACGCCCGACTGTGGCACCAAAGGCATACCCGATGCACTGGTGCCCCAGGCAAACGCCCAGCACCGGGATGCGCGGGCCAAAGTGGCGAATGGCATCGTTGGAGATGCCGGCCTCTCGGGGGGTACAGGGGCCTGGGGAGACCACCAAGCCCTTGGGACGCAAGGCCTCTAGGTCTTCCAGGGTCGCCTGGTCGTTGCGGACGACATGAACCTCTGCCCCTAGTTCGCAGAGGTATTGGTAGAGGTTATAGGTGAAACTGTCGTAGTTGTCTATCAGCACCAACATGTTTACCTGCCCACCTCTGCTTCCTGGATAGCCCGCAGAAGGGCACGGGCCTTATGATGGCACTCCTCATACTCCCCTTCGGGTGTGGAGTCGTAGACTATGCCCCCACCTGCCTGCACATAGGCTACGCCTTCCTTGAGAAGGATGGTGCGCAGTGTGATGCAGGTGTCCATATTGCCTGAGAAACTGAAGTAGCCCACCGCTCCGGCGTAGGGGCCACGCGCAACTGGCTCCAGTTCGGCGACGATCTCCATGGCCCGCACCTTAGGTGCACCGGAGACGGTGCCCGCGGGGAAACAGGCCCGCAGGGCATCGTAGCAAGTGAGGTCTGGGCGCAGGCGCCCCACCACATGCGACACCAGGTGCATCACATGGCTGTAGCGTTCCACTTCCATCATCTGGGTAACGCGGACGGTTCCAGGCTGGCTTACCCGTCCGATATCGTTGCGCCCCAGGTCCAGGAGCATCAGGTGCTCCGCCCGCTCCTTCTCGCTGGCCTTCAACCCCTCCTCCAGCGCCTTATCTTCCTCAGGGGTCTTGCCCCTGGGACGGGTGCCGGCGATAGGGTGGGTGGTTACCTCTCCCTCTTCAACACGCACCAGCAGTTCCGGAGAGGCCCCGATGAGGTAAAAACCGTCCAGCGCTAAGAAGAACATATAGGGGGAGGGGTTGATGGCCCGCAGCGCACGGTAGAGGTCTATAGGTTGGGCCGAGGTGGAACACGAGAAGCGCTGGGAGAGGACAACCTGAATAATGTCACCGGCGCAGATGTATTCCCTGGCCTTGCGCACCATCTCCAGATACGCCTCTTTGGTGATATTGGAGACGAAGCGTGGACCTTCCCCTCGCACAAAGGCGCCGTAGTCCAGCCCACCCGATGAGGAGACAACGGTCTGCCCTCGGGAGGGCGACCAAGGGCTTGCAGGGCGGCGCGGATAAGCAAGGGGGCGGGCGAGACGGCGCACCAGACGCTCAATGCGTCTTACCGCCTGAGCATAGGCCCGTTCTACCGAGCCGTCCAGGTGGGCGTGGCTGACTACCTTGATGGTGTGGCGCAGATGGTCGAACACAAGGAGGGTGTCGGCCAGCATAAACAGGGCCTCTGGCACGCCCAGCGTATCGGCACGGGGGGCGGGGACGCGGGGCTCGAAGTAACGCACCACCTCGTAGGACAAGTAGCCCACCGCCCCTCCGTGAAACCTGGGCAGGCCGGGCACAGGCACCAAGTGATAGGGGGATAGTTGCCGCTCTATCACCTTGAGGGGGTCTACAGGGCCATCAGGCTGGCCAGGGCCGGTGCGTATCACCCGGCGAGGCTCGGTGCCCAGGAAACTATAGCGGGCCAGGCGTTCGCCACCTTCCACACTCTCCAACAGGAAGGCGTAAGGTGGGCGAGCCACCTTTAGGAAAGCCGAAACGGGAGTCTCCAGGTCAGCGTTTAGTTCTCTGTAAATAGGCACCAAGTTGCCCTGGCGGGCTAGAGTTCTCACCTCGTCTAGGGTAGGGTAATACACGCGCTCCTCCTCCGGCAAAGAGTGGTGTGCAGTGGCACGGCCAGCAGGGGGTGCACCACCGTTTGCCTGGGAGGGGCACGTATCCGAAGCGCCTTACGCTCATAGACACACTACACCTTGGGGAGCAGGGCCATAGCCTGCTCCACCGCCTCCTTGGGGTAGGTATAGTCCTGCAGACGCCCCGACAGGTATTCGTCGTAGGCCTGCATATCAAAGTGGCCGTGGCCGGACAGGTTGAAGAGGATAACCCGGCGCTGGCCAGCCTCCCGTGCCTTCAAGGCCTCGTCTATGACCGCGCGGATAGCGTGGGCCGATTCAGGGGCGGGGATAACGCCCTCGGTGCGGGCAAAGGTAACGGCTGCCTCGAAGGTGGGGTTCTGGTGCACCGCCACCGCCTCTACCACCTTCTCTTCGGCCAGCAGGGAGATGATGGGGGCCATACCGTGGTAGCGCAGGCCCCCGGCGTGTATGCGCGGGGGCATGAAAGTGTGTCCCAGGGTGTGCATCTTCAGGAGGGGGGTCATGCCAGCGGTGTCCCCGAAGTCGTAGGCGTAAACGCCACGGGTAACGGAGGGGCATGCCTCCGGTTCTACGGCGATGAAACGCGTCCTGGTGCGCCCCTGCAGGCGATCCCGCACAAAGGGCAAGGCCAAGCCGGCGAAGTTGGAGCCTCCCCCGATGCACCCTACAACTATATCCGGGTATTCACCCGCCTTCTCCATCTGGAGACGGGCCTCCTCACCAACCACAGTCTGGTGAAGGAGCACATGGTTGAGGACAGACCCCAGGGAATACTTGGTGTCCTCGTGGGTGGCGGCGTCTTCCACCGCCTCGCTGATGGCGATGCCCAAAGAGCCAGGGTTCTCCGGATCTTTGGCCAGGATACCCCGCCCGGCGTTGGTATCGGGGCTGGGGCTGGGCACAACCTTGGCACCCCAGGTCTCCATCATCACCCGCCGGTAAGGCTTCTGGAAGTAGGAGACCTTCACCATATACACCTTGCACTCCAGGCCAAAGAGCCTGCAGGCGAAGGCCAGGGCGCTTCCCCACTGTCCAGCGCCTGTTTCGGTAGTGAGGCGTCGGACGCCCTCCTGCTTGTTGTAGTAGGCTTGGGCTACTGCCGTATTGGGCTTGTGGCTCCCCGGCGGAGAGACGCCTTCATACTTGTAGTAGATATGGGCAGGGGTATCCAGCGCCTTCTCCAGCCGATATGCCCTGTAAAGGGGCGTAGGGCGCCATAGGGCGTAAACGCGCCGCACCTCTTCCGGGATAGGCACCCACCGCTCCCGCATTACCTCCTGCAAGATGAGGGCCTGTGGGAAGATAGGGGCCAGGTCCTGGGGACCGACGGGCTGTTTGGTGCCAGGGTGGATAACTGGCGGTAAAGGCTTGGGCAGGTCGGCCTGCACATTATACCACTGAGATGGTATCTCCTTCTCTGACAGGGTGATTTTGGTCTCCTGGGTCATACACACCTCCTCTTTCTTGATGCCTGGGCCATGCCCACGCAACCTTGCCTCGCTTCTCTCCTCAAAAAGAAAGCCCCGCCGCAAAGGGGCGGGGCTTGTTCTCTCCGCTGTGCCACCCTTCTTCGCCGGCCCTTCTCTTGGGCAGGCGCACCTCTTCTCGGTGGGCGTGCCGGGTGTGGCACGGAGCCACCCAGGGCTGTGCTAACGGGGCCCTTCCGGCACCGCCTACTGGGGCATCGGCCCGTTGGGGGTGCGGCTCCCGGGTCCATTCAACCCCTGCGCAGGCGCCGGCTTGCACCTCCCCCGGCTCTCTGGAGCCTCGCTGGGGGTCTACTCGTCCCGTTCTTCGCCTTTAGCGTTTTCGGTTTTAGGTCTTATACTAACAAGGTTCGGCAGGCGTGTCAATACCCCTAACGCCCGGCCCCACGCAGACGGGGGTCCAACACATCCCGCAAAGCATCCCCAAACACATTGAACCCGAAGACCGCCACGCCAATAGCCAGGCCAGGGTAGATAGCCATCCAGGGGGCCATTTCAAAGTAGCCAGCGGCCGCCCCGCTGAGCATGTTCCCCAAGGAGGGGTTAGGCTCCTGGGTTCCCATACCCAGGAAACTCAGGGATGATTCTACCAGGATGGCCGCCCCCAGTTGAGCAGTAATCAGCACAAGGATGGGTGCAATGCATTGGGGCGCCACATGGTTTAGCATAATGCGCCAGTCGGGGCATCCGATGGCCCGCGCCGCCTCCACATACTGCTTCTCTCGCACAGAAAGGGCAACAGAGCGCACCACACGGGCTAGGCGCGGGGCATAAGAGATAGCAATGGCGATGATGACATTGTAGGTCGTCGCCCCCAGCATCACAACAATAGCCATGGCCAGAATGAGCAGCGGGAAGGACATCAGCACATCCACAATCCGCTGGAAGAGCAGGTCAACCTTACCCCCCATATAACCACTCACAACTCCCAAGATACCCCCCACAATGCCACTCACCATGACTGTGGCGAAGCCGATGAAGAGGGAGACTTGGGATGCATACATAATGCGTGTGAGCATGTCCCTACCAAACTGGTCGGTGCCTAGGGGATGGCGCAGGCTAGGTGCCTGAAGGGCTTCAGGGATATTCTGCTCCAGTTTTCCGTAGGGCATGAACAGGACTCCCACATAGGCGAATACCACCATAACGAGGATCATCCCCGCTCCGGCTGCCCCCAGGGGCTTGCGAAAGATAAAGCGGGCAAGGCCCTTCCAGATGTTGCGTCGGAAGGTGCGCACCCCGCCATGGGTCTGGAGCGCCTCACTGGGGGAGGGTGTGTCCAGAGCCACGCTCGCCTCCTATCATCTCCTCACAGGCTACTCGTAGCGAATACGGGGGTCCAGCCAACCGTAGGTAATGTCCACAAGAAGGTTGATGAGCACGGTTATAAATGCGAAGAAGGTTACCAAGAACTGCACCATGGGGTAGTCCCGATAGTAGATAGCGCTGACCAGCGCCCGCCCAAGGCCCGGCATACTGAAAACCTGCTCAATTACCACCACACCTCCTAGAAGCAGGGTCGCCTCTATACCCAGGATGGTAACCACAGGGAGGGAGGCGTTCTTCAGGGCATGGCGCAAGACCACAATCCGTTCCGCCAGCCCCTTAGCACGGGCGGTGCGAATGTAGTCCTCACGGAGAACCTCCAGCATGCTGGAGCGCACCATCCTCCCTGTTACGGCGGCCCCGCGCCACCCCACCACCAGGGCAGGGAAGATGAACTGGATGAGGTTTTCCCTGGGGTTCTGGAAAAAGGGGACATACTCAATAGTCGGGAGCCAGTTGAGCCAGAGGGCCAGCATCAGGATAACCAGGATGCCCACCCAGAAGGCAGGCAAAGCAAGCCCCCCAATGGTGAACACGCGGAAGAAGTAGTCCACCCAGGTGTCCTGGCGCAGGGCTGAAAGCACCCCAGCCACCATGGCGATCACTATCGCCAGGAGCATACTCATTATTGCCAGTTCCAGGGTAACGGGCAGACGGGTCTTCAGTTCAAAGGTGATTTCCGTTCCCTTCCAGAGGGACTTGCCCAGATCCAGACGGAGAGTATCCCACATCCACTGGGCGTATTGAACGGGGAGTGGACGGTCTAGCCCCAGTTCGCGCCGAATTTTGGCGATTTGCTCTGCAGTGGCACCGCCTTCCCCCATAAGAGCCATGATCGGGTCTCCTGGGACAACACGCATTATCAGGAAGATAACGACACTCACTCCCCACACCGTAACGATGAGGAGAAGTAGCCTACGGATCAGGTAGTCCCTCATCCCTTTTCTCTATCTCCGTCTTCCCACCGAGTTCTCCCTACTGGTCCAGCCACACATCCCAGAAGTGCATATTCATGTAGAGGCTGTTGACGGCATACCAGCCCTTCACCTCAGGCCACAGGGGCACCCGCGACACCTCCCAGGCGATCCAGATTTTGGCGTCCTGGTCAAGGATCATGCGCTGGAGGTCTTTCAACATTTTGATGCGCTCCCCCACATCCAGGGTGCGCTGTTGCTTGGCGAAGAGGTCTTCAATCTCCTGGACGCACAACTTGGGGTGGTTCTCCGCACCACCACACATGTAGTGGTCGGGGATCACCAGGTCGGGGTCGTCTAGGGCGAAGGCGTGCCCGTGGGTGATAATCTTGTGCCGACCGCTAAGGGTGAGATCATAGTAGGACGCACTGTCGTGTATCTTCAGGTCGGTAACCTCAATGCCCACCTTACGCAGTTCCTCAATTACCCACTGAGCGCTGTCGATGTATGAACGCAGCTCCCGGGTGTCCATTACGATCTTAAGGCCCTGTGGGTAGCCTGCATCCGCAAGCAGTTTTCGGGCTTGCTCCCGCTCCTTCTCTTTGCCTGCAAGAGTGGTTGCATAGCCTGGGATTTTATCGGCCAGGTCCTCAGGGCGCAAGGCCCAGGGGCCATATGGGAAAAGCACTCCACCCATATAACTATCGGGCTCCACCGGGTAACACGGGCCGTCCTTCAGGCACGCCCTGGGGATAGCCAGGGCGACAGCCCGCCTTACTCGCGGGTCGTCGAAGGGGGGCTGCTTCACATTCATCTGCACGGTATCGCCGGCGATTCGGGGCACCCGCTGGAGTTTGATATGCGGCAGTTCTTTGACGATGACCTCCGCCTGGGGGTAAGTAACGCTCTGGGGGATCATATGCAGTCGGTGCGCCCGCAGGGCGGCGAAACGGGTGGCCGAGTCGGGCATCACCAGCACCTTTATGCCGTCCAGGTAAGGCCGGCCCGGGATGTAGAACTTGTCAAACTTCACCATCTCATAAGATGACCCGGGGGTCATGCTCTTCACCTTGAAGGCACCACTCCCGATTACATCCTTCCACACCCGCACCTGCTGCTTGGGCTGGGCCAGGGTATACTCCTTGGGGTGCACCCCCAGATAGGGGTTGTTCATCAGCGCCAGGAAAGACGCGGCCGGGAACTTCAGGTTGAACTGCACCGTGTAGTCGTCCTTCACCACCACCGAGTCCTTAGACGCCATGTAGTTAATGATGGGTGCACCACGGCCCCTGACTTGGCCAGGGGGCGGCTCAAACATGCGGTCAAAGGTGAACTTTACATCGTGGGCCGTCACGGGCTTGCCATCGTGCCAGAAGGCATTCTTGCGCAGGTAGAAGGTCCACTGCATACCGTCGGGGCGCATCTCCCACCGCTCGGCCAGGTCGGGGATAACCTTGTAAGGGTCCTGGGGGTCGTTCATAACGACCTGGCTGTAAAGGGGGCGCGTTACATGCTGGCTCAGGTAACTCAGGCCCTCATACATTGAAATCTCCGCGGAGACCACATCTCGCTCTTGGGCAAATATCAAGATACCTCCGTATTTCCCTTCGGGCTTGGCTGGGGAGGGCGTTGGCACCGGGGTGGGGGTGGGAGTTACGGCCGCCCCCGGGGTAACAATAACCAGGGGTGTGGGGGTTGGCACGGGTGTGGGCGTCGCCGCCGGAGCACGGGGAGCGGCAGCGGTAGGGGTGGGTGTGGGGGCTGTTGGGGCCGGCGCCGCTCTGCACCCCATAGCAGTCCCCAGCAGGGCCAACACTACACCAACAAGGAACAGCCTGCTCAGTGCCATCGCGCCTCCTTATGTTCTAAAAGGGTCACGAGGATGCGCATTTCCCCCACAGAGGATCAGGAAGGGAAGGGGAGCCTTATAGCAAGAAGATAAGCAACGCAGGACCATTTGTCAAGACCCGTCCCAGAATTCCCGATTTTATGCACCCACGGTGCGCAGTTTCCTGAAACCGTTCCATCCAACGGGGGGTCTGTCCCGTGTGGGGGCATAGAAAAGCCCCTTGTTAGGGCAAGATGGCCCGGGTGGCTGCCTCCACCGCACGCACCAGAGGCCCCGGATACACTCCCAGCAGGAAGATGCCCACGGTCAAAAGGCCCAGGGTAGCCCCCAGCACAGGCGACAGGGTTAGGCGAGCCGCCTCCCTGGGACGCTCTATATACATCTGGCGGATAATCACGAGGTAGTAATACAGGGAGACCAGGCTGTTCACCACCGCCAGCCCCGCCAGCCAGAGCCACCCCCCTTTGGCCGCTGCCGTGAAGAGGTAGAACTTGCTGGCGAAGCCCACAAAGAAGGGAAGACCCGCCAGCGAGAAGAGGGCCACGGCCATCCCTGCCGCCACGAAAGGCTCCCTCTGAGCCAGGCCGGCCAGCGAGGGGATATCCTCCTGGCGGGTGCGGTTATAGAAGAAAATGAGGCCTAAGAAAACTGCCAGATTGGTTATGGCATACCCCACCAGATGGTAGATTACGCCTGTTGATGCCATGGGTGAAAGGGCGGTTAGCCCCGCCAGCAGATACCCCACCTGTCCTATGCTGGAGTAAGCCAGTAGGCGCTTCATGTTTCGCTGAGCGATGGCCACAAGGTTCCCCACTGTCATGGTCAGCGCTGAAAGCACCGCTAGCGCCCATTGCCACTGCCCCTGATAGGGCAGAAGCCCCTCTGCCAGGAAACGCAAAAGGAGAGCCACCACCGCCGCCTTGGACGCTACCGCTATGAACGCCGTAACCGGCAGTGGAGCACCTTCGTAGGTGTCCGGCGCCCACATGTGGAAGGGCACCGCCGCCAGTTTGAAGCCAAAGCCGACCAGAATCAGCCCCAGCCCCAGGGCAAGCACAGGCGTTACCTCTATATGCGGCAGGCGCTGGGCTATCTCGGTGAAGAAAGTTGTGCCCACCAACCCATACACAAGACTTATGCCATAGAAAAGTAATGCCGAGGAGAATGCCCCCAGGAGAATGAACTTTACAGCCGCCTCGTTGGACTTGGGGTCGCCGCGGGCATAAGCCACCAGCACATATAAGGCGAAACTCTCCAGTTCCAGGGCGATGACGCCTGTCAACAGTTCCCCAGCCGAGGCCATGCCCATCATCCCCACCACCCCCAGCAGGAGAATGGCATAGTATTCTCCCGGATGTTCCAAGTGCTGGTGGACAAACTCCACCGAGGCCAACACTAGCAACACGCCCGCCACAAGGAAAACGACTTTGAAGAAGAGGGCATAGGCATCAATACGATAGAGGCCGCCCAAAAGGGCCTCCTGCTTGCCCCACAGGAAAGCCGTTGTGAAAGCCAAGACCCCCACCAAGCCCACCGCCGAAGCCCAAGCCAGAAGGGCCTTGCGCCGAAAAGGCAGCACCAGGTCCAGTAAGAAGACCAGGAAAGCCAGTGCGGTAACTAGCCCTTCAGGCCAGAGCAGGTTCCAGTTCACAACGCTCATTATGCCCCCCTAGCCGAAAAGGCGCTGCAGGAACTGGCCCACCCCCACATCAATGGTGCGCAGAAGGGTGAAGGGGGCCAGCCCCACGATGGCTAGCACAGCCACCAGCACCGCCGTCGCCCCTGCCTCAATAGGGGCGGCATCCGGCAAGGCCTTCCAGCGCTCCCCCAGAGGCCCGAAGAAGACTTTGGCCAGCAGGCGCAGGATATACACGGCCGTTACCGCCGCTCCCAACACCCCCAGCACCGCCAGGGCTGGGTAAGTGCGGAAAGCGCCCAAGAACACCAGCAGCTCAGCCACGAAACCGCTAAGCCCTGGCAACCCCAAAGAGGTCAACCCCGCCACGGCGAAGAAAGAGGCCGTGGTGCCCATCCGCTTGGCCAAACCCTCCAGCACCCCGATGTCACGAATATGTGCTCGGTCGTAAATCACCCCCACCAGGGCAAAGAAGAGAGCGGTCATAACTCCGTGGGAAAACATCTGGAGCACCGCCCCATTGACGCCCAGGGGGTCCAAAGTGGCTAGGCCCATGAGCACATACCCCATATGGCTTACGCTGGAATAGCCCACCACATACTTCAGGTCGGTCTGGGCCATGGCGCTGGCCGCCCCGTAGAGCACATTTACAGTCCCCAACCCGATGAGCACCGGTGCCCACGCCCCTGCCCCTTCCGGCAGCAGGCGCATACCCACCTGCAAGATGCCAAAGGCCCCCAACTTCATCAGCACCCCCGCGTGGAGCATACTCACTGCTGTGGGGGCCGCTACATGCCCGTCGGGCGACCAGGTATGGAAGGGCCACAGCCCAGCCAGCACTCCAAACCCCACCATCAGGAAGGGGTAAAAGAGTAACTGAAAGGAGCGCGCGAAGCCCACATCCTGCAAAACGAACAGGTCAAAGGAGGCGCGCCCCGCCTCCACCCACAGGGCCAGCAACCCTACCCAGACCAACACGCTCCCCGCCACCAAATACAGGGTCAACTTCATCGCCCCATATTCCTTGGTGCGGATGAAGGTGCCGAAGTCGGTGCTAGAACCCCACACCCCTATGAGCAAGAACATGGGTAGCACCGCCAGTTCATAGAAGAAAAACAGGAAGAAGAGGTCCAAAGATGTGAACACCCCATACACCCCTGTGCCCAGCAGGAAGAAGAGCACAAAGAAGTCCTTGGGGCGATGGCGGATGTTCCAAGAAACCAAGGTGCCTGTGAAAACCACAATACCGTTCAACAGCAGAAGCGCCACCGAGATGCCATCCACCCCCAGGTGGAAGGTGGCCCCTAGAGAGGGAAGCCACTGGAACTGACGCTCAAACTGGAATCCCCCCTCGTCCCGCTCGTAAAGGCCGAAGGCCAGGAAAGCCAACACCAGCCCCACGCCCCCGATGCACCGCGCCACCCAGTGGACAGCACGCTCCCATTCGTTAGGGATGAGCACCAAGACCAGCGCCCCAAAGAAGGGCACCATCACCACCAGGAGAAGCAGGTTATCCCTTATCCACTCCATAGGGTGTGCTCCTTCCGCAGAGTTGTTTTACACCCGCCCCAATACAACCCACCAAACGATACCCACCACCAGGAACCCAGCCACTATGCCCAGGGCATAGGTATACACAAACCCTGTGATGTGAAGCCGAAGCCCCCGCCCCGCCAGAAGCACCGACAGCCCTGTGCCATTCACCCCTGTATCGTTCACCACCAGGCGGTCAAACAGGGCGATAGCCCCTCCCATCGCCAGAACCAAGTGATTGACGCCCCACTGATAAAGGTCATCCAGGTAATATTTGTTGACCAGCCAGCGGTGCACCGCCACCCAACGCTGACGGATGGCTTCTACGGAGATACGCCCAGCGTGGTAGCCTGCCCAGGTAAAAGCAAAGCCCCCCAGGGCCAGCAGGGTGGAGACAAGAGCGATACCCCCCACGATGCGAAAAGGCTCCGGCTCGTGGAAATAAAGGAAGGTGCCAAAGCCCCGGTAGGCACCCCCCAGCGGTAGCGCCAGAACCCCGGCCACCAGCGCCCCTAACCCCAGCACCACTAGCGGCATCGTCATCAGCGGGGGGGGCTCGTGGGCGTGCTCTACTTTCGCCTTGCCAAAAAACACTGCCCAAAGGATGCGCCCCATATACAGGGCCTTCATAAGCGCAACCGCAAGGGCCAAGGCCAGGAAGATCACCCCCCTGCCGTGCCATACCGCCGCCAGCACCTCATCCTTGCTGAACCACCCACTCATGGGAGGAATACCCCCCAAGGAGAAGGCACCCAGGGCAAAGGTCAACGCTGTAATAGGCATATGCCGAGCAAGCCCCCCCATATCGCGGATATCCGTTTTCCCCGCGCCGTGGGCCACCGAGCCTGCACCGAGAAACAGCAGGGCCTTAGAGAGGCCATGCACCACCAGGTGGAAGATAGCCGCCGTAATGCTCCCCGCCCCAAGGGCCAGCATCATCAACGCCAGGTCGGTAATGGTGGAGTAGGCCAGCACCCGCTTCAGGTCGGTCATCACCAGGGCCATACTGGCGGCCATCAGCGCCGTTACGATGGCAACAACCGCCACCACCATTAGCGCCGTTCCAGAGGCGTCGAACAGGGGAAAGGCTCGCGCCACCAGATAAACCCCGGCCGCCACCATCGTGGCGGCGTGAATCAGGGCGCTAACAGGGGTGGGGCCTTCCATAGCGTCCGGGAGCCATACATGCAGAGGGAACTGGGCCGATTTGCCCATAGCCCCTGTAAATAGCAAGAGAGCCGATGCCGTTATTACCCCCTGAGATAACCTCCCCTTTTCGGCCAGGTGGAAAATCTCCTGCATATCAAAGGTCCCTGTCTGGCGGAAGAGGAGCAGGATGCCGATGAGCATCCCCACATCCCCAATGCGTGTGGTAATGAACGCCTTCTTGGCTGCCTCGGCTGCCGACCTGCGCTCATACCAGAACCCGATAAGCAGATAGGAACATAGTCCCACCAGTTCCCAGGCGATGTAGAGGAACAGGAAGTTGTCGGCCAAAACTAGGGCCAGCATGGAGGCCGCGAAGAGGGCGTGGGCAGCGAAATACCAGCCGAACCGGGGTTCGTGGGCCATATATTCCCAGGAATACACCTGCACCAGTAGCGCCACAAAGGTAACCAACCCCACCATCACCAGGGAGAGTGGGTCAACGAGCATCCCCCAGGTAATACGGGCGTCCCCCGCCTGGAGCCAGGTAATGGCGAAGGCATGTGTTCCCCCCCCTGCCTTTACCCACCACCCCAATACCACCCAGAACACCCCGAACCCACCTGCGATGGCCAAGGGTGCCAGCCACGCCCCCTCTCTGGGCAAAAGCCTGCGGAAGAGCACAATGGCCAGGAAGGCGACCGCGCTCAGCGCCGGCACCAGCCACGCCCACTGCATAGGCTACCCTCCTTGACAAGCCTTCCCCATACAAAGGGGCCGAGAACCCCCGGCCCCCTGCCGCCTCTCTCTACGCTATAGCCCCCCCTTACATGGGGCGCGAGTATAACCACACCGTCTCCTCCAGAACCTGAACCCTTCCCATCGCCCAAAGGGCCTGGTCAACTTTCCTGCGGTTAGGCCATACGAGCAGGGACGAACTCAAGATCCTCTCTGGTATAGTGAATAGCCTTGTGGCTCTGCAGACGCCCAAAGTACTCAAAGGGCGCCCCCTCGGCGTAGGCATTGGGGTAACGCAAGGAGATATAAAAGGCATCCTGCACATGGGCTTTCTCCATCAAGTCCCCGTAGACAGACACAGAAGGGGAGGCCTTGCAAAAGGCGCACGACAAGGCCCCACGCACCCTGCCTCCGTGCGAGGCGCAAGGCTTGACCGGCTGATGGTAGACCAAACACGCCCACTCCTGCCGCCCTGCAGGCCGGAACCATCCGCCTGTTCCAGTTCGCTCTCTGCCTGGCGGAACCAGTCCATCACCCGCTGGGCCATGCTCACCACTTCATGAGGTTGATTTCGTCTAGATTAGCCGTCCCCCGGTTACGATAGATGCGCAGGATGATAGCCAATGCCAGGCCCACCTCGGCAGCCGCTAGGGTGATAACGAACACCGCCAAGACTTGCCCCACCAAACGGGAGGGGTCCAGAAAGAGGGCGAAGGCTACAAAGTTGATGTTGACAGCGTTGAGCATAAGTTCAATAGCCATGAGCACCAGCACTGCATTGCGCCGTGCTAGCACCCCGTATAGTCCTAAAGCGAAGAGGGCGGCGCTGAGCAGTTCAAAGTGCATAAGGCTCATGCCCGTCCTCCGGGGCCACGCTCCCGTGAGATAATGATGGCACCGATCAAAGCCAACAATAAAATTAGGCTCACCACCTCAAAGGGGATAGCCCATCGTATGAACAGTTCCTTCCCAAGGGCTTCAAACTCTACCCGCTCCAGAACCAAAGGCTGAGGGCGCCATCGGAGCAATGCCCCTATCAGAACACCCATCACCGCCAGTGCTGACACCAGCCCCAAACCCCATTGAGGGTTGTCCTGCACGCCCGCGAAGTCCTGGGAGCGGGTGAGCATTAGGGCGAACACCAAAACGATGACCACCGCCCCGCCATAAATAAGCACCTGCACCAGCGCCAGGAACTCTGCCAGCAGCAGGATGAAAACCCCAGCAACGCCCCCCAGCGATAGAAGGAGGAAAAGTGCGGCGTGCACCACATTACGAGAGGTTACCACCCCTACCCCTCCGCCCAGCACCACGGCCGCCAGGAATGCCAGGGCAAGCAGGGTCGGGCTCACGGCGTCCCTTTCTCCGAAGGGTTGGGTTTGGCCGCCGCGGTGGCAGAAGGGAGGCGGGCCTTCTCCTGCTCTGCCTTTATCTCCGCCTCGGGGCGCCAGCCGGCCAGTGCCTGGTAACGCTTCCCCATCTCCAGGAGCTGCTGGAGGTTCACCCTGCGCCCGTTGCGTTGGAAGGTGCTCAGTTCGTGCTCGTAACTCATAACGATAGCGTCAAAGTTGCACACCTCCACGCATATCCCGCACAGGATGCACCTGTTCAGGTTAATCTCAAAAGCCTCCACAATCTTTCTGCGTGGGCTTCTCCCCTCCTTGTAGAGGGGGTTATCTTTCATGGTGGCCTTCATGCACTGAGTGGGGCAGTTGCGCACGCACACCATGCACGCAGTGCAGTAAGGCTCGCCAACTTTGTGGTCCCAGGTTAGGGCCGGGAAACCCATATAGCGGGGCTGAATAGGAAGATGCTCCTTCGGGTATTGGGCCGTTACTGGACGGCGGAAGGTTGTGCGCATGGTCAGGAGCAGGCCTTTGAGGCTAGCCAGCACTGCGCACCTCCTGGGCTGGGATAAGGCGAACCCACGGGCGCTGTCGGTGGGCGTGCTGGTGCACCGCCCAGGCCACACCCGCCACGACGGCAATCGACACTAGAGACAACCCCCACCAGGGCCACCCGAAAAACAGGGCTACCCCTGTCAGGAATAGGACCAGGAAGCTCAAGGGCACCAGCACCTGCCACCCGAGGGCCATCAACTGGTCAATGCGCAGACGGGGGAAGGTGCCACGGAACCAGAACATCAATAGCACCACCCCAAAGGTCTTCAGCAGGAACCAGACCACTGGCGGGAGCAACGGCCCCTTCCACCCTCCAAGGAAGAGTAGGGCAGTCATGGCACCTACCAGGAAGGTGTTCACATACTCGGCCAGATAAAACGCGGCCCAGTGGGCACCGCTGTATTCAATGAATGGCCCCCCTACTATTTCCGATTCTGCATGGTATATGTCAAAGGGGGTGCGCCCCACCTCGGCCAGACCCGCCAACAGAAAGATAAACAGCCCCAGGGGTTGCACCAGGGCGTAAATGGGGCGTTGGCGCTCCACGATCTCCACCAGGTTCAGTGAGCCAGCCAACATAGCAACAGCAAGGGCCACCACCACAACGGGGATCTCGTAACTGATAAGTTGGGCGGCCGAGCGCAGGCTACCTAGGACACCGTATTTGTTGGCCGACCCCCACCCAGCCACCAGCAGACCAGTTATCCCCAGCACCGAGAAGGCCACTACATACAAAAGGCCTAGATCCAGGTCCCGCACCACCAGGTCGCGGCTGAATGGAATGGTTACCCACACCATGAACGCCGGCACAAAGGCGATTAGAGGCGCTGTCCAGTAAACCACCTTGTCCGCCCAGGCGGGGAGGATGTCCTCCTTTAGGAGCAGTTTCACGGCGTCGGCAACGGGCTGGAGGAGGCCAAAAGGCCCCACGCGAGTAGGCCCCAACCTCTGCTGGAGGCGTCCCAGGTATTTGCGCTCCAGCCACACCAGGGCAAAAGTTATAAGGGAGAGGAAGGTGGCGAGCGCAAACAGCCCCCCGATATAAGCCAGGGCCTGCCAGCGTAGCCCAACCAAAGCAAGCAGGAGCACAACCCCAGCCCCCAGCACAGCCGCACCTCCAACGCCTATGCCCCACCCCCACTCGCTCCCCAGCACCTGCACCAGTGTGAGGGCCAGCCAGGCGAACAAGCCCAGGGCTAGCACCACCCCTGCCACGAAGGCCAGCACCGCCACCTCAGGCATACAGCAGCCCCCTTATCGGTCTACATCCCCTAGAACTATGTCCAGGGAACCAAGGATGACTACACAGTCGGCCACATAGCAATCGCGCATAAGGACAGGAAGGGCCTGCAGGTTGGCAAAGGACGGGGCGCGGACTTTCACCCGGTAGGGGCGTTCCGACCCATCGCTCACCAGGTAGATACCCAACTCGCCCCGAGGGCTCTCGGTGCGCAGATACACCTCCCCCTTTGGGGGGCGCGGAAGCCGTCGCGCCCCTGCCGCCATCACCGTGCCCTCATCTGGCATCTGCTGCAGGGCCTGTCGGATGATGCGCAGCGACTGGCGCATCTCCTCTACCCGCACCATATACCTATCCCAACAGTCCCCTTGACTCCCCACAGGGATGTCAAAGTCAAAGCGGTCGTATAAGGAGTAGGGCTCCACCGCCCGGATGTCGTAAGGGATACCGCACGCCCGCAGGCAGGGGCCTGTCATCCCCCAGGCGATGGCCTCCTGGGCCGAGATCTTACCAATGCCTCTGGTGCGCGCAAGGAACACCTCATTGCGGCTCAGAAGGGTATCGCATTCGTTGATCCCCTGCTCCAGGGCAGGCAACACACGCTGGACACGCTCCTTGAAATCGTCGGGCGGGGCCTGGCGCAGACCCCCCACCCTGAAGTAGTCGTGCATCATGCGCGCCCCGGAGACCGCCTCAAAGACCTGCTGGATACGCTCCCGCTCCCGGAAAGCATACATGCTCGGGGTCATAGCGCCAGCGTCCAGCCCAAAGGCGGCGTAGAACATCATGTGGCTGGCGATGCGGTTCAGTTCACACAGGATAATGCGCACATACTGGGCGCGCTCCGGCACATCTAAGCCCATAAGTTTCTCCACCGCCATACAGAATGCCATTTCGTTGTTGAAGTTGGAGAGGTAGTCTAGGCGGTCAAATAGGGTAGGGATCTGCAGGTAGGTCTCACCCTCGCACAGCTTCTCGGACCCCCGGTGGAGGTAGCCGATGTGGGGTTCCACCCGCACGATGCGCTCCCCATCTACCCAGATGACCATGCGGAAGACGCCGTGGGTGCTGGGGTGCTGTGGCCCCATATTGATGAGGAGTTCCCGAACCTCCAGGGGGCGAGCCTCGGCCATATCTTCACCACTCCTTGTAGTCGTGGAAGGGGTAACTTTTTCGCCCCGGGTAGCCTGGGAACCCCTCCCATAGGAGGAGAGGTGCCAGGTTGGGATGGCCGGTGAACACCACACCGTAGAGGTCGTGCCCCTCCCGCTCAAACCAGTCCGCTCCCTTCCACACGCCGGTAACCGAAGGCACTTCGGGCTTCTCGGCGGGGGTGTTTACCTTTATCACCATCTTATGGCGCTTCTCCATAGACCAGAGGTGGTAGACCACCTGCAGGTAGTCGCCATAGTCCACCACCGAAAGACACCGCAGGAAATCAAAACGGGTGCGTGGGTCGTCGCGCAAGGTTAGGCACACCTCCACCACCTGCTCCGGAGGCACCGTGAGAACCACCTCGTCTAGAGCAACGGAGACACGCGCCTGCAAGAGGGGCAATACCTCCGGCAGGAGGGCCTTGAGGGCCTGGCCCCTACCATCCAGCCGCTCAGGGAGGGCAGCTTCGGCGTGGCCACCGGCGGGCCTATTGGCCGGACTACTCTGCTGTGGCTTCGGCTCGTCGGGCACGGTTGCGCGCGTCCTCGCTGATCTTCTGCTGCAGGCGAAGGATGCCATCCAGAAGGGCTTCGGGGCGCGGTGGGCATCCTGGAACATACACATCTACGGGGATAATGTGGTCTACTCCCATCACCACCGAATAGGAACGGTAGTAAGGGCCTCCGTTGGTAGCGCAGGAACCCATGGCGACGACCCACTTGGGCTCCGGCATCTGCTCATACAGACGGCGGATGGGTTCGGCCATCTTTTTCACCACCGTTCCCGCCACAATCATCACATCTGCCTGGCGCGGAGAGGGCCAGGTTACCACACCAAAACGGTCAAAGTCGTGGTTGGCCATGTAGGTGGAGATCATCTCAATGGCACAGCAGGCCAAGCCGAAGGTCAAGGGCCAAAGGGAGTTCTTGCGCGCCAGAGCAAAAAGCCCCTCCGAGCGGGCTAGAACAACGCCCGGCGCTCCGCGCAGAAGGGGAGGAGGTGGGTGAAGGTTGCCCCGCGCAATGATAACAGGCTCGGCCCGCTCTATCCCCGAGCCGGGCGTCCACGGTTGGGCCTGGAAAGGGTGGTGGGAGGTAGGCTTGCCCTGCTCATC
This sequence comes from Dehalococcoidia bacterium, assembly GCA_046294495.1. Classification (GTDB taxonomy): domain Bacteria; phylum Chloroflexota; class Dehalococcoidia; order Lucifugimonadales; family HRBIN23; genus HRBIN23. The sequence continues at coordinate 25,960 of JBKBKV010000008.1, read as the reverse complement.
CTTCTTGGGGCGAAGGATTATTGCCATTGCAAGGCCCCCTTGCGCCAGCCGTAGAGCACCCCGAACAACAGGATAGCAATGAAAACCAACATCTCGTAGAAAACGGCCGGGGTGCTCTTCAAGAAGACCACCGCCCAGGGGAAGAGGAACACCGCTTCCACATCAAACACCAGGAATAGGATAGCGAACACATAATAGCGGATGTTAATTTGCGACCACAGGAAGGGGGCGGGCACGATACCGCACTCAAAGGGGTCGGCCTTGACAGGAGAGGGGCGCCGGGGAGCCAGGAGGGCGTTCAGGGCGAAGAGGGCACCGATGGCTATTGCACCAACAACGGCCGCCAGGACCACCACCGTGTAGTTGACGGCGTAAGCCTGGGGCATGCTCCACTCCTGCCCTCCCCATCTGGGGGTAAGCCTCCACCCTTTACCATACCAGACCCCCTCCCCATCTGTCAATGCGGTAGGTTTGTGCTATCGCCAGCCATATCCCCCTGGCAAGGGTAGCGCCCAGATGGGGTGCTCTGCCTTGCCTTGCAGGCAGAAGCACTTGTGGTAGCATAGTCTTTAGTGATAAGGGCCACAATCCACACGGGGATAACCCAATAGGAGGCGTGCATGGCATTGTTCTGGCTTGTCCCCATCGCGGGCGTCGGGGCTGTCCTCTTCGCTTTATGGCTCGCCCGGGATGTTCTACGCCGGGACCCCGGCCCCCCCGAGATGCAGGACATTGGCGGCCGCATCCTGGAGGGGGCGATGGCCTTTCTGCGCCGCCAGTATGGCACCATCGCCTATCTGTCGGTAGGCGTTGCCCTTCTCATGGGGCTTCTCCTGGCCTTCCTGGGGCGAAGCGACATTACCGGAGACGGAGCGGTTGACCTCGCCGACACTCTAGGGCTAGGGTGGCGCACAGCCCTGGCCTTCCTACTGGGTGCATTCTGCTCTGGCCTAGCAGGGTTTATTGGAATGTATATCTCCGTTAAGAGCAACGTGCGGGCGGCCGCCGCTGCAGCGCGGGGAGGCCTGCGAGAGGCCGTGTCAGTTGCTCTCAGGGGTGGGGCAGTCTCTGGGTTCCTTATCGTTGCCCTTAGCCTCCTGGGGATCCTTGCCATTTACTACGCCTACGGTGGCCCCAATCGGCTTGTCTTTGACCCCGTCTATAGGGCTGAAGTCCCCATTGCCCCCTTCCTTATTGTGGGCTTCGGGTTCGGGGCCAGCTTTGTGGCCCTCTTCGCCCAGTTGGGCGGAGGCATCTACACTAAGGCGGCTGATATGGGTGCTGACCTGGTGGGCAAGGTGGAGGCGGGCATCCCCGAAGACGACCCCCGCAATGCAGCCGTCATCGCCGACCTGGTGGGGGACAATGTGGGGGACTGCGCAGGACGCGGTGCCGACCTCTTTGAATCTACAGCGGCCGAGAACATCGGTGCAATGATCCTTGGCGTGGCGGCCTACGCCGCTGCAGTGCGGGCCAACATCCCTCGGCCCGAGGTGTGGGTCCTCTTCCCCTTGGTTATCCGCGCCTTCGGCCTCATCGCCACCGCCATTGGCGTTATGGCCGTGCGTGGCCGGGAAGGGGAGAACCCCATGCGTTCCCTGAACCGGGGTTACTTCCTATCCATTGGCCTTTCCATCGTCTTCCTGGCCATAGCCACCTGGGGAATGATGGGCCAGGCAGTGAGCAACCCCGTGTGGCTCTTCCTGGCCGGTCTGGTGGGCATCGCCACCAGCGTAGCCTTCGTCTTCATCACCCAGTATTACACCGAGGTCTATTACCGCCCGGTGAAGTCTATCGCCGAGGCATCCCGCACAGGGCCGGCCACCAACATCGTGGCGGGCACATCTGTTGGCTTTGAGACCACCTTCTCCACAGCGGTGGTTATCGGCATTGCTATCCTGCTGGCCAACTGGCTGGGCAACCAACTGCGTCTGCCCGATGGTTCCACCATCCCCCATGGAGGCCTCTTCGGCACGGCTGTGGCCACCATGGGCATGCTGATGACGGCGGCCTATGTGCTGGCTATGGACACCTTTGGCCCCATCACAGACAACGCCAACGGCATTGTAGAGATGTCCGGGGTGGGGGACAGGGTGCGTAGCGTTACAGACCGCCTAGACGCTGTTGGCAACACCACCAAGGCCCTGACCAAGGGCTACGCTATGGGGTCGGCAGGGCTGGCGGCGTTCCTCCTCTTTAGCGCTTACCTGGACGAGGTAGCCAAGGTGCGGGGCGCGCCTCTAGAAGCGGTGAACCTGGCGAAGCCAGAGGTGTTTGTTGGGGGCCTCATCGGGGTGATGCTGGTTTTCCTCTTCAGTGCCCTTGCTATCCGGGCGGTGCAACGAGCCGCCAGCAGTGTCATTGAGGAGGTGCGCCGCCAGTTCCGCACCAACCCAGGCATTATGACCGGCCAGGCCCGCCCTGACTACGCACGGGCTGTGGACATCACCACCCGCGCCGGCCAGCGGGGCATGGTTGCTCCTGGCCTCCTGGCGGTAGGCGTCCCCATCATTGTGGGGCTGATCCTGCGGGCCGAGGCGGTGGCGTCCCTGCTGATGGTGGGCACCATTGGGGGAATCCTGCTGGCCACCTTTATGAACAACGCGGGGGGTGCATGGGATAACGCCAAGAAACTTATAGAGTCGGGCGCCTTCTCTAACCCAGTTGGCGAGAAAGTGGGGAAAGGCACCCCCACCCACGCCGCCGCTGTGGTAGGGGACACTGTGGGAGACCCCTTCAAGGACACGGCAGGGCCTTCACTGCATGTGCTGGTAAAACTGCTGAGCACCATTACCCTGGTAATGGCGCCCATCTTCATCTAGGGGATGCGTCCAGATAGCAAAATGGGCAGGGGCTAGGCCCCTGCCCATTGCTCTTCTGCCCTGGCTAAGAAAGGGCTATCTCCTCGTCCCGCCTGTCGGTAATGAACATGTGCCCAGGGTAGTGAGTAATCATAAACCCCACACCCGAATCCAGGGCCACCACCTGTGGGGTAATACCACACGCCCAGAAAACAGGCACCTCGCCTGGCGAAACTTCCACAGGGGAGCCGAAGTCGGGCTTACCCAGATCGCCAATGCCAATGGCCGAGGGATCGCCTATGTGCACCGGTGCCCCGTGGGCCTTGCTGAAGCGGCTGGTTACCTGCACCGCTCGGATGGCATTGGCTGGGGTCATAGGGCGCATAGTAACCACCATCCGCCCACGGAACTTGCCTGCGGGAACGCAGGGGATGCTGGTGATGTAAGCGCTGAAGGTGGGGCGCTCCCCCTCTAACCCTCGCACAGGTATCCCTGCCTGCTGAAGGGCATTCTCAAAGGTGAAACTGCACCCCAGGAGGAAACCCACCAGGTCATCCCGCCAGTAAGCGAGGATGTCCAGGGGCTCGTCCACTACCTTGCCGTTGCGAAAGACACGGTAGCGAGGCACATCGGTGCGCAGGTCGGCCCCCGGAGCAGTAAGCACAGGCTCAGGGTTGCCAGGCTCTGTAACCTCCAGCAAAGGGCAGGGCTTGGGGTTGCGCAGACAGAAAAGGACAAAGTCAAAGGCATCGGCCTCGGGCAGTAGCACCAGATTGGCCTGGGTGTAGCCGGGGACGAGGCCCGATGTTCCCCAGTGCCATTTCTTACGCCTAATGGCATCCCGCACGCGGCGAGGGTCTCGCTCCTGGTAAATGGGGTGGCTTCGGCTCGGAAGGGTTTCTACCATGCGCCACTCTCCTGGTAAACTCCTTCAATGGCTACGCACCCGACCGAAGTAGCGGGCCAGAGCAAGGGATGTAACAGCGAACCCGATGGCCACCATCAGGGCCGAGCGTGTAAACCCCATGGACAGAGCGCCGGCTCCGAACACCAGGGCATACCCTGCCCCTAGGTTGACCAGCCCCCATAAGGCATTCACCCACGGGGGCGATTCCCCCACGCCTGGGGGCTTAGCAAAAGGTGTGGGAAACTTCTCGCCAGTCAGGCCACGCACCAAATGGGGTATGGCGTTGGCTAGAAACGCCCCGCCAAGAAGAAGTGCCACATCCTGATACCACGCCATACGCCTCCTGCTCTAGCCAGTGGCCCGTGCGCACGCCCCCTCCAGCGCCTGCCGGGCCAGCACCTCACACAGCCACGCCCGATAGTCGGCAGAGCCGTGCACATCCGAGGTGCACTCCACACCCTGGGTTACAAGGCGAGAGGCCCGCTGGAAGACACGCCCCTCTGGACGCATCCCCACCAGGGCATCTTCGGCGGCGGTGGGCCGGAAGGGGTGATCGGTGGCTCCGATAACTCCCAGGCGGGCTGTCCGAATGGCCCCCCGTGCGTTCAAGGCGATAAAGGCGCACACCCCCACTACGGCGAAATGGGACGCCTTGTTGGCGAACTTCTGGTAACAGGCGCCGCTCCTGGGCGGCGGTAAGGGAACCTGCACCTCCGTTACGATCTCAGCCGGCTGAAGGGCTGTGGTGAAGGGGCCCTGGAAGAAATCGGTAGCAGGCAGTGTGCGGGTGCCTTCTGGCCCCACCACCTTGAAGCGGGCGTCCAATGCCAGCAGAGTGGCAGGATAATCGGCAGCCGGGTCGGCGTGGGCGATACTCCCGCCTATAGTGCCCAGGTTACGCACCTGCACATCGGCGATAAGGGACGCGGTCTCTGCCAAAACCGGGAGGCGGCGCTTTAGCAGGTCCGAGGCTTCAACCTCGGCGTGGGTGGTAAGCGCCCCCATGCGGATAGCCCCCCGCTCTTCGCGGATATAGGCCAGACCAGGGATGCCCGCCAGGTCTACCAGGTGCTGAGGCTGGGCAAGGCGCAACTTCATGGTTGGGATGAGGCTTTGGCCCCCAGCCAGCACCTTCGCCTCCTCAAGGCGCTGAAGCAGAGATACTGCCTGACGCAGTGTCGCGGGGCGGTGATATGTGAAGGGTGCACAGACCATAGCCTACCTCCTTCGGCGCTGGGCCTGACGGATAAGTCGCCAGACTCGCTCGGGAGTGGTGGGCATCTGCACTTGGGAGGGGTCAACACCCAAAGGCTTCAGGGCGTCGGCTACGGCGTTGACCACCGCTGGCGTTGCACCAATGGTGCCCAACTCGCCCACCCCCTTGGCACCCAGAGGGTTCTCGGGTGTAGGAGTAACAGTAGCCGCCAGAGTATAAGGGGGGAGCATAAGGGGGTTGGGCACAGCGTAGTTCATAAGCGTGTTGGTCAGCAGTTGCCCGTTGTCATCGTAGACAACCCCTTCATAGAGGGCCTGGGAAATGCCTTGCGCGATGCCCCCATGCAGTTGCCCCTCTACCAGCATAGGGTTGATACGGTGGCCGCAGTCGTCCACAGCAAAGTAGTTGACCAGTTCCACATCCCCCGTCTCCCTGTCCACCTCCACCACCGCCACATGGGCACCGAAGGGAAAGGTGAAGTTGGATGGTTTGAAGTAGACGGTGGCCACCAGCCCAGGCTCAAAGTCGGGGGGCAGTTCCGGGGACGGGGAATACGCCTTCTGGGCCACCTCCTTCCAGGAGACCTTGCGGTCGGGTATATCCTCCACGAAGAAGTGGCTCCCCTCGCAGGTTACCTTATCAGGGGTAACCTTCAGGAGGTGGGCGGCCAGTTGGGTTGCCTTCTCCTTCACTTTCTTACAGGCCTGGTAAGCCGCCGCTCCTCCTACGGCCACGGTGCGGCTTCCCAGTGTGCCATTCCCATGGGCGATGGCCAAGGTGTCGCCGTGGACAACGGTAACCTCCTCCATTGGCACCCCCAACTCCTCGGCCACGATTTGGGCCAGGGTGGTATCCCCGCCCTGTCCGTGGGGGGAGGTGCCGGTGAAGACGGTAACAGTCCCGCTGGGTTCAACACGCACCGTGGCGTTGTCGGGCAGGTTGGGAGCAAATCCGCAGATCTCTACAAAGGTAGATAGGCCGATGCCCAGCAGTTTACGCTCGCCCCTCTGGAGACGGGCCTGCTGCTCCTGGCGCAGCCCCTGGTAGTTGGAAAGTTCCAGCACCTTGTTGAGGGCCGTTTCATAGTCGCCACTGTCGTATATGGTGCCCACAGCCGTCTTGTAAGGGAAGGCGCTCTTAGGGATGAAGTTGCGACGGCGCACCTCGGCCGGATCCATGTTCAGGCGATGGGCCACCAGGTCTACAGCGCGCTCCAGAAGGTAAGTGGCTTCGGGGCGCCCTGCCCCCCGATAGGCGTCGGTGGGGGTCTTATTGGTGTAAACGCCGTAAAGTTCCCAGGCCACATTGGGGAACTTATATGTCCCGTTGAGCATGGTCAGGGTAAGAGTGGGGATGGCGTGGGTGAAAATCTGACAGTAGGCCCCCAGGTCGGCCCAGATACTCACCCGCAGGGCGAGGATAACGCCGTCCTTGTCGTAGGCGACCTCCACCTCCTGGACTTGCCCCCGCCCATGAATGGTGGCCTGGAAGTTTTCCATGCGCTCTTCGGCCCATTTGACAGGGCGTCCCAGGCGCATAGAGAAGAGGGCGGCCAGCGCCTCTTCCGGGTAGATGTCAATTTTGCTCCCGAACCCCCCGCCCACATCGGGGGCAATAACACGTATGCGGCTTTCGGGGAGGTGAAGCATACCTGCCAAGACGGTGCGCGCCACATGGGGGTTCTGGGTGGTATCCCAAAGAGTGAGGGTGCCTGGGCCGGGGTCGTAGTGGGCCACCACGGCTCGGCACTCCATGGCCAGAGGGATCAGGCGCTGTTCTATAAGGCGAGCCTTTACCGTGCCAGCCGCCCTCTGGAAAGCCCCCTCCACATCCCCAACGGAGGCCTTGATGGAGTAGGCCAGGTTGGTTTTCAGGTTTTCGTGGATTAGGGGGGCACCCCGTTTCATAGCCCTTTCGGGGTCTACATTGGCGGGCAGAGGCTCATACTCTACTTCAATTAGGTCCAAGGCATCCCGGGCCTGGTAGCGGCTCTCGGCCACCACGGCCACCACCCCTTCACCCACATGGGTAACCTTGTCCAACGCCAGGGGAAGGCGTTGGGCCAGTTTCATACCCTCTATAGGCCCAATGGCTGGGATAGGCTCACAAACCTGTTTCACCTCGGCGCCGGTCAGAGCCGCCACCACCCCAGGGTGGGCCAGGGCCTTGCCCACATCTATCCTCTTTATGCGAGCGTGGGCGTGGGGGCTTCGCAGAACCGCCATGTAGAGGGTGCCAGGCAGGCACACGTCGTCAGTGTAGGTGCCTCTGCCTGTTATCAGGCGCGGGTCTTCCGTGCGCTTGATGCGTGCGCCGACTAGTTTAGAGATGACCATAGCGCTCCCCCCTCCTTTACAGTTGTGCCGGACGCTGTATACCAACTAGCGTGGTCTGCGCGCACCACGCCGGCGTGGAGCCTGGGTGGGTTGGACAGGGGCCAAACGCCCTGCGGCCCACTGGACTGCCCGAACGATGTTATGGTAACCGGTGCACCGGCACAGGTTGCCTGCCAAGGCGTGGCGAATGTCTGCCTCGCTAGGGTTGGGATTGCGCTCCAGGAGAGCGTAGGCGGCCATAATCATACCCGGTGTGCAGAAGCCGCACTGCAGGCCGTGCTCCTCCCAGAAGCCTTGCTGTATGGGATGCAGTTGGCCGTTTTTGGCCAGCCCCTCTATGGTAAGGACTGTGCCTCCGTCGGCCTGGACAGCGAAAAGGGTGCACGCCTTCACCGCTTTCCCGTTGAGGATAACGGTGCACGCACCACACTGGCTCGTATCGCATCCGATATGGGTGCCGGTGAGGCCAAGCACATCGCGCAGATAATGCGCCAGCAGAAGGCGGGGCTCCACCGCACTGGCGTAACTCTTACCGTTCACGGTAACCTGGATGTTGCAGAGCACCGGCGCACCTCCCTCAGCAGAATGGGGTATCCCTAGCCTATACCCCCATTTTGTAAGGCACTGTGTCTTCTCCCCCAGGCGAGGGACGCAGAAAGAGACAGGCTCTCCCTTGCCCGTAATGCTAAAATGGCAAAGAGGCGGTTGTCAATACTTAAGGGAAGGCTCTCTAACCTTGCAAGGGCGCTGGCGTTGTTAGTGATAGATTGCTCCTTCGCGTGTTCGCAAAAGCGTTCGGGGTTGCCGTGAGGCATGCGCATTCTCCTCCTAGCGTTGCTGTTCCTGCTCCCGCTGGTAGCGGGATGCCAGTGGCCCTGGGCCCCTCGCCCCTCCACTGTAGCACCCACCCCTTCACCTCGGCCCAGCCCAGGGATGCCCAAGCCCACCCCGACACCCCTGCCCACGCCACCGCCACCCACCCCCACTCCCACGCCTACTCCCCCTAGAGTAAGCACCCCGACACCACCCTCCTACGACCTGGCAGCCACCCCACCCCCGGGCTGGGAAGACGCCCTTATCGCCAGCCCCTTTCGGGACGCGCGCTCCAGCGTCCCCTTCCTGGGGCCAGACGCCCCCCTTATAAGTTGGTCAGTAGTAAACCTGGGGCCCGCACCCCTGCCAACACCAGCACTGGTAGACCTCTCCCTGGACGGTATCCTGGTGGAGCGGTGGCGTATTCCTATATTGGGGCCCGGGGAACGCTTTAGCATACTCAACTGGGGGGAACTGCTCCAGCAGGCCAACCTAACGCCCGGGAGCCATACCCTTACCCTGACCATTGACCCTACCGGCCTCCTGCAAGAAACGAGCCGGGCCAACAACACGGCCACTGTGTCTTTCCTGTGGGTTGGGGATGCACCACCTATACCCTCCCCAGAGGAGAAGCCCTATCTGCCAGACCTGGCCTTCTTCACTCCCCCAGGTTGGGCTTCTCCCTTTGAGATTCTCCCCGCTCAGGGGGACCGGGTGCGTGTGCGTGGTGCTGTCCGCAACCGTGGGCGCTCGGCCGCTAGCGTCCGCACCTTTGTGGACTTAGAGGTTGATGGCGTTCTGGCAACGCGCTGGGCCATTCCCCCCCTCCTTCCTGGCCAGGAGGCCCTGCTGGAGTGGGACGGGCTTCTGGAGACCTTGCCTTTGCAACCAGGCGTATACCGAGGCATAGCGCGGGCCGACGCCACCAATCTACTTTCAGAAGCCCGAAAAGACAACAACGCCAACATCTTCACCTTCACCTGGCCCTTACCACAGGATGCATCACCCCCACTGGAGCCACGGCTATCCCCATATGTCTTCCCCGGGCTGGGCGATGCGTTAGTGCTGTCGTCCCAGCCAGGGCACTTCCACAAAGGGGCAGTGGTGCGCGGGCAGGGGATGTGGGCGCACTGGGCAGTAATCAACAACGGAGGGGGTTCCACCGGCCCGCTCCAGGCGGTGCTCCTGCTGGACGGCTCCCCCATCGCCCAATGGACACGCCCTGCCCTTGCCCCCGGCCAGGTGGATGTGCTCCTGGACCAGCCTCTGCCCTATTCTGCGTCCCTTGTGCCGGCTGGAGCACATAAGGTCGTTCTCCTGATAGGCCTAGCCCAGGGGGATGGAGAGATGGGGCCGGTGTTGCTGCGCATCGAGCGCCAAGTGGAGTGGGTTGACGGCCCGCCGGACCCACCCCCCTCTACCCTTTCGCCCGAAGAGATGCGTGGCCGTTTCGCCCTGGTAGCGTCCCTCCTGGATGCCGACGGCTCCCCCGGACAGGATGGAATAGCACGGGCACAGGATATCCTAGCCGTGGCCTCAGCAGTCTACGCCTCCCTATATGGCAGGGCTTTGGAGGCTGAGGCGGTGGACATCATCTTCCTGCGGCACGGAGAATGGGGGCGCTGGATACAGGCTGTCTGCGCCGACCAGGCGGCAGCACTACCCCCTGCACAGCAGGCCCCTTACTACACATCCTGCTTGCGATTGCAGTCGGCTAATGGCCTCACCACCAACTGGCGGGGCCGCTTCCGCATAGCCCTTATGGCCCAGCGCCCCCCAGCCGATGTGCTGCGCGACCTGGGCCACGAACTAGGCCATCTCCGCCAGATGCTGGTGAACCCCCGCCTGGAACACCTCCCCGACTCCTTGGACACAAGGGCAGTGCGAGAGGCGCAAAGCTTCCTGCACGAGGCCCTGTTTCTCAGCCTGCTGGAGGAGCGCATTGGCCTGAGCCTTACCCTTTATCCACGCACCCCACTTTATGGCCAATGGCTGAAGGACGCCTTTGCCAGTATCCACGCCCAGCGAAACACCGATGAATACGCCCGGGGTAGAATCCTCCTGTGGACAGCGGTGCTGAGCGACACGAACCTGAGGCAGGCCCGCAACGACCTGCTTATCCAAGGGAGGCTGTCTACAACTAGTCTGCGGAGCACCCTCCTCTACCTTCTCGCCCTGGCTCCGGAGCAGGCCGAAGCCTATGCCCGCCGCCACCTGGCCCGCTGGGACAGCCTACGCCCGACCGTGGAAGACATAGTCCAAGGGCGGCTGGTGTTGGGCCTGCCCCCTGCGCGCGAGGGGATAGGTGCCTTTCGCAGCCTGGCCCTCCTCTTGCCATAGGTGCGCTATAATGGCGGAAGGGTGCCCCTACGCACCCACACTGAAATGGGGAGGGAGCAATGCCTCGTCTGCGTGGGCGGGATGCCCTCATTCAAATGCTCGTCGCTGAAGGTGTGGAATATGTCTTTGGAAACCCAGGCACCACTGAACTCCCCCTTATGGATGCCCTCCAGGATTATCCCCAGGTGAAATATATCCTGGCCCTGCAGGAGGCTACGGCCACCTTCATGGCCGATGGCTACGCAAGGGCGTCGGGCAGGCCAGCCTTCGTGAACCTGCACATCGCCGCCGGCCTGGCCAACGGCATCTCAGCCCTTTACGACGCCTATCGGGGGGGCACCCCTCTGGTAGTAACCGCCGGCCAGTCCGATACCCGCCTCCTTATTCAAGAGCCTGTCCTTTCTGGCAACCTAGTGGAGATGTGCCGTCAGTATAGCAAATGGAGTTTCGAGGTCCTCCATCCGCAGGATATCCCCACAGCCATTCGCCGTGCGTTCAAGGTGGCCCGCACACCCCCCACAGGCCCTGTCTTCCTGTCCCTTCCGTGGGACACCTTGGACCGGGAAGCAGAGGTGGAGATTGTGCCGTCCCATAACGAGTATTTTCGCATACGCCCTGACAAGAGAGCAGTAGAGCAGGCGGCTGAGATGCTGGCCCGGGCCCAGCGTCCCCTCATGTTTGTGGGCGACCGCGTGGCCCAGTCGGGCGGGGTAGCCGAGGCAGTGCGGGTAGCGGAACTGCTGGGGGCACGGGTGCACGCCCTCTCCTTCTCGGAAGTGAACTTCCCCACCAGCCACCCCCAGTTTATGGGGAGCGTTAACCTCAACTCCACCCACGCCCGGGAACTGGCCGACCAGCACGATGTTATTCTGGCCGTGGGAAGCCCCGTGTTCGCCCAGTTCCTCTACACCGAACCCCTCCTCATCAGCAAGCACCGCCTGATTCACCTGGACAGCAACCACTGGGATATTGAAAAGGTGTATCCCACAACGGTAGGGATATGGGCCGATGTGCGGGAGGGGCTGTCCCACCTGGCGGAAGCCCTCCAGCAGGAGATGAACGGCGCTGCGCAGGAGGCCGCGCGCCTGCGTGCCCGCTCCCTGGCCCAGGAGAAGCAGGCCCGAAAGGAGGCTTTCCTGCAGCGTGCCCGTGAGGTCTGGCACCAAAAGCCCATAGCGGTGGAGCGCCTGGCCATGGAACTGAAGGCAGTCTGGCCCCACAACGCCATCCTGGCCGACGAATCCGTTACCACGCGGGGCGCCCTTATGAACGCCCTGGACTTCGACGAGCCGGGCTCCATCTTCGGCATTCGGGGGGGTGGCCTGGGATGGGGGATGCCTGGCTCCCTGGGTGTAAAACTGGCCAAGCCCGACCGCCCCGTTATCGCCGTGGTCGGAGATGGCGCCGCTATGTATACCATTCAGGCCCTCTACACGGCGGTGCGCTACAACATCCCGGTAACTTATGTCATCTGCAACAACCGCTCCTACCGTATCCTGAAGCAGTTCATGAGCGGCTACTACTACCCTCTGCTGGGGCAGAAGCGCCAGAGTCAGTTCATTGGGATGCAACTTGACCTGGACCTGCGCAAGCAGGCGGAGGCGTATGGTGCTGCTGGCTTCCGTGTGGAGGACCCCCAAGACCTGCGTCCTACTTTAGAGAAAGCCTTGAGCCTGGACAGGCCCGCCGTGGTGGATGTGGTTATAGACAGCGGGCACTTCTAAAGGCTGGCGCCAGAACCCACTCGCCTTCTGCACACCCTCTTCCACAAGGGGGAGGGAACGCCCTAAGGGCTACCTTGCAGGGGCAGGCTCTGCCACGAAATAGGTGTGATATAGGCGCGAGAACAGCCCGCCTTGTGCCAGGAGGGTGGCTAGCGTCCCCTCCTCCACAATCCTTCCCTGCTCCATCACCACGATGCGGTGGGCACGACGGACGGTGGAGAGGCGGTGGGCGATTATAATGGCCGTTCGCCCCTCCAGCAAACGCTCCAAGGCCTGCTGGATGCGGGCCTCAGTGGCGCTGTCCACACTGGCTGTCGCTTCGTCCAGGATAATGATGCGGGGATTACCAGCCAGGGCGCGGGCCAGCACAATAAGTTGGCGCTGGCCCAGGCTCAGGTCCTGACCGCGCTCTTGAAGCACCGTATCATAACCCCCGGGGAGAGACATAATAAACTCGTGTGCGCCCACGGCTCGGGCGGCCTCCTCTATCTGGGCATCGGTAAGGTGCGCCCTATGGTAGCGGATGTTCTCCCGAACAGAGGCGCTGAAAAGGAAAGGCTCCTGAGGCACGAACGCCATCTGATGCAGAAGGGAGGCTCTCTGCACCTGGCCAATGTCATACCCGTCCACCAGGATGCGACCGGCTGTGGGGTCGTAGAGGCGCAGGAGGAGGCTCGCCAGGGTGCTCTTGCCTGCACCCGTTGGTCCCACCAGGGCTATTGTCTCGCCGGAGTGGATATGCAGGTCTATGCCACGGAGCACCTCCACCCCCGGCTGATAGGCGAAGCGCACACCTTCTATCTTTATGTCGCCCCGCAAGGGTGGTAGCGCAGGGGCATTTGGAGGGTCTACAACCTCTGGTTGAGTGTCCAGCAGTTCAAAGATACGGTAGCCGGAGGCCATGGCCCTCTGGAGTTGGGTGTATTGCAAGGTGAGGTTGCGGATAGGGTCAAAGAAGCGCTGGATGTAGAGCACAAAGGCCACCAGCGCCCCCACGCCCAGTTCCCCTCGGAGCACCATATACCCCCCTAAACCCACCACCAACGCTGTTGAGAGGCCTGTTAGCCCTTCCACCACTGGCAAGAGAGCCGCAGCCAGTCTAGAGGCGTGCAGGTTGGCCTCCAGATGCTCTGCGTTCAGGCGGTCAAACTGCTCCAAATTGGTGCGCTCTCGGCGCAGGGCCTGCACCACCCGCACACCGGAGATGTTCTCCTGCAGGCTAGCGTTTACAAAAGCGATAGCCCTCCGCACCCTAAGAAAGGCCCTCTGGGCGCGTCCCTGCCACGCCCACAGTGCCAGGAAACCCATAGGGACGCTGGCCAGCACCAGCAGACCCAGGCGCCATTCCATAGCCAGCATAACCCCACTGATGCCCAGCAGGCTCACCAAGTCTCCCAACCCCAGAACCAGCACCGACAGGAACTCCTGTAACTCCGTTACATCGTTCTGGACACGGGACATAAGCCTTCCTGTCTCGTGGCGGTGAATGAAGGAAAGGGAGAGGCGTTGGAGGTGAGCGAACATCTGGGTGCGTAGAGTGTAAAGCACTCGCTGGCTAACACGCGCCAGCAAGTTCAGATGCGCCCAGTTGGCTAGCGCCTGCACACCCGCCAGGAGCGCCAGGGTTACCGCCGCCCACCAAGCCCCTGTCAGCCCCTTCGGGTGAAGCAAGGAGTTAACCCCAAGGTGCACCACCCAGGGAGTGGCAACCCCAGCCGCCGAGTATACCAGCATAGTTAGGATGCTGAGGGCCACGGGACCCCTGTCCCGCTCCAGGTAACGCAAGAGGCGGACGACTACCCTGTGGTCATAAACCCTGCCCAGGACTTCCTCGTCCTTCAGCCCGGCAGAGACAAGCCTGTAAGCACCGTGCCAATACATCGGGTGGTTACTCAGGTCTACTCAAAGCCAAACGCAGACTTGCCAGTGTCCCATCATCGTAGAGCACCTTCCCCCGGGAGAAGACCCCCACCAGGAAGGGGTCGCCGGCAGCCAAGCCCTCCCGCACCTCCCTTGGACGGAGCACCAGGGGCACCAGCATGGTGCTGAAGTGGGTGCCCTTGTCTACTTCCTCGCACATCTCCTGCAAAGCGGTGGAGAGCAGTTCCTTGCTCTGGCTTATCACCAGGAAAGTTACTGCCCCTCCGCTCCCAACGAGCCCCCGGGCCAGGCTATCATAAAGGAGCACCCCCTGCACCTCCCGGGGATATGCCTTCAGTAGACGACGCAGGAAGGTGTTTAGTGCCCTCTGCTGGCGACGCAGGCTTGGATTACCCCTCGGTGTGGACAATCTCCCCTCCATAGGCATACTCCCCCAGGGCTTGCCCCTGGACCAGTTGCCGATACGGCCCCTCCCGGGCCAGCAACTCAATATGCGTCCCCTCTTGGACAATTGTGCCACCCTGAAGCACCAGGATACGGTCAGCGCGCCGCAGGGTGGAGAGGCGGTGAGCGATCACAATGACCGTGCGCCCCCTTATTACCTCGTCCAGCGCCCGCTGGAGGCGTTCTTCCGTTTCTGCATCCACGCTGGAGGTGGCGTCGTCTAGGACAAGGACAGGTGGATCCAGCAAAAGGACACGGGCAATGGCCAGGCGCTGGCGCTGGCCGCCAGAAAGGGTTACACCCCTCTCCCCTACCCAGGTGTCGTAGCCCTGTGGAAGGAGCAGGATAAAGTCATGGAGTTGGGCTACCTGGGCCGCCCACACTACCTCCGCTAGGGAGGCGTTAGGCCTGCCGTAGGCGATGTTCTCCCGAATACTGGCGGAGAAAAGGAAGGTGTCTTGGAGCACGATGCCGACATTGCGCCTTAGGCTTTCCAGAGACAGGTCGCGTATATCCACCCCATCCAGGGTAATGCGCCCGTGGCTCACATCATAGAAACGGGGCACAAGGTGAGCCAGGGTGCTCTTACCCGAACCAGCAGGCCCTACCAGAGCAATAACCTGCCCAGGAAGCGCTTCAAAGGAGATGTCTTGGAGGACAGGGCGTCCCCCGTAGGAGAACCCCACATTCTCAAAGCGGAGGTGCCCTCGGGCACGGCCCAGACGCACCGGATGCTCCCGTTCCTGCACAGGTGAGTGGGTATCCAGCACGGCAAAAATTCGCTCCCCCGATGCAATGGCCCGGGTGAATGAGTTGACCAGCCACCCTACCATCCGTAGAGGCATTGTGATAAGCCCCAGATAGAAGAAGGCCTGTGCCACACCCCCCGGCGTGAGGCGCCCCGCTTGCACCTCCCCCATCCCCACCAGAAGGAGCGTAGCCGTGGCCAGCCCAAAAGCCAGGGCCATCTGGGAGGCGTTGCTCGCCTGGAGGCGTGTTGATGCCACGGAGAGGGAGGCCACCTCCTTGGCGGTGGCGTTGAACTTGGACTCTTCATATTGGGCTGCCGCGAAGGCCCGCACCACCTTGGCCCCCTGCAGGTTCTCCTGAAGGTGGGTAGTCAGGGCGCCCATTACCTCCTGGGTGCGCCGCCACACCTCTCGCAGGGCACGGGCCGTAACAGTTGCTCGCCAGGCGGCGAAAGGGGCAAAGGCTAGCACCACCAGGGCCAGCCGCCAGTTAGTGGCAACCAGCACCCCTACAGCCCCCCCAACCAGCACCAACAGGCTCACCGCCCGCACCAACCCCATGTTGATGAACCACCGCACCCCCTCTACATCCACCGTGGCCCGAGACATAAGTGCCCCTGTCTGCTGGCGGTCGTGGTAGGCGAAAGAGAGGCGATGCAAAGTATCCAGCAACAGGTTCCGCAACCGATACGCAACTTGCTGGGATGCCTTATCCCCCAGATAGCCCTGCCCAAAGGAGAAGAGGCCCCGCAGAAGGCTCGCCAAAAGAACACCCAAGGCCAGCCCCATAATGGATACAAGGCCGGCCTGGGCCAAGGCGCGGTCTACTGCGACACCCAATAGGCGCGGCACCGCTACCCCAAACAGGGACGCCCCCAGCCCACACAGCGACGCCGCCAATAGGCTCCAGCGCTGAGGCCAGGCAAAAAGCACCAGGCGCCACAGGATATGCATCCGAACCCCCCATCCTTATCTTACCCCGGTCCAACAACCTAGCGCCATGCCTAACCCCCTTCAGACCTTCACGCTACCCAGGATATCCACAGTTCTACAACACAATCGCTCTAGGGGGCATGTTTCACATGCGCACAGAGGGGCATAAAAAGCATGCGCCGCTAGGATCAGAGAGCCTTTACAAGGCGGGACAGAACTGCTACGATAGCAATGAATTCTTAGTAAGCAGGAGAAGCATATGGCTCGTGTAACGATAACCATAGAGGGTGAATTGAGTGAACTTCAAGATTTGCTCTCGCGCCTGGGAGAGAGAGGTGTTGTTAGTGAAAGGGTTGTAGAAGCAAGGGAGGAAGCCCCTCCTCTACCAAAAGAGAAAGCAGAGCGGGAATGGACAATAACCCAGGTGCGGCGCTTCTGGCAGCTTCTGTCGCCCAACGCCCGTCGAGTCCTCAAAGTAGTAGCCCAACACCCTGAAGGGGTAGCGCGGACTGACATTCGGCAGGCACTGGGCATGCAGGCGCGGGAGATCGGAGGAACCCTCGCCTCTGTAGGACACCGCTTGCGGCGCTTCCAAGGTTTGCCTCGCCCGTTGGAGAAGATAACTCTTCCTCAAGGCCCAGGCTATCGTATGCTGCCCAGCGTCGCCCAGGCTATCGCCACCCTGGAGCCGTAGGCACCTCCCCTTCCATTGGGGGCCTTTGCCCGTGTTGGGGATAGGTGTTTTTTTACCCTTTATCGCCTTCACAAGGCACAAGGAACCTCTTGAGGTGTGCGGGCGCAGGGAGTATCCTTACCAGCAGTGCGCGGGACACGCAATGCACCCGGCCACACAGGAGGAGGCGTGGTAGACTTCCTGAAGGTCAAAGAAGAGGAAAGCGTCCGTATCCAGGCAGAGCCACTGCAAGCCTTTGTGGCCTCCCTTTTCCAGAAACTGGGCCTGCCTCCAGCCGATAGCGAGACGGCCGCGGGGGTGCTGGTGAGAGCCGACCTGCGAGGCATTGACTCTCACGGCGTTCAGCACTACATAGAGAGCATTTATGTGCCCGCCCTTACAGAGGGGCGCATCAACCCGCACCCACAGATACGGGTGGTGCGGGAGTCCCCCGTCTCGGCCCTGGTTGACGGCGACGGGGGGATGGGTCTAGTGGTTGGCCCCTTTGCCATGCGCCTCGCCATCCGGAAGGCCCTTACCGCGGGGGTAGGGATGGTTGCAGTGCGGAACAGTCGCCACTATGGGGCGGCCCAAATCCATTCCATTATGGCCCTGGAACACGACCTCATTGGCCTCTCCATGACCAACGCCTCCCCCATTGTTGTTCCCACCTTCGGAAGGGAGCCACGCCTGGGCACTAACCCTCTGAGCATCGCCGTTCCCGCCGACAAGGAACCCCCATTCGTCCTGGATATGGCTACCAGCACGGTGGCTATGGGCAAAGTGGTCATCGCCCAGGCCCTGGGGGTTCCTTTACCCCTGGGGTGGGCCACCGATGAGAACGGCACCCCCACCACCGACGCCAGCAAGGCCCGGCAGGCCCGCCGTCTCCTCCCGTTGGGTGGAACACGGGAGCAGGGGAGCCACAAGGGCTATGGGCTGGGTGCTATGGTGGACATCCTCACGGGCATCCTCTCCGGAACAGGCAGCAGCATGCGTCTCCAGCCCCAGGGGGCGGCTGGCCACTTCTTCGCCGCCTGGCGCATAGACCTTTTCCGTCCTATCTATGAGTTCAAGGCGGCTATGGACGAATTCTTACGCACCCTGCGGGAAACGCCCCCAGCGCCGGGCCACTCCCGTGTCCTATACGCTGGCCTCCCTGAATGGGAAGCCGAACAGGACCGCCGTGCTAACGGCATTCCCATCCCACGCAAGACGCTGGCCTATTTCCGCCAGGTAAGCGCAGAACTGGGAATCCCCTATACCCTAGAGGGGTAGGTATCGCCTACAGGGGGCCAGGTGGCAGGCGGATAGGGAATGGCACCGAGGGGAACCGCTCCAGGGCACGCTTCCACGCCCGGTGGGCTACCTCCTCGGCGCGGGCTACTACCTCCGACTCATCCACGGTCAACACCTTGCCCCCCTTCATAAGCCAGCGCCCGTTTACCATGACCGCCTCAATATCGGATGGGTGGCCGTTGTGGACGAAGGCAGATACGATGCGTAGCGTGGGCACCAGATGCGAGCGCTTGGAGTCTACGATGAACAGGTCCGCCTTCTTACCTACTTCCAGGGAGCCAATGGCCTTTTCCATTCCCAGGACACGGGAGGCTCCGCCTGTCCCCCACTCCAAGGCATCCTCGGGCTGAGGGTTGACCTCGTCGCGCCTCTCCATACGCGCCCCCCACAGGGCTAGGCGGAGCACCTCCACCATGTCGTGGGTGAAGTTGTCCGAACCAAGCCCCACATGACAGCCAGCGGCCTGCAGTTTGCTGATAGGAGCAAGGACACCCCGGCGTGCTGCTATGGCCGCGTTGTGGGAAACACCACTTCTTGTCGCTCCCATAAGGGACACTTCGGTGTCGTCCAGGTAGCGGCAATGGGCCGCCACCAGACGAGGCCCCAGGAAATCGTGGTGGAATAGATAATGGGCCGGGCGCACACCCCTTATGTTCTTCACCACCTCCACCTCAAGGGTGCTCTGGGCAAGGTGGATGGTATAACCCGTGTTATAGGTTTCAGCGATCTCCCGCACCCTGCGCAGTAGGTTGGGGGAGCACATCTCCGGTGCCCACGGGGCGAGAAAGCAAGTAACTCTTCCCCGCTCCTTCCCGTGCCATTTCTCTAGCAGGTCCACACTCGCCTGGAGGGCCGCCTCCATCTTATCCGGGGAATACTGGTAAACCCCGCCATACCATGCCATTTCGTCAACCACATCGCAGATGTTCTCCGCCAGGACCCACCGCAGGCCCGTTCGTGCCAGGGCAGGGGCATAGGTAGCCACTCGGGAAGATATCTCCACGATAGTTGTAGCACCTGAGCGGATGCTCTCTACAGCGCCCAGTAAGGCGATGGCTTCTACTTCCTCCTGGGAAGAGAGGAACCCCCGCAGGCTTACAGGGAATCGTAGGCGGGCAGGGAAACCGAAGTCGTCCAATAAACCCCTTCCGTGTGTTAGAACCAGGTGGGCGTGGCAGTTGACCAGCCCAGGGAAAACCACCTTGCCCCGCCCGTCCAAAGCCTCTGCGTCGGGAAAGGCCATGCACACCTCTTGGGAAGGGCCTACGGCGGCGATATGGTCATCCTCTATGGCGATGGCGGCGTTGTAGAGAACGGTGCGAGCAGGGTCTCCTGTAACGATGGTGGTGTCGCGAATGACAAAGGTCATGCCTTGCTGCCCAGTTCTACAAGAACCCCAGGATAAGCCTGGTCAAGACCCCGCCTTTTCCATAGGCGCGAAGCCGTTATTGCATTGGTGAATAAGGTGTGGGGCGCAGGATGCGGTTGTGCACACGGGCCACCAGGGGGCCTTCCCGCTCTGTTTCTGCACGCCTGGCCTGCCATTCAGGGTCGCTCTGGAAGGAGGCCCACTTCTGCTCTCGCTCGGCCAGGCTCTCCCACGCCAGCAAATAGACCAACTGATTACTGGTGCCAAACTCTTCAGTCCAGAAGGCGACAGGGCGGATGCCGTGCCTCTTCCATAGTGGGATAGTGATGTTGGCGAAACGGTTATTCAGCGCAGGGAGTTTCCCAGGCATAGCCTCGTAGATGCGTAACTCATAGAGCACAGGCGCCCTCCTCATAACAAGCGTTGGGCCATCTGAAACGCTTTCCCTTCTGTCTTGATGTCGGGGGCATAGATGAGTTCTGCCCGCTGGAAATCCCGGATTGTGAAGGCACCCACCATACCCATGCTTACCCGAAGGGCCCCGACCAGGTTCATGGTGCCATCGGTAACCCTAGAGGGGCCAAAGAGGATCTCCTGGAGGCTTCCCTTGACGCCTACCTTGACCCGTGTTCCCCTGGGCAGGGCAGCGTGAGGGGTGGCCATACCCCAGTTATACCCCCGGCCGGGGGCCTCCCTGGCCTGGGCAAAGGGAGTGCCCAGCATCAACGCATCGGCGCCGGAGGCGAAAGCCTTGCAGACCTCCCCACCGGTGCGCATACCTCCATCGGTGATAACCGCCACATATCGGCCGGTCTGGCGATAATATTCCTCCCGGGCGGCGGCGCAGTCCATAGTGGCCGTTACCTGGGGCACACCCACGCCTACCACCTCTCGCGTGGTGCAAGCCGCTCCAGGCCCCACACCTACCAGGATGCCGTGAACCCCTGTCTCCATGAGTTCCAGGGCGGCGCTATAGGTAACGCAGTTCCCCACTATGACGGGCACTTTTACCTGTTGCACCAGTTCCGAGAAAATGAGACCCCGGTAACTCTTGGAGATATGGCGAGCCGTGGTTACAGTGGCCTGAACAACCAGGATATCGGCCCCTGCCTCCACCGCAATAGGTGCGAGGCGCTTGGTATTTTGGGGGGTTACCGCTACAGCGCAAACCACACCCCCCTCCTTTATCTCTTGGATGCGTTGGCCCACAAGGTGCTCCTTGATGGGAGCGGTGTAAACCTTCTGAAGGAGGGCGGTAACCTCTTCCTGGGGGGCCTCGGCCACCTGCTGCAACACTACATCGGCGTCTTCGTAGCGTGTCCATACCCCTTCCAGGTTCAGGACGGCCAAACCGCCAGCCTTCCCCATGCTCACTGCAAAGGAGGGGCTCACTACTGCGTCCATTGCAGAAGCCAAGAAGGGGATAGCAAAGCGATATGGACCTAAAAGGAAGTCAATGTTGGTCTGGTCGGGGTTAATGGTAACCTGACCTGGGACGATGGCCACCTCGTCAAAACCGTAAGCACGGCGGATTTCCTTGAACTGGAGCATAGCACCCCTATCTTTCCACGGCTATCATCCTATGTTGAGGCCAGTGTAGCAATGCCCCAGGGCCTGGTCAAGGAGGCGAGGGTCTGGGCCTGCTACCCCGTGGTTGGGATTGCCCCAAAAAGCCAGCACCCGCAGGCATCTCCTAACAGCCTCACACGTATTGGGCTAAAATACTGCCTTGACGCTTCCCCACTCGCCCCGTAGCATGGGGATAGCATAACTGACGGGTTGGCACTTTGGCAGAGCGTAAAGCCGTAGAACACCTGGTGTCAGCAGGAGGGGTGGTCTATCGCCGGCGGGACAGCCATATAGAGGTGGCCCTGTGCGGGTGGAAGGAGCGGGCCGGCAGGGCAGGGTGGGGCCTCCCAAAAGGAACCCCCAACCCTGGCGAAAGCCTTGAAGATGCAGCCCTGCGGGAGAGCGCCGAAGAGACGGGCCTCCAGGTGGTGCTGGAACGCCCTATAGGAAAGATTGAATACTGGTTCGTCCGCCCCACTGACAAGGTCCGCTGCCACAAGACCGTCTACTTCTACCTGATGCGGGCCGTTGGAGGAGATGTGGCCTTGCACGATAAAGAGTATGATGAGGTGCGCTGGTTCCCCGTTGAGGAGGCCCTGAAGGTGCTGTCCTACAAGAACGAACAGCGGACAGTGGAGGCCGCCGTTCAAGCCCTGAGTGAGGAGGAACCGTGAAGACCGCTAAGGTGTGGCGGGGCCAGAAGGTCATCCTTCGGGAAAAACACCTCTCCGACGCCCACGACGACTACCGCTGGCGTAGTGACGAGGAACTGGCCCGCCTGGATGCCGCCCCACCCCTGCGTATGTCCTTCCACGACTACCTGCGCCTCTACGAGGATGAACTGCGTTACCCCTACCCATGGTCCCGCCGCTTCGCCATAGACACCCTGGATGGCAAGCACATCGGCAACTGCATGTATTACGATATTGACTACACCGCTGGGGAGGCGGAACTTGGCATTATGATCGGGGAGAAGGACTACTGGAGCCGTGGCTACGGCACCGACGCCGTCAACACCCTCCTTTCTATTATCTTCACTGAAACCCCCCTTAAGCGCATCTACCTGCACACCCTGGAGTGGAATGTGCGTGCCCAAAGGAGTTTCGCCAAGGCTGGCTTCACAGCCGTGCGCACCGTTCGGCGCAACGGCCACACCTTCGTCCGCATGGAAATTACCCGCGAGCAGTGGCTACGCCTCCAGGAGGCGCAGGCTGGCCGTATTCCACGCCGCGCCCCTCCTCCTCCAGGGTAACTTCTTATGCTCGTCCTGGGTATAGAGACCTCTTGCGACGAGACGGGTGTGGGCCTTGTGGCCGACGGACATACCCTGCTGGCAAACATAATTGCCTCCCAGGTGGAACTTCACGCCCGCTATGGGGGCGTGGTGCCAGAGGTAGCCTCCCGCCAGCATATCCTGGCCTTGGTGCCTACCCTGGAGCGCGCCCTCCAGCAGGCGGGCGTGGCACTCCCTCAGGTAGATGCCGTAGCCGTTACCAACGGCCCCGGCCTGGTAGGGGCGCTGGTGGTAGGGTTGAACTTTGGCAAAGGGCTGGCTATGGCCCTGGAGAAGCCTTTCATCGGCATAAACCATCTTGAAGGGCATATATACGCCGCCTGGCTTGAGCCTGGCCTTCACCCGGAACAGGAGCCTGGCTTCCCTCTAGTGTGTCTGCTGGCCTCTGGAGGCCATACCGACCTGGTGCTGATGCGTGGGCACGGTGATTTCGCCCTCCTTGGCCGCACGCGAGACGATGCGGCAGGGGAAGCCTTTGACAAGGCGGCGCGATTGCTGGGCCTGGGCTTCCCAGGCGGCCCCGAAATCCAGCGGGAGGCGCAGAAGGCACAAACCCCCGAGCCTCTGCCTAGTGCCGTGCTACGGGGGGGCTTAGAGTTCAGTTTCAGCGGCCTGAAGACAGCACTCCTGCGGCGCGCCCAGGCGCTAGGGGTCTACCCCTCACAAGGGGGAGCGTCTCCCCCGCTGGCGCATGGCCCTAACCCCCAGCAGGTAGTAGCAGACCTGGCCGCCGGCTTCCAGGAGGCGGTGGTGGATGCTCTGGTGGAGAAGACGCTGGAGGCGGTGCGCCAAACGGGGGCGCGAGGCATACTGCTGGGGGGTGGGGTCGCTGCAAACGCCCTCCTGCGCCGACGGATGCAGGAGCGTAGCCTAGTTCCCACGCTGATGCCACGCCCATCTCTGTGCACCGACAACGGGGCTATGATAGCAGCAGCCGCCTACTACCGCCTACGCCGCGGGGAGCGCCACGACCTGGGGCTAGATGCCGACCCCTCGCTTCGGGTGGGATAGGGGATAGTTTACTACCCTCGGTAGCAAAGTCAAGCCCCTATCCCCCCGCCCTCCATACCCTTTCCCCACATACTGCCACTTCCCCCCTGTCCGCCAGGATTTGCACCGCCGCCTCGGCCAGCAGGCGGGCACTCCCCAAGTCCAGTGAAGGATCCTTCTCTGTTACCCTTTGGGCAATGTCCAGCATAGTGCACGGGCCTACGGCCACCACCTCCTTCACCAACGCCTGCAGAGACTGGGCTGTGAAGTTGGCGCACATGCTGTCTATCAGATATTGTAGGGAGGGCATGCCAGCCCGACCCTTACCAGAGATACTTCCGGAAGAAGGCGAAGGTCTTCTGCCAGGCATCCATGGCCTGCTGGGGGCGGTAGGCAGGGCGGTCGTAATACCAGAACCCGTGCCCTGCCCCGTCGTAGCGATAGAACTCGTAGGTTTTGCCGTAGCGTTTCAGCGCCTCTTCGTGCTGGTCCACCTGGGCGGGGGAAGGGGCCTGGTCCTCGTTGCCGAAGAGGCCCAGCAGGGGACAAGATAGGTCTTTGGTGTAGTCTATGGGAGCAACCGGCTGCTGGGGCGTAAGTTCGTTGGGGGCCATCACCACCCGACCACCCCAGCAGTCCACGGCGGCGTTGAACCCTTTGGCCCTGCATGCCACCAGGAATGCGTGGCGTCCACCAGAGCAGGTCCCGATAATTCCCACCTTGCCATTGCAATAGGGGAGGGAGCGCAGGTAGTGCATGGCCGCCTCGCAGTCCCCTACAACCGAGTCATCGGGGACGCCCCCAGCACCACGAACCCGGGCGGCCACCTCCTCGGGGGTGCCGTGCCCGAAGCGATAGTAAAGGTTGGGGCAGATGACGATGTAGCCGTGGCTGGTGAAGCGCCGCGCGGTCTCCCGATAAAACTCATCCCAGCCCGGAAGGTGGTGCACCAGCACAATGCCCGGATACGGCCCCTGCCCTATCGGACGGGAGAAGTAGGCGTTGATAAGGTCTCCGCTGTGCCCCCTATAGGTAATGATTTCAGCCAGCATACCCTCGTAGGCATCGGTGCGCCACTGGTTCCACATACGCCCCTCCTGTGAATGTGCTCTGTGCCCAATTCTATAGCGTCATGCGTGGCTAGGAAGCGCTCCCCCGCAGCAGGCGCCGCAGGACGGTGTGCAGGACCCCGCCGTTGCGCAGATATTCCACCTCAACGGGGGTATCCACGCGTGCGATAACCGTAAAGGTGCGCTCCTGCCCATCCTTGCGCACCCGTATTGTCAGCTCCTGCTTCGGCCTTAGACCATCAGAAAGGCCCAGGATGTCGTAGACCTCTTCGCCCGTCAGACCCAGGGCCTGGAAGTTCTCCCCTGGGCGGAACTGCAGCGGGAGGATACCCATCCCGATCAGGTTGCTCCGGTGAATGCGCTCATAACTCTCCGCTATGACGGCCTTGACCCCCAGCAATGCCGGGCCTTTGGCGGCCCAGTCCCGGGAACTGCCCGAACCGTATTCTTTCCCGCCCAGCACCAGCAGGGGCACCCCCTCCTGCTGATAGCGCTGGGACGCCTCAAAGATGCGCATCTGCTGGCCACTGGGGAAGTGGCGCGTCCAATCGCCCTCGGTGCCAGGCACCAGCAGGTTCCTCAGACGAATGTTGCCAAAGGTGCCCCGCACCATCACCTCGTGATTGCCCCGGCGCGCCCCGAAGGTGTTGAAATCCGCCGGGGATACGCCGCGGCTTATAAGATATTGCCCCGCAGGACTCCGGGGAGAAATGCTCCCCGCTGGGGATATATGGTCGGTGGTGATGGAGTCGCCTAGCACTACCAGCACCCGCGCCCCACGGATATCCCCAAGAGGGGGAGGCTCTGATGGCAACTCCAGGAAAAAGGGCGCCTCCTGGATGTAGGTGGAGGCAGGGTCCCAGGCATAGAGGTCGCCTGATAGGACGGGGAGGCTCTTCCAACGGTGATCGCCCTCAAAGACCTGGCTATAGCGCTGGCGGAAGGCGTCTGGGGAAAGGGCACTGGACACCGTCTGGGCCACCTCCTCCGAGGAGGGCCATATGTCCCTCAGGAAGACGGGCCTACCCTGGAGGTCATAGCCCAGGGGCTCGGTGGTCAGGTCTATGTCAACGCGCCCCGCCAGGGCATAGGCCACCACCAGCACGGGCGAGGCCAGGTAGTTGGCTTTCACCTGGGGATGGATACGCGCCTCGAAGTTGCGGTTGCCGCTAAGCACCGCCGCAACCACCAGGTCGTGCGCATTGACTGCTTGGGCGACAGGATCTGGCAGAGGGCCGCTATTGCCGATACAGGTTGTGCACCCGTAGCCCACCACATGGAAGCCCAGGGCTTGCAGATAGGGGAGGAGGCCAGCCCGCTCCAGGTAGTCGGTTACCACGCGTGAGCCGGGGGCCAGGCTGGTCTTCACCCAGGGGCGAGCCTTCAGCCCCTGCTCCACCGCCTTCTTGGCCAGCAGGCCCGCCCCCACCATAACCGAGGGGTTAGAGGTGTTGGTGCAACTGGTGATAGCGGCGATGACCACGGCTCCGTGCCCCAG
Source organism: Dehalococcoidia bacterium (assembly GCA_046294495.1). Lineage (GTDB taxonomy): Bacteria > Chloroflexota > Dehalococcoidia > Lucifugimonadales > HRBIN23 > HRBIN23. The sequence continues at coordinate 54 of JBKBKV010000008.1, read as the reverse complement.
TGCCACCTCGTGCCCCTCTAGGTGCACCGTCACACTGGGCGAAGCCGGCTTCTT
>JBKBKV010000007.1:44667-50077 GCA_046294495.1 Dehalococcoidia bacterium | reverse complement strand
CCTTGTGGGCCATCTCCTGCAACAGACTTGCTATCTGCATCCCCGTTCCCGTGTCCAGTTCTCCGGTGGGTTCGTCGGCGAAGAGCACCAGTGGATGAGTTGCGATGGCCCTGGCGATGGCGACCCTTTGCTGTTCACCCCCCGACAACTCGTAAGGGCGATGATGGGCGCGGTGGGCCAGCCCCACCTTTTGCAAGGCCTCCATAGCGCGCTGGCGGCGCTCCCCCGCAGGCACCCCGTTCACCCGCAAGGGCAACTCCACATTCTCGTAGGCCGACAGGAGAGGCAGAAGGCCGTAGAACTGAAAGATGAAACCCACCTTCTTCCGACGCACCTCCACCAACTCCCCCTCGCCCAGGCGCGTCAGGTCTTGCCCGTCCAGAAAAACCTGCCCCCGTGTTGGACGGTCAAGGGTAGCCAGCAGGTTTAGCAGGGTGGTCTTGCCGGAGCCTGACCGCCCCACAATGGCCACGAACTCCCCCCGGCGCACCTCCAGGTCCACCCCTCGCACCGCCACCACCTCTTGACCGCCGCTTTTGAAGACGCGCCAGAGGCCCCGCGCCGAGAGGACAACAGGCCTGGACTTAGTGGACATGGCCCTCCTCCCGGGCGGGGGTGATCACCGCTCGCCCCTCGTCCACCGTCAGGCGTGTGCGCCCCGAGAGGCCCAGCCGCTGGACGACCTCCAGGGGGAGTTGCACCCGGCCCACCTGGTCTACCACCAGGAACTCCTCCTCTCGCGCTGGCTCCCCCTCCCGAAAGGAGGGGAGTTGCAGGCGCTCGCTGGCGATGCGTCCGTCACGGATACGCACCACCCGGTCGGCCCAGCGTCCAGCTCCTGGGTAGTGGGTAACCAGAAGGATAGTGGTGCCATAGTTGCGGTTAACTTCCCTCAGGGCTTGGAAGACCTCCTCGGCGGTGCGGGTATCCAGTTCGCCCGTCGGCTCGTCGGCCAGCAGAAGGGGAGGCTGGTTAGCCATGGCCACAGCGATGGCCACCCGCTGTTGCTCCCCGCCCGAGAGTTGGTGGGGGAGGCGTCGGGCCTTGTCCCCTAGCCCCACCATCTCCAGCAGTTCCCTGGCCCTCTTGCGACGGGAGAAGAGGCCCACACCCGCCAGCGCCATAGGCAGTTCCACCTGCTCCTGGGCTGTTAGGTATGGGAGGAGGTTTCGACCGGCCGACTGCCACAGGAAGCCCACCTCTTTCCGGCGGTAGGCTATGCGGTCTGCCTCGGTCATAGCCAGGAGGTCGCGCTGTCCCACCCATACTTTCCCAGCCGAGGGACGGTCTAGCCCTGCCAGGATGTTCAACAGGGTGCTCTTGCCGCTGCCGCTGGCACCGATAATGGCCAGGAACTCCCCCTGGTGCACCGTGAGGTCAACGCCCCGCAGGGCTACCACCTCAAGGTCGGCGCGTTTGTAAATCTTAAAGAGGTCCTGGCAAACGATGAAGGGCCTGCCGCTGCTTTCCATGCTTCTCCCTTCCCCCAGTCGGTATGCTACCTTCGGCAGGGCGTCGCCCACGGCACCGGCACCGCCCCTCCTCTTCCAAGCATTGCTACTCCCCCCTACGCAAGACACCCTGCAAGTCTAGGCGAGAGGCGGCCCTCGCCAGGACAGTGGCTGCCACGCCGGCCCCCAAGGCTAGCGCTCCATACACCGCCAGCAGACCAGTCCAGTGGGTCTCCAGCACCATAGGCGGGGTGATGCGCCGACCCGTCTCCGCCACCTCCAGCAAAGGAAGCAGGCCTGAGGCCATCCGGTGCCCGGCCCATGTGCCCAGACCTATGCCTACAGCCACTACCAGGATGAAGTTGAACCACACTACACCTGTCAACTGGCGGTAGTTGAAGCCCACCGCCCGCAAAAGGGCGTATTCCCCCTCCCGTGCGCGGGTGTCCAGGAACAGGTAGAGGCTAATGGCCGAGGTGCTGGCCATAACCGTAACCCCAAAGGCGAGGAACACCAACCCTGCCCATCCCGCCGTAAGGAGGGGGTCTGCCTGGCGCCGCCGGGCCGCCTCATGGGCTGAGAGGAGGGCCGAAGGGCGCACCCCTCTTTGCTCCAGGGCCTGGCGCAGGGCACCGGCGGACACGCTCGCCCCCGGTGCTATGCGCACCCACGCCTCTACAGTTGCCTCCGTTACGCGGGGTGAATGCAGGGAGAGGTAGTCCACCAAAGGCTGAAGGGGCACCACCAGGAAGGGCTCCTGATCCGGGTAGAGGGTTGGGAAGTAGTCTACCTCCCCCACGATACGCAGAGGCGCTGCAGTGGAGAGGACACTGGCAGTAACCCGCTCCCCCACCTTTAGATGGGCCTTTTCCAAAAGGGCGCGGCTGAAGAGGGCTGGGATAGGCTCCAAAGGTGGGCCAGGGCGGATGCCACGGGCGCCTAGGAACCCCCCACTCCAGGTAAAGAGGGCCGTGGGCTTCTCAGAGCGAGGGGATGCGTTACTGAGGGTCAGGGTCTGCACCCCTGGCTGGGAGGGGTCCTCCAGCACGCTCCACCCCTGGATCTCTGTGAACCCCTCCAGAAGGGTCTCCCCATCAGACCCCACGGCCAAGATGCCGTCCAAGAAGAGGGCACCCGGTTCCTCTTCGTTGCGCAGGGGAACCACCGCCAGGGCCTGAAGGGTGTATGGGGATTGGAGAGGGGCCACCACCTCCCGTGGCAGACGCCCCAAACGCGAAGGGACGAGAGGGGCTTCAAGGCGTCGCCAGCCCCTGTAACCCAGGTTCCCTAGCACCACATCAAACCACTGCCCCTGGGCATCGGTGAAGCGGGCCACCAGGCGCACATTAGGCATAGGGCGCCCAGGCAACGCCCAAACAGCGATCCCAGTGGCCGAAGGAGGGAGAAGCCGTCCTCCCACTATAGAAGGCGTGGTCAGCACGCGAATCTTCTGGCGCAGGGTAGAGCCTACCAGTCCATCCCTGTCCCAGGCTACTTCTCCCAAGGTGGCAGGGTCTATGGCCAGCAGGTTGGCCGAACGGCCAAAACCCTCGGCCATAATCCCTACAGGAACACGCAAGGCGTCGGAGGCAGCGGCGACCCCAGGCACCGCCCGCAGGGCCTCCCCCAAGGAGAGGTGAGCCATAAGGCGCTCCATACCTACATACGCTATGCGGTAGTCGGCCCCCACCTCATATAAGGCCTGCTCCCGCTGGCTCCGCTCCTGGGTGCTTCGGAAAGCGGTGCCAAACACCCCCAGGCTAGCGGCCAGGATGAGGAGCACCACCAGGCTCCCGCTGGGCAGAGGGTCGCGTGCGGCCCGTCGGAAGCCCTGCACCAGCCACACCGGCCCATGCCGTTCGGCAAGCCTGGCCATCAGGCCCACCAGAAGGGGGAAGAAACGAAGCACCAGCAGCCCCAGAGCCACTAACCCCAGCACAGGGCCAAGGATAAGGGTCAGGTCCAGTTGCAAATCACCCCCCAGAGGACGCACCAGGAAAGAGCCTCGGCTTCGTATCTGCCACCAGAGCATCCCTATCAAGCCGAGAAGGAGCAAGTCCAGATAGGCGCGGTGGAAAAAGGGCAAGGGAGTAGGACGCGCCAGGGCAAGGCGTAGGTCAACGATGCTCCAGCGGGAGACGCTGAGCATGGAGAGGGCTAGAACCACTGCGCTTAGAAGCGCCCCCAGGGCACCCAGCCCCAGCACACGCATAGAGAAGGCCGAGAAGACCACCTCCCGCACTCCGCTGGCTGGGAAGGCTGTCCCCACAGTCATGGCGAACCCCATAGCCAGCAATGGCCCTAGCACCAGGGCAGGCAGGGCCAACACCGCCCCCTCCAGGAACGCCATCAGCAACACTTGCCCACGGGAAGCGCCACGACTTCGCACAATGGATACCTCGCCGGCCCGTGCCCTGGCCAGAAACCCCCCTACCAGTGAAAGGTAGTAAAGGATGATCCCCACCACCAAGAACACCAGAAGAAAGAGGGGGACCCTGGCTACCACCACCTGGGCACGGTAGCGCTCCAGCACGCTGTCCAGGCGTGTCTCCGCCGAGCCGTTAGAGCGCTGGGCGTAGATAGCCCCAATGGCCCCCAGGAGCGTCGCCTTCAGGGGGGCCACATGGGAGGGTTTCAGCCCCTCCCTATCCAGGTAAAGATACCACAGGAAGTCGGTAAAAATGCCGGGCCAACGGCTGGCTACCTCCCCCAGCAAAGCGGAAGGGTGAACCCATAGGGGCACCGTTGTCCAGGTCTCCCCGGTCTGGGTGAACTTGTCCTTGGGGTTGTGCCAGAACTCCTCGCCGGCGTCTAGAGGCTCAAATACACCCACCACCGTTACCGACTTGGCCTCCTGGGGGCGGTTGGCCACGGCCGAATAGATGGAAAAGACATCGCCCGGGCGCAGGCCCAGTATGCGGGCGCCGTCGGCGTCCACCATTACCTCAAGGCCAGGGCCGGGCTGGGGGAAACGCCCATCCACCAAGCGGATGTGCGCCTCCATACTTGAGATCGCCTGAAGTGGCCCCCGTGGGCGAGTGGCGTCATCCCCCTCTACTTCAGGCTTGCCAAGAAAGAAGAAGGTGGCTGTCTGGCCGAACTGGGCGCTCCCCCTGAAGTAAGGGGAAAGGGGGCGGAGCACCCTCTCTTGCATCCAGCGGCTGTCGCTGGCGTAGAGGTCCCGGTCCAGGGGGTTGAAGATGCGCACTGCCAGGTTAGTCTCCCGGTAGGGGGTGGTGCGCAGGGTGTGGCGCAGGGCCGACTCCTCCAGGGCAGAGCCGTAAATTACCCCGCTGGCCATAAGGGCCACAGCCAGGAGCACCCCACCACCAGCCGCCGCCGTAAGACGCCAGTGGGCGGCCAAACGGCGCACCGCCATGCCCAGGGACGCCTCCAGCAGGGCCAAGGGACCGGGGCCAGGAAGGCGCCGCATCCTCACACTACCTCCTCCCGGAGCACCTGGCCCAACGGTAGTCGCAAGGTCCACAGGGTGCTAAGGCCCCAGGCCACACCCCAGGCGAGCACCAGGGCCAGAGCCATCCCGGCCAGAAGGGCGCCATCCCCCACGGGGGAGGGAGGGGGCACGAGGGGGCGCCCCCCGCTGGTGATCGCCAGAAAGCCCAAGCTCCACCGAGCCAGCCACAGCCCCAGGAAGAAGCCCCCCAACACCCCAAAGACCAGCAGGAGGGCGTGCTCAACTCCGAAGGCCAGGGCCACCTGACGGCGGGAAAAGCCCATCACCCGAAGCAGGGCCAGTTCAGTGCGTCCACGGTGCACAGCCAGGGCCACCCACAGGAGCCACCCCAGCAACAGCGACCCAGCAAGGGCGGTCAGGGCCAGGACGCCCAGCCCGCGCCAGCCGGCCCCGGTCAAAGGGTCTCTTGCCTCCTCACGGGCCAGGGCTTCCCGGTCTTCCAGGCCGGCGAAGAAGGGTAGGTTCCGCCCAATGTGCTCCACCA
>JBKBKV010000007.1:0-44567 GCA_046294495.1 Dehalococcoidia bacterium | reverse complement strand
TCGGCCGCCGGGTCAAGCCCAAGCCAGAACTCATTGGCCAGAGATGGAAAGCCCAGAGGCATGGAGCGCAGATACTCGTCCAACTGCTCCAGGTTGAGCACCAGGAAGGGGGTAAAGGTGGGGTCTAGGGTGGGGAAGAAGCGTGCCTGCTCCTTTACCGCAACGGGCACCAGATGGCGGCCCAGAGCCAGGGGGAAGGTCTGGCCCACGCCAAAAGCGGGGCCTCCAATAGCCGGCAATGGGACGGGCACCTGGGGTATAAAGACACCTCTGGCCTCTTGCCCGATAGGCTCTGTCCAAGCCAACTCCAACCCCAGCCTGCCCTCGCGGGCGGCGCTGGACACAAGGCGTATCTGGTCTGGGGCCACACCAGGATTGGGAAGGGTTGTCCAAGGGCCTGGGCCTTCAAACCCCTCTATCAGCACCTGGGAGCCGTTGGGGAGCAGGGCCACCACCCCGTCCACGGCCAGGCTCCCTGTAGAGGCGGCCGACATCCCCACCCCGATAAGGAAGATTCCTGTCAGGGAGAGGGGACGCTCCCCCCGTTCGGGAAGGTTCACGGTAACGAAGGCCCAATCGGGGTTGGAAAGGGAGCCTACACGCACCCAGCGGTAGCCACCACGGGCGTCCTTGAACTGCACCCACAGGTTCACCAGGGGCATAATGCGCTGGGGTCGCACCCACAGCCCAAGTCCCGTCGCCTCTTCCGGGACGGGGATCCCCTTCTTGGGCACCGATGCCCCTCGCAGGGATGCTACCAGGCTCGCCATATCCTTCTGGGCAAAGTCGGGGCGTGTCCAAGCAGTGGCCAGAAAAGTGCGAGGGGTGATAGCCAGCACCTGCACCTGGGGGGCGCTGGGGCTGGCCCCCAGACGCCCCTGCGTCCGATAGAGGGGGCTTACCACCTCTATCCCCCGCACCCCCGTAAGGTCGGCGTGAAGAAAAGGGCTTTCCAGGAGGAAGTTAGGCCCCAGGATGCGCACCACCACATCCCCTCCAACACCGTATCGGGCCTGCTCCCGGCGGGCCTGCACAAGGGTGTTACTGTAGGTGGAGGCGAAGACCCCTAGGGCGGTGCCAGTGAGCACCAGCACCAGCAAGGCTGCTGGGGGAAAGGGGTCGCGGGCTATACGCCGCCCCGCCAGAGCCAGCCAGGGCGGCCCTACCTCGCACAGGCGGGCTACCCCACGGGCCAAAAGGGGGAAGAGGCGCAGGGTGAGTAGGGCGCAAGCCGCAAGCACAGCCGCCGGGGCCAGTAATGTGGTAGGGTCGGCTGTTACGCCCTCCCCCAGCACCCGCTCCGTTACAAATCCCCCACGCCCCCGCACCTGCCACCACAGGAGCCCCCCCACCACCAGCGCTAGTATATCCAGGTTCCAGCGGTAGATAAGGGGGAGGCCCGGCGGGCGCGCCCGCTCCCGCAGGAAGGCGATAATCCCCTGGCGAGCCGACCCCGCCGCCGTAAGGACAAAGACTACCACCGCCAACGCCGCTGCCCCCGCCCCATACAAGAAAGCCCTGGTCGTCATATGCAAAGGGGAGCCGGCTGTAAGCGCCGGGAAGGCGCTGAGCACCCCATAGGCCAGGAAGGGGCCTGCAACAAGCCCCGGCAGAGCCACCAGGAGGCCATCCCCCAGGGCCAGCACCATCCCAGTTTGCAGGGGGGTAGCACCACGGCTCTGTAGCACCGCCGCCTCGCTCCGACGGCTATAGGCCAGCAGGCCCGCCACAAGGAACAGGTAATAAAGGAGCACCGCCGTTACAAGAGATGTGAACAGGAAGAGGGGCACCCTGGCCAGGGCCAGGCGGCGCTGATACTCCCGCAGGGTGGTGTCAAGAGCCGACAGGTAGAAGGTGCCGGGGTAGTCCTTGTTCAGGGCCTTCTCCAGAGAGGCCAGAGTGCCCAGCCAGAAGTTGACAGTCTCCGGGCGCACTACGAAGGGGTTCAGATAGGTATGCCACCAGAACACCCCCAGAAGGGTGGGGAAAGCCTCTCCTAACCCCCCGAAAAAGGTCTCCTCGGGGAGGAAGAAACCCACCACCTCTTCGTCGGTCCCCTGCACATAGAAGTGGCCGGTGTAGCCTAGCCAGTATTCCTCAGCGGGATCTAGGGGCTCCACCAGCCCCACCACCGTAATAGCGATGCGGTAGGCGGTGTCCTCGTTGTAGGGGAAAAGATAGCGGGTGTCGCCCAGGCGCAGGCTCATGCGGCGCGCGGCTGGCGCCCCTACTGTAACCTCCAGCGCCACCTCCCCAGGGGAGAAGCGCGGGGGAGCGCTGGGCCAGCGCCCCTGCACCAGGCGGGTGTGGGAGACGAAGTCGGCGTAGAAGACCAGGTAGGCGCTGGGGGAGCCCGAGGGGGGCCACACTGCGGGGGACACCCCCATAGGCATGGTAGGCCCCTGGCCGGAGCGTCCTACCCCCCGAAGCATAGGGGGAAGATAGGTGGCAATATGTCCTTCCACCCGCTGCCGGGCCTGGTTGTAGTCGGCTATAGCCAGGGGGCGGTTACGCACCACCACTTGGCCATTGAGGGGGTCCCGGCCGCGTCTTTCCAGGGAATACTTCAGCCCCCCCTCGGCCAGGGCGCGGGAAGCCAGGCCAGCCGCTGCCATCATGGATACGGCCAGTAAAACGCCTACGGCCGCCGCCAGGAGGAGGGGCCAGGAGTCGCGGAGGCGCCGAGCGGTCAGCCACGCCAGCAGATGGGGCCTTATACCCACGCCCAACTCACACCATCGCTGGCATCATGGTGCCCTAAAAGCCTTTGCTTGGCAAGCCACTGCTACGGTAGGATTACTATCGTAGGCTGGCGTCGGGGAAACGGGTGGGGCGGTAAGCCTCCAGCAGGGGGGAAGGGCGCCCTGACACCAGTTCCTGGGCCACCGTTTGCCCCACCAGGGCACCCAGGGTAACGGCACTGTGCATCACCGCCACATATGCACCCGCTACACCAGGCACAGGCCCAATGATAGGGAGGCCGTCCTTGGGCATGGGGCGCACCCCTATGCGCAGTTCCGCCACTGTAGCGCTCTCTAGAGCAGGAATGTCCCTCTGGGCTTCGCCCAGAAGGCGTCGTGTCCAAGAGGGCGGGGGTGTGCTCTCCGTCTCCTCGCACACCAGGCGATCATAGGGTATGGAGCCGATGACCAGGCGTCCGTCGGCGGTGGGGTGAATATGGTAAGAGCCTGGGTATATGGCGTGGCGCACCAGGCCAGGAACGGGGGAGGTGTATGCCACGATACCGATAACGCGCTCCAGGGGCAGGCGGAAGCCCAGGGGAGCAAGAAGCCCCATTGAGGCGGTGCCAGCCGCCACAACAACAGCCCCGGCCGGTATAGGCCCCTCGCTGGTAAGCACCCCCTCTACACGGCCGTTGGCAATGCTGATCTCCCTCACCGAGCACCCGCTACGCACCTGGGCACCCAGAGCCGAAGCGTGGCGCACCAGGGCCTGGACAAGGGTGTCCGCATCGGTCCACCGCTCTTGGGGAAAGAAGAGGATAGGGCCATCCTGGGCAGCAGTGCGCACGGCTGGCTCCAGCTCGGCGGCTTCTTGGGGTGTAAGGCGCTGAAAGGGGTAACCCAGGTGTTCCAGTTCTTGGGCCATGCGCTCCGCTGACCCAGGGCCACCCCACGAGGCGGGCCAGTGGAGCACCCCACGGCCTATAAACACCGCCGGCCCCAACTCCTCTTCCAGCGAGGCGTAGGCATCAACGGCCATCCGGCTGAAGCGGTGGTAGTGCTCCGGGCGCTTGCGGGCGGCGTTGATAAGGCTGAAGGAGGCGGCTGTGCAATACATCCCTGGGGCGTGGCGCTCCAGGAGAGTTACCTTGGCCCCCGCCTTTGCCAGGTAGTAGGTAATACTGGCCCCCACCACCCCCGCACCGATAACTACCGTATCAGCACTTCTCTGCATCGTATCCCTCCTAGGCGAAGGCCCCCTCGGCCTTGCACGCCTCGTATTCCTCCTTGCTCAGGCCCAGCAAAGTAGTGAAGACAAACTCGTTGTCCTCCCCAAGGCAGGGGGCAGCCTTGCTTAGGCGCCCTGGCGTGCGGGAGAGGCGAAAGGGGATGCCGTCGTAGTGGTGCTCCCCCATTTCCGTGTGGCGGAGGGGCACAAAGTGGCCCCGATGCGCCAACTGGGGGTCCTTGTAGAGGTCCTCCTGGCTCTGGACGACGCCGCAAGGGACACCGTGGCGCTGGAGGAGGGCCATAAGAGCATAGGCTTCGTGTCCTTGTGTCCACTGAGCGAGGTGGCGCTCCAGTTCGTCCTCGTGGGCCTTTCGGGCCAGGAAGGTAGAGAAGCGGGGGTCTTGTGCCCAGGCGGGGGAGCCCATGGCCCGCACCAGACCTACCCACTGGGCATCAGTGAAACAGCCGATGACCACCCAACGGTCGTTGCCTTGCGCCGGGAAGGCCCCGTGGGGGCACGCCTGGGGGTCCCGGTTGCCCTGGGCTTCGGGGTCGTGGCCGTTATTCAAATAGTCCATCAGCAAAGGCCCCAGGAATTGGATCCCCCCCTCCAGTTGGGAGAGGTCAATATACTGGCCCTTGCCGGTGCGTCTACGGTATTCCAGCGCAGCCAGAATGGCGAAGGCCCCGAAGCGGGGGTTGATGAAGTCGGTGTAGGCCCCATAGGGACCGGCAGGAGGTCGGTCGGGCCAGCGCGCCAGGTGGTAGAACCCCGAAAAGGCGGAGAGTTGCACCCCGTAGCCTGGCTGGCGCGCCCAAGGGCCGTTCTGCCCTAACTGGCAAGACGAGTAGTATACCACATCGGGTTTCCATTGGCGGACGCTTTCATAGTCCAGGCCAAACTTGGCCATCACGCCGGGGGTGAAACTCTCGGCTACCACATCGGCCCAGGCGATAAGGCGACGGGCCAGTTCCCTGCCCCGGGGGGTAGCCAGGTTGAGGCTCACCCCGTATTTGCTGGAGTTGTAGTTGGCAAAGAAGCCTGAGCGGTTGATACCCACCTCCCCGTCCTTGAACGGGGGCGCCAGGCGCAGGGTGTCCGGGTGGGTAAGGCTTTCAATGTGCACCACCGTTGCCCCGTGGTCAGCCAGGTACTTGATGGTAACCGGCCCCACCCCAACCCAGGTGAAATCGGCCACCTTGATACCTTCTAGCGCTTGCTGGCTCACTGTAGCTACCTTCCTATGGCGGTGCTGGCCCCATTATACCATCACGCCAAAAGCAGGTAATCAACGCCTTACACCCCCAGAAGGCGTCCTGAGACCAGGGCCACTGCTGAACCTAGGGGCACCATAAGGAACCCCCACCGCCCACCCCCCCTTACACACGCAGGTATAAGGGAGTGGACGGCAATATACAGGAACGAGCCTCCTGCCAGCCCCATGAACCCACCAGGAAGGCGCTCGCTGATACCGTGCGCCCAGAAAGGCAGGGGCACCGCTACTAGAGTAACGAGGCCGATGCTCGTCCCCGCCAGGACAGCGGCCAGGCGCCCCCGCCCCGAACCTAGCATCAAAGCGGCCACAGACGCCCCTGCCGGCAGTTCGTGCACCAGCACCGTCAGCAGCATAAAGAATCCCAGGCTGGAGCCTTGCACAAACCCCGCTCCAATGCCCAGGCCATCAATGAAGTCGTGCAGGTTGAAGCCCACAAGGGCCACGACGGCTGCCCATGGGCTAATGGGGGGGTGAGTGCGCTCTACCTCCCGCACCAGGGTATGTTCATTACCTTCACCAGGGATGTGGGCATGGGCATGGCCGGCGAAGAACTGCTCCACCCCGTATAGCAGAAAGTAGCCCCCCAGGCCCAGGATGGGCCCCCACAGAGGGGCCTCTTCAATCGCCTCCGGGAGCACTTCCCCCAGAGCACCAGCCAGAATGAACCCCCCAGCGAACCCCAAGAGCCCCCGCAGACGAGGCGCCGTGGCCAAGCCGGGTTTGACGCTGAAGGCGGCCAGCAGGCTCCCCACTATATTGGCCAGGGTAGTCAACAGCGAGAGGCCCAAGGCTAGAGCGAGCATTGTGCCCCCTTCTGCTGGCAGGGAAGGCATAGGCCATAAACCTCCAGGCGATGCCCCACCACCTGGAAGTCGCCTGGAAGGGCAATGTTCTGCACAAGGCTCTCCACCTCCGGGCGCACGAAGTCCTGCACCTGCCCACAGGAAATACACACCAGGTGATGGTGGTGTGGGCGTGAGGCTACCCAGTAGCGGGGCGCACCGCGTTCCGTGGCAACACGGCACACCAGGCCGGTGTCCACCAGTGCCTTCAGGGTGCGGAACACCGTGGCCCTCCCCACTTCAGGCACCTGACGGTGCACCCCTTCAGCACTAAAGAGGCCCTGCTGATAGGCTATAGCCTGCACCAGCCGACGGCGCTGGCCGGTGAGACGCACCCCCCGCTGTGCCAGGCCCTCCAGGAGCGCCGATAACCACTCGGCATTATTGATACTTTGTATCATTTCCCTCCCTTCGTTCCCCCACATCGCTGTTAGGGGGAAGCACCACTTTACTACGCCGCTGCCGGCCTGTCAAGAGGGTAAAGGCCCTCCGATGGTTACACACGCGGTTGGGACTGCCCCCAAAAGGCGAGGCCTCCCTGCTCTCTGGCTTGGGCGGCCCACTGTCAACCCCGGCTCACTTCACAATTAGCAGCGTGGAGCCTTGCTCTCACTTAGCGCTGGCTGTCTAGCTGTGCGAAGCCGTCCCCCTGGAACTTACGCTTGTGGTGGAGCAACCCTCCCCCTTTCGGCTCGCCTCAACTCCCGAATCGCTCCCCATCCCTCCAGAGGGAGCATAAACAGGGCCACCAACACAGGGGGAAGCCACCAGAGGGCGTGCATCAGCAGTCCGCACGATAGAGCACGGCTCTTTTCCACCCCGAAGAAGAAGACCAGCACCCCTACGCTGGCAAACTCAAAGACCCCCAAACCCCCCAGCAGGCCAGGGACGACGGTGGCCATAAAGGTTACCAAAATGACTACGGCAACCGCTCCCTCAATAGAGAGGTCTATGCCCGTGCCCAGGGCCAGCAACCAGGCGGCCCCTCCCAGCGCTACCCACTGCCCCAGGGTCAGGACAAGGGCAAGGGCCATACGGCTAAGGCGGGCCTCCAGGGCCAGCACTGCCTCCCCTACGCTGGATAGAAGGGGAACCTGCCGGAACCAGTCCAGGTGCCGATAGGCCCATCCCAGCAGGTGTAGGCCCATGGTGCTTCCAAAAGCCAGAAAAAAGGCCAGGCCCAGGATAGGCCCCAGGGCCACATGCTCCCTAACCTGGGGCACCAGGGGGAAGAACACCGCCAGCAAGATGAAGTTAGCCTGGAAGTCCAGCACGCGGGTCATCCCCAGGGTGGCCAGAGCAACCCCTTCCGGCACCCGGTCCCGCACTCGGAGGATGGCGAACTGCACCGCCTCGCTGAACCAGCGCAAGGGGAGCAGGTTGTTTACGCCTATGCCCGTGTTCTCCACCAGAAACAACCGCCAAACAGTTGGAGCGCGCTGGGGAAAGAGGAGATACCACGCCATTGCCCGCAGAAAGTTATTGGCCAGGAAGCACGCCACGGCCCCCACAGCATACAGGGGAGAGAACCCAGCCAGGGCGTTGGCTGTCTCCCTCCAAGAGACCCCTTTGATGGCCTGCCACCCCAGCACACCTCCAACCAGTGCGCCCAGGGCCACATAGCCCCCCAGGGACAACCGCGGATGGTGCTGCTGCCAGGCGACAACGCCTGCCCAGATATGCCGCGCCAGAGCAAGCGGACGGAGTGGCGAAGCCCTCATCGCCGGATGGGTTCAGCCAGGGAGGGCAACTCCACCCCCAAAGGACGCAGGCGGCGCAAGGAGGGGCTTGCCAGGACCAGCCCAAGGGCGAAGGCCACTGTCAGCACACCCCCCAGGCCCACGGCGAAGGGAGCACCCATCGCATCGGCTATCAGGCCGCTCTGCACCGCCCCCAGAGGCATCATGCTCCAGGTAATGCTGAAGATGCCCATCACCCGTCCCCTCAGACGGTCAGGAACCCGCTCTTGAAGGGTTGTTAGAGTGAGCACCATGTAGACCGAGCCAGCAACTCCACCCAAGAACAGCAGGAGCAAGGAGAGCAGGAACCAGGGGGATAGGGCGAAGCCCACAAGTAGGAGGCCGAAGCCTAGCGCCCCTCCTATCAGAAGTGTGCCCCGTGCACCAATGTCGCCCAGCGCCCCAGCCCCCAGGGTAGCCAGCAGGGAACCGACCCCTCCTACTGCCGACAGATACCCTAACCCCTCTGCCCCCACTCGGAGCACATCCCGCGCAAAAACCGGGAGGAGGAAGACATACGACATCCCAAAGAGGCTGTTGCAGAAGGCGATACCGATGAGAAAAGCGAAGAGGGAGCTACCCTTTACAAAGCGCACCCCTTCCATAACTTCTCGGAACGGGGAGCGGAGGAGGCGCTCCTCTCTAGGTAGAGGGCGAATAAGGAAAACCGCCAACCCCATCAGCACAGCCCCCAACGCCGCTATGGAAAAGAGCCACCCAGCATCGGCACGGGCGATGAGCACCCCACCTAGCGCCGGCCCCACGATGCGGCTCCCTTGCCACACCGAGGAGTTTAGGGCCACGGCGCTGGTAAGGTGGGGGCGGGGGATCAGGCGCGGATAGAGGGCCTGACGGGCCGGGGTGTCAAAGGCAAACACGGCACTGGCAGCCGCCGCCACGGTTAGCAGGTGCCACACTGCTAGCCGCCCCGTTAGGGTCAGGGTGGCCAGCACCCCCATTAGCACAAACATGGTGCCCTGGGTAGCCATAATAAGGCGGCGGCGTTCCAGCCGGTCAGCCAGTGCCCCTCCCACTAGGTTCAGGATGATAGCCGGCCCTGCGGTAGCCAGCCCCAGCAGGGCCAGGGTGCGAGGGCGCCCCGTCAACTCGTAGGCCAACCACGCCATCCCCAATTGAGACATCTGGTAGCCAACCACCGAAGCCGCCAGCCCCATCCAGAAGAGGCGGTAGTCCCTATGCTGTAGGGAGGCAAAGGGGAGAAGGAGCCTCCCCTGGCCAGAGCCGCTGCTTGTAGACGCAGGGGTAGGGCGTGTTGGGCGCATCCTTACATCTCCACGACGGGGCGGGGGATGGCGAAAGGTAAGGCCCCTGGGTGCACACGCCCCAGCATAGCAAAGGGGAACGCCCCTTGCCAGGGACTACCCCAGGTAACGATACCCTGGCAAGGTGAGAAACTCCACAAAGGTGGGTGAGGTTACCAGGTAGTCAAGCAGGTCTACAGCCTTGGAAAGGGCCTCGGCCTGGGTAGTCCCTTGGGCTTGGAGAACCTTTTCTGCCTCCTCTGCGCGCACCTGGAAATAGAGGGAGGGAGTTACTACACGCCCGTCTGCCAGGCGCGCCCTGAAGTGGAGCCACTGCCATATCTGGGAACGAGCGATTTCGGCGGTGGCGGTGTCTTCCATCAGGTTGAAGATGGCTACTGCCCCTCGCCCCAGCATCCACGCCTGCAGGTATTGCAAGGAGACGCTAATGTTATTGCGCAGGCCAGCCTCGGTAACTTCTCCCTTGGGCAACTCCAGGAGGTCCTTGGCGGAAGGTTTTACCTCCGGGATACGCTCCAGTTGGTTAGGGCCGGAGAAGGCGCGGTTGAACACCTCCCGCACCGGCACCACCAGGCCCGGGTGGGCCACCCACGCACCGTCAAACCCCTGAGATGCCTCTCGCTCTTTGTCGGCCCGCACCTGGGCCAGGGCCCGCTCGTTGGCTGCAGGGTCGTCCCGACGGGGGATATAGGCCGACATACCACCCAGGGCATGGGCACCTCGCTTGTGGCACACCGCCACCAGGTATTCGGCGGCTGCCTTCAGAAAGGGAGTAGTCATGGTAACGGCGGCCCGGTCGGGCAGAAGCGCCCAGGGGTGCGCACGCAAGGTTTTTATTGTGCTGAAGATGTAGTCCCATCTCCCCAGGTTCAAGCCTGTTATACGGGAGCGTAGTTGGTAGAGGATTTCCTCCATCTCAAAGGTGGCCAGGATGTGTTCTATCAGGACTGTTACGCGGATAGCCCCTTTGGGCAGACCCAGGCGCTCCTCTGCGAAATCCAGCACCTGGTTCACCCAGCGCGCCTCCAGATGTCCCTGGAGTTTGGGGATGTAGAGATACGGCCCTGTGCCCCGCTCCAGCAGAGCGTGGGCGTTGTGGAAAAGGAAAAGGCCAGTGTCAAAAAGGAAGCCGGCAATGGGCTGGCCGTCCACTAGGAGGTGGCGCTCCAACAGGTGAATCCCCCTGGGGCGCACGCAGAGGGTGGCGGTCTCGGGGTTGAGACGGTAGGTGCGCCCATCGGCCTCTTGGAAAGAAATGGTCCCCCGCACTGCGTCATAGATGTTGATCTGCCCCTCCACAGTAGGCTCCCAGGCGGGGGAATGGGCGTCCTCAAAGTCGGTCATGTAGACATTGGCCCCGGAGTTGAGGGCGTTGATAAGCATCTTGCGGTCGGTGGGGCCGGTAATTTCCACACGTCGGTTCAGCAGGTCTTTGGGGGACGGGGCAACACGCCAAGGCTGTTCGCGGATGCCACGCGTTTCGGGCAGAAAGTCTGGAAGGCGGCCGTTGTCTACCTCGGCCTGGTGGACGGCCCGGGCCTGTAACAAGGCCCTGCGCTGGGCCTCAAACTCCCGGGCCAGGTCGGCCAGAAAGGCCAGGGCCTGGGGGGTAAGGACCTCGCTAAACTTGGGGGTAACCTTACTTAGGACGATAACACCTTGGCTCACCGTGTCCCTCCACTACTTCTGGCGCCAAATAAAAGTAAGACGCCTTCTATAGTCCAATACCCTAGCATTCTGGGCGATGTGTGTCAATCAGAGGCCTGGCCCCCAATCCTGCTCCGCCTCCGCGTTTAGAAGGGGCGCACCAGACGGGCCAAGCGCTTGGGGGTAAGGTGTTTGCGCCCCCACTGCTCCAGGGAGGCGAGGGCATAGGCCAACTCCTGCCCGGCGGGGGTCAGTTCGTATTCCACCCAGGGTGGGAGGGTTTCTACCACCCGTCGGCGCACCACCCCTGCCTGCTCCAGGGTGGTGAGGCGTGCCTTGAGGGTGCGGGGGTTCACGCCCCCAACAGCCTGGGCCAACTCGTTGAAACGGCGCTTGCCTTTGGACAACTCGTGGAAGATATGGGGAACCCACTTCTGCCCGATTAGGGCGAGGGTTGCGCGCACCGGGCAATACGCCCCCCCGGCCGATTCGTCCGCCACCATTTTACGCTCCAGCATGCTCCCCCCTTGTGAACACAGGATAACAAAAGGTAAGGCATCGCACAAGTGCTTGACACGATATAAAGCGCTGTGCTATATTAATGCTACTGCACGGAGGTGGGAACTATGGACGTCGTTATCCAGATTCGCAAGGACGGCCCTTATCTGGTGAGCGGGCCTGTGAAGGTCTTGGATAGCAGCGGTAAGGAGTTCACCCTGAAGGGCAACCCCGTGGCCCTGTGCCGATGCGGGCAGTCTTCCAACAAGCCCTTCTGCGACGGCACCCATAAGCGGGTAGGGTTCATCTCCGACCCGCAAGCCCGTTAGCCCTTATAGATTGTGGGCTATAGGCAAGAAACCTCTCCAGTCGGCCTCCTATCCCTTACTGGCTAGCAGCCATCAGAAAAGGGGGGAAGGGGCAGAGTTGCCTGCCCATTCCCCCTTTTGCATCCCTAACAGCGGTATGCCCCCAAGGGGATTCGAACCCCTGATTTCCGGCTTGAAAGGCCGGTGTCCTGGGCCGCTAGACGATGGGGGCCTGCACCTCCATTATCCCATACTAGGGATACAAGGCCAACTGCTCCAGCCCCTCTGTCTCCGGTAGGCCGAACATAAGGTTCATGTTCTGCACCCCCTGCCCTGCCGCTCCCTTTACCAGGTTGTCCAGCGCGCTGATAACCATCAGGCGCTCGGTGCGGATGTCCAGGGTGGGGAAGATGACGCAATCGTTGTTGCCCAGGGTGTGTTTGGTCATGGGTGGGGCGTCTACCACCTTTACAAAAGGCTCCCCGCGGTAGAAATCCCGGTAGAGTGTGCGCACCTCCTGGACGCCTTTCTGGCCGCTAGGTAAGGCGCCGGGGCGTAATGGGGCGTAGCAGGAACACAGAATCCCCCGTGTCATGGGGATCAGATGGGTAAGAAAGGTTACACGGGGGGTGAAGCCCTGCGGAGCCACCCGCTCCAGTTCGTGGGAGATTTCCGGCAGGTGGCGGTGCCCCTCCACCGAGTAGGCAAGCACATTCTCGTTCACCTCCGAGAAGTGGGTAAACAAGGAGAGGGCACGCCCGGCTCCCGACACGCCCGACTTGGCGTCCACGATAATGTCGCCGGTAATAAGGCCGTGTTTCACCGCAGGGGCGAGGGCTAGGACAGCCCCTGTAGGGTAACAGCCGGGGTTGGCCACTAACCGTGCCGAGGCCACCTCCTGGCGGTGCAGTTCAGTGAGGCCGTAGACCGCCTCCTCCAAGTAATCGGGACAGGGGTGGCGCACCCCATACCACTGTTCATATTCCCCGGCCTTCAGGCGGAAGTCGGCGCTGATGTCTATCACCCTCACACCGGCTTTCAGGAAAGGGAGGCACGCCTCGGCGCTGGCCTTCTGGGGCAGGGCCGAGAAGACCATGTCCACGCTGGCAGACACCTCATTCTCTATGGTGAGGTCCAGGTTGGCCAGGTGTGGGAAGACCTGCCCCAACTTCTTGCCAGCCTCGCTCCGCCCTGTTACCGAGACCAGGCGCACATGGGGGTGGCGCGCCAGTAGGCGAGCCAGTTCCACACCGGCGTAGCCCGTTACATTGATAATGGCTACCTTCATAGCGACCTCCTCTGGTGCAGCGTAAAAGGGAAAAGCCTTTAGGGGGAGCGAGTCCTACGGCTAGCCTTGCGGCTAGCCTCGGGCTCGCTGGGCCAGGGTGCGCCCCAGTTCCAGGAGAGCGTGCATCACTGCCCGGCGCTTCACCATGCTGCGGTCGGGGGGGTAACGCCCTGGAACGGAGCACACCCCGCCCTCCCAGGCGATGCCGATGAAGACGGTCCCCGGGGGTTTGCCTTCCAGGGGGTCGGGGCCAGCCACGCCGGTAATGCCTATGCCGAAATCGGCACCGAAGGCCTGGCGGGCGGCGCGGGCCATGTCTTCTGCCACCTGGGGACTGACCACCCCGTAGGTTTCAATGAGGCCCCGCTCCACGCCGTGAGCGATTTTGGCCTCGGCAGTGTAGGTTATCGCTCCGCCCCGAAAATAGGCTGAACTGCCTGGAACATCGGTGATGGTGCTTGCCAGAAGCCCTCCTGTGCAAGACTCCATCACTGCCAGGCTCCAGCCGTGTGCCTTGAGCAAGGCCCCCACCTGTTGCTCAGGGGTCTCGTTGTCCGCACCCCAGATAATAGGCCCCAGGCGTCGGCGGATCTCTTCCTCTAGCGGCTCAATAAGGGCCATAGCCTCCTTCTGGGTTGGGGCGCGAGCGATAATGCGAAGGTGAATGCCGTCGGCTTTGGCGTAAATGCCCAGGTAGGGGTTCTCCTTACCGAATAGGTGCTTAATCTGCTCTCCTACCGAGCCTTCGGGCATGCCGAAGGTCTTGATGGTGCGGGTAAGGATAACCATCCCGTGCACCCGCTGGCGCAGACGAGGGACGACCTCGTTCTGCCACATATGCTCCATCTCGTGGGGGACACCAGGCATGCAGACGATGATGCGCCCATTATGCTCCACCCACCAGCCGGGTGCGGTGCCACGAGGGTTGGGGAGAGGCGCGGCGGAGGGGATGAGCATGGCCTGCTTCACATTACTTTGGGCCATGGGGACACCCCGGCGCTGAAAGTAGGCTGTCAGTTGGGCGAGGAGGCCCTCGTCCACCCTCAGAGATTCACCCAACACCTGCGCAATCGCCTCGCGGGTCAGGTCGTCGGCGGTAGGGCCAAGCCCCCCTGTGGTTATGATAACCTGGGAGCGCCCCAGGGCCTGGCGGAAGGCGTAGGTGAGGTCGCCCATGTCATCACCCACCTGGGTAACCCAGCGTAGGGTTATGCCCAGGGGGGGAAGACGGGCCGCCAGCCACGCCGCATTGGTGTCTACAATCTCCCCCACCAGCAGTTCCGTGCCGATGGAGAGGATTTCCGCAAGGGTTTGGGCCTCCGCCATACGCAAGCCTTCTTACGGCAATGAAGTATACGCCTTCTGGGGGGCGTATGCAACTCCCAGGGCTGTTCGTGCAGGCCTTACGCTGATAGCATGGAGATGGAAGTGGTGGCGCACTATGTTTGAAGCCCTCACCCAGAAACTGAACGCCGTCTTCCAGCGCCTGGGGGGCCGAGGACGCCTTACCGAAAAGGATGTGGACGAGGCCCTGCGGGAGGTGCGTGTGGCGCTTCTGGAGGCCGATGTGCACTTCAAGGTGGTGCGGGACTTTATCGCCCGTGTGCGAGAGCGGGCTGTGGGCCAGGAGGTGCTCCAGGGCATAAACCCCGGCCAGCAAGTGGTGAAAATCGTCTACGATGAACTAACCAAGACCCTTTCCGCAGGGGAGCACCGTATCCTGCCGGCTTCCCAGCCGCCGACAGCCATCCTGCTTGTGGGGTTGCAAGGCTCAGGCAAAACCACTACCGCCGCCAAACTGGCCCTGCACCTGCGCCGCAACGGTGGGCAAAAGTCCCTGCTGGTGGCCTGCGACCTGAAGCGCCCTGCGGCGGTGGAGCAACTCCACATCTTGGGGAAGCAGTTAGACATCCCCGTCTACTCGGAGCCTGGGGCAACTTCGGCGTTGACAGTGGCACGCAACGGCCTGGGCAAGGCCCACCAGATAGGTGCCCAGTGGGCCATCTTTGACACAGGGGGGCGTCTGCACATTGACCAGGAGATGATGGAGGAGGTAGCGTCTATCAAGAATGCCCTCTCCCCCAAGGAGACGCTCTTGGTGGTGGACGCCATGACCGGCCAGGACGCAGTGCGCTCGGCTAGCGAGTTCCACCAGCGCCTGGGCCTCACGGGGCTGATCCTGACCAAACTGGACGGCGACGCCCGAGGGGGAGCGGCCCTATCCATTACCGCTGTTACCGGGGTGCCCATCAAGTTCATTGGGGTGGGGGAGCGCCCCGACGCCCTGGAGGCCTTCTATCCCGACCGGATGGCCCAGCGCATTCTGGGCATGGGGGATGTGCTCTCCCTGGTGGAGAGGGCCCAGCAGGCGGTGGACCAGCAGAGGGCAAGGGAACTACAGAAGAAAATGGAGGCCGCCAAGTTTGACCTCCAGGACTTCCTGGAGCAACTGCGGGCTTTGCGCCGCCTTGGCCCCCTTCAGCAGGTGCTGGAGATGCTACCCGGCTTCGCCCAGGTGAAGGGTAAGATCCCCCACGAGGAACTAGACGAACGCTACCTGAAGCGCATAGAGGCCATCATCTTGAGCATGACGCCCCAGGAGCGCCAGCGCCCTGAGATTATTGACGGCTCCCGCCGTCGGCGCATCGCCAGGGGGAGCGGAACGACGGTGCAGGATGTGAACGCCCTGCTAAAGCAGTTTGCCGAGATGCAGGGGCTAATGAAGCGCTTTGCGCAGATGCGGAGGCGGGGCGTGGGCGGATTGTTGTGGGGGCGCTAGCCCCTACCCCAGGGGCAGGATCTCCGCCCTCACCTGGCCCCGGGCTACCTCTAGGACACCCACTGTCCCCAGGCGTCCCACCAGGTTGTTGGGCAGGGTGGGGCTTCCCGGGTTCACGATAAGGAGACCATTGCGCCGAAACACCCCCGCCACATGGGTGTCCCCACATACCACCACATCTACCCTATGTCCCAGCAGGCGCGCCACTAGCGCCTCCCAGTTGGCCCAGGGCACTTCCTCCGGTAAGGGGAAAGAGTGAATTAGTCCCAGAGAGACGCCTTCCACCTCAAGGATGTGGACAGGTTTGACGCGGGGGTCTTCAGGAACGCCTGGGCGTAAAGGCCCTTGGGGGGTATCGCCGTTGCCTCGGGCCGCGAGCACTGGGGCCAGGCCCTCCAGCCAGTCCAGCACCTGCACCACATGCATATCCCCCGCGTGGAGAACCAGGTCTACCCTCCGAAGGGCCTGGAACACCTCCTTGGGGAGGGCGTCCCCCGCCTCGGGGATGTGGGTATCGGCGATAAGGCCAATTCGCATGGTGTCGTGCCCCCACTCTGGCCCTATAGTGTAACCCCTTCGCCCATTATACTCAGCGTAGGAATTGGGAGGTGAAGTGTCAACTTACATAAGGGGCCAGAAGACCTGCCGGGGGTGCAAAACTGGCTAACCCTTGCGACGCCATTGACCGATTGCCCCTGCATGCCATAGGCTAGGTGCATGCACAAGTATCGTTTACCCCCAGCCCTTTCCCTTTTGATCGTGGCCCTTCTGCTGGCAGCCGGCGCCTGCCAGAGGGCGACGCCCACCCCTACTGCCACCCCTCTGCCCTCCCCCACGCCAACCGTCCTCCCTGCCACTGCCTCTTTCCCCCTGGGTGAGCAGGCCCTAGAGTGGGCCAGAAGGCTGGTGGCCTTGTCGCCTCGGGACACGCGCAGTGGCAACGAGGGGCGTGCCGCCCAGTTCCTCCAGCAGGCCCTTGCCGATATGGGCTACCGGGTGCGCCTGCACCAGTTTCCGGTAACCCTGGTGCAGAGCCAAATTTCCCTCCTGGCCCCGCAGGAGAGGGTGGTGGAGGGCGCCCATATGCTTCGCTCCGGTGAGGGGACGGTGGAGGGAGAGGTGGTCTTTGTGGGGCTTGGGCGCCGGGAGGATATCCCCAAAGACGGCCTGGCGGGGAAGGTAGCGCTGGCTGACCGGGGGGACATCACTTTCCAGGAGAAGGCCCAAGCGGTGGCCGAGGCCGGCGCCCGCGCCCTTTTGGTGGCCAACAACCAGCCCGGCCTCTTCCAGGGGGCGTTGCAGGAGCGGGCATCTGTGCCTGTGCTGGGCATCAGCCAGGAGGACGGTCAGAGCCTGAAGGCCATGCTGGCCCAGGGCGCGGTGCGCATGCGGGTGCAGGTGTGGAGTCAAGACTACCCCAGCCAGAATGTGGTCGCCGAGCGGGTGGGCACAGCCCCGTCCCCCAAGGTTGTTCTCATCACCGCCCACTACGACACGGTGCCGGATGTCCCGGGGGCCAATGACAACGCTTCGGGGGTCGCGGCTGTGTTGACCCTGGCCCAGCTCCTGAAAGAGCGCTCCTGGCCTTTTACCGTGCGCCTCATCGCCTTCGGGGGCGAAGAGGAGGGTTTGTGGGGCAGTCGTGCCTATGTGCAGTCTCTTCCTCGGGAAGAGCACCAACTTATCCTGGGGGTGCTGAACCTGGATGTGGTAGGCGCAGTAGCAGACCTGGCTGTCGCCGGCGACCCTGCCTTGATACAGATGGTGTCTGATGTGGCGCGGGCTGCGGGCATCCCCTTGCGGGCGATTGGCTTACAAGAGGCCGCCAGCGACCACTTGCCGTTTCTGCAGGCCCGTATCCCTGCAGTTATCCTTACAACCCCCGACTTTCAGCGCATTCACACCCCAGAAGACCGCCTGGAGTTCCTGGACATAGAAAGCCTGGATGCTACTATCCGCCTAGTAGAGGCGGTTATTCAGCGCTGGGCGAGTGGGGAGGGGGGAGGATGACGGGGCGTCTCATTACCTTTGAAGGCATTGAAGGGGCAGGGAAGACCACCCAGGCGCGCCTCCTAGTCCGCCGCCTGCAACGCAAAGGTATTCCTACTCTTCTAATACGGGAGCCTGGAGGAACACCCCTGGGAGAGCGCCTGCGCCGCCTCCTCAAGGATGCGCGCCTTACCCTAGCCCCGGAAGCCGAGGCCCTGCTGTTCCTGGCCTCCCGCGCCCAGGTGCTCCACCAAGTGGTGGCTCCGGCCCTGGGAAGGGGGCAGTGGGTGGTGGCCGACCGCTGGGCCGACAGCACCCTGGCCTACCAGGGCTACGGGCGCGGCCTGCCCCTGGAAGCCCTACGGGCGGGCAACCGGATGGCTGCGGGAGGGCTTACGCACCCCCACCTTACAGTTTTGCTGGACATACCCCCAGAAGAGGCCCTGCGGCGGCGCAAGCCGTCCCCCAACGACCGCTTTGAAGCGGCAGGGCTGGACTTCTTGCGCCGGGTGCGAGAAGGCTACCTGGCCCTGGCCAGGGAGGAGCCAGAGCGCTGGCTGGTGGTGGACGCTAACTTGCCCCGCCTGGACATCGCCCGCCAGGTATGGGTGCGTGTGTGCCACCTGGCAGAGAAACCCTTCCCCACTCTATAACGGATGCTCTTTCTTAAATAAAGCGAGGTATCTTGCTATACAGGGCAAAGTTGTGGAGGGAGATATGGAGTTCAGCGCTGTTGTCCGTCAACGGCGCATGGTCAGGGCCTTCCAGCCGCGCCCCTTGGGGAGCGAGAAACTGCTCCCCCTGCTCCAAAATGCCCAAAGGGCGCCAAGCGCAGGCCATCTAGAGCCCCAGGAGTTCGTCCTGGTCAAGGACGCCACCACAAAAGGCAGGCTGGCCCAGGCCGCCCTGGGGCAGGAGTTCATCGCCCATGCCCCTTTGGTTATCGTGGTATGCGCTGATGCTCGCCGGAACACCTGGCGCTACGGACAGCGGGGACAGGATTTCTACTGTGTTATTGATGGGGCCTTTGCTTCTCTTCTAATATTGCTAACGGCGGTGGATGAGGGGCTGGGGGCCTGCTTCGTAGGCGCTTTTGACGATATGGAGGTGGCCCGTGTCCTGGGCCTGCCGCCGGAGGTGCGTCCTATAGGCATTATCCCGATTGGCTACCCCGCCGAGGCACCTAGCCGCCTGGGACGACGCCCCTTGCAAGAAAGGGTGCACCTGGAGCGGTGGGGCATCCCCTCGCCCCAAGCCCTCCCTCTCAAGGATGCCCTCGGCGCGTGGCTGGGTGGCTCTCAAGGGTAAGAATGGGCGTGCTCGCCCCTTGCCCTTGCTCATTCCGCCAAACCCGACTACAATAAGGCGGGAGCCTGAAAGGTAAGGAGGAGGTTATGGACTTTCGCTTTTCCCCCGAGGAAGAGACCTTTCGCGCCCAGGTGAGGAAGTTCATCAAGGCGGAGGTGCCCCCTGACTTTGACGGCGGGGAGTTGGGAGAGGAGGAGTGGGAGATGACCCGCCGCCTGCGCAAGAAGCTGGCGGAGCGGGGGTGGCTCACTATGCACTGGCCCAAAGAATACGGAGGTATGGGCGCCTCGCACACCGCCCAACTCGTATTCAATGAAGAGATGTCCTACGGGCGGTGCCCCGGGCGGGACATCTTCGGCACCCGTATGATGGCTCCCACCTTGATGATTTGGGGGAGCGAGGAGCAGAAGAAGCGCTTCCTGCCCCCAGTGGCCCGGGGGGAGGTGCAGTGGTGCCAGGGGTATTCGGAGCCTGGCTCCGGGTCGGACCTGGCCTCCCTGCAAACCCGTGCTGTGCGCGATGGGGACGACTATGTGATCAATGGTTCCAAGATCTGGACGAGCCTGGCCCATCGCGCCGACTGGATTATGCTGTTGGCTCGCACCAACCCCGAGGCGGAAAAGCACCGGGGCATCTCCTTTTTCCTGGTGGACATGCACTCCCCCGGCATAACGGTGCGCCCCATCATCAATATGGCCAATATCCACTCCTTCAACCAGGTCTTCTTTGACAATGTGCGGGTCCCCAAGGAGAACCTGGTGGGGGAGGAGAACCGGGGCTGGTATGTGGCGGTAACCCTGCTAGACTTTGAGCGGTCGGGGGTAGACTACTCGGCCTCCGCCCGACGCACCATAGAGGAACTAGCCCAGTTTTCCCGGGACTTTGCCCCCACCGGCCTCCCACTGGCCCGGGATCCCCGTGTGCGCAACGCCCTGGCCGACCTGTATGTGCAGGCCCAGGCTGCCCGTATGATTGCCTACAATGTAGCCTATATGCAGAGCAAGGGCCTGGTGCCTAACAAGGAGTCCTCGGCCAGCAAGGTCTTTGGCACTGAACTGGTGCAGCGGGTTACCAACTTCGGCGTGAACCTGATGGGGCTGTATGGCCAACTCCTGAAAGGCTCCAAGTGGGCCAAACTGAACGGCCGTCTCCAAACAGCGTGGCTCATGAGTTTCAGCCACACCATCGCCGGTGGCACCAGCGAAGTGCAACGCAACATCATCGCCCTGCGAGGGCTGGGATTACCCAGGGGATAAGGGAGACGCGTGGTCCAGGAAATCGGCGTCCGTGAAGTCCTAGTGCAACTAGACACCCGTTTGGGGCGTCTTGAGGAGGACCTGCGCACTTCCCGTCAGGAAGCAAGGGAGGAGATGGATGCCCTACGCGAGGAGGTGCTGGGGCATATAGTGCGTCTGGATGGCAAGATAGACGCCCTACGCCAGGAGGTGCTGGGGCATATAGTGCGTCTGGATGGCAAGATAGACGCCCTAAGCCAGGAGATGAACCGCTCCTTCTGGCGTCTTCTGGCCATTATGCTGGGTATCTTGATACCCATGTGGGTTACCATTATCCTGGCGGTGCTGTTCGGCCGCTAACGAAAAGGCACAAACAACACAAGAGAAGGAGGTGCACTGTGGACCTGGGCCTCACCGAAACACAACAGATGCTCAAGAACAGCGCTCGCGAGTTCCTGGAGAAGGAGTGTCCCCATACATATGTGCGCGCTATGGAGGAAGACGAGAAAGGCTACACCGTAGATATGTGGAAGAAACTGGCCGACCTGGGCTGGCTGGGCCTACCCTTCCCTGAGGCCTACGGCGGCACCGGGAGCACCTTCCTGGACCTGTGTATCCTCCTAGAGGAGATGGGGCGCGCCCTTCTCCCTGGCCCTTACTTCTCTACTGTTGTCCTGGCAGGGCTCACTGTCCTGGACGCCGGCACAGACGCCCAAAAGCAGGACATCCTCCCCAAGATCGCCTCCGGCGACCTTATCGCCACCTTTGCTATTACCGAGCCTTCCGCCCGCTGGGATGCCGACGGCATTCGGGAGGTTCAGGCGACCCGCCGGGGCAACCAGTGGGTGCTCAACGGCACCAAACTTTTCGTCCCCTATGCCCATGTCTCCGACACCATCCTGGTGGCAGCCCGCACCCGCTCGGGCGCCAACCCCACCCAGGGGATAACCTGCTTCATCCTCCCGGCCAAGGCCCCAGGTGTAAGCCAGACCTTGCTCAAGACCATCGCCTCGGACCGCCAGAGCGAGGTAACTTTCCAGAATGTCTCGGTGCCAGACAGCGTTGTGCTGGGTCAGGTAGACCAGGGCTGGCCTATCGTGGAGCGGGCCATCCGCCGCGCCGCCGCCGCAACCTGCTGCTGGATGGTAGGGGGTGCCCAGCGTGTCCTGGACATGACCGTTGAGTATGCAAAGAGCCGTATCCAGTTTGGCCGCCCCATAGGCAGTTTCCAGGCTATCCAGCACCACTGCGCTAACATGGCGGTGGATGTTGAAGGGGCGCGCTACATCGCCTACCAGGCCGCCTGGGCGGTAAGCGAAGGGCTAGATGCAGGTATGGAAGTGGCAATGGCCAAGGCCTGGTGTAGCGACGCCTATCGGAGGGTGTGCGCTCTGGCTCACCAGAGCCACGGTGCCATCGGCTTCACCAAGGAGCACAACCTGCAACTCTACACCCGCCGCGCCAAAGCGGCCGAACTGATGTATGGCGACCCAGACTTCCATCGCGAACTGGTAGCCCAGGGGATGCGCCTATAAAAAAGACAAAACGACGCCACGCAAGGGGCGCAGGGCACACCCCCTGCGCCCCCCTTTTTTGCAAGTAGGTGGCCTGGGGCATTGAGGGTCAGGGCTGGTGAAGCCAGGACGAGCGTGGGCGAAATTGGTGTGGTGCACCCCTTGACAAAAGTCCACTTTTGGACTTATACTTATCGTAGACTGCAGGCCCCCAGGCCTGGAAAGGAGGCACAAGGTGCAGGAGCGGTGGACTCTGGAACAGGTGGAGCGCTTTTTGGCAGACCAGTATGCACAGGCGGCCCTATATTACCAGCGCTATGGGCGTGGGAAGGAGTATGCCGAGGCTCTGTATCGCAAACTTACGGAAGTGCGTGAAGCCCTTGCCCGGCGCGCCCACATCCACGAGGTGCGTAGGGTCGCCTAGGGGCGTTGGTTACAGACCCGTTTCCTAGAGAGGGGCCGGCAAGGCCCCTCTCTTTTATCCCCCTGCCCTGTTCCCCTTAGTAGAGCGTGCACGCCCCGGGCCCTGCCCTTCGGAGACACGGGCGACGGTGAGCACCCCCCGCACCCCCTCTATCTTGCCAAACAGGCGCGCCAATTGCTCCGCATCCCGTATGTGCAGGGTCATGGCCATGGAGCCTCGCCCATCCCCGAACTCTTTGGTAACCATAGAGGCGATGTTGACGCCCTCCTCGGCCACCAGGGTGGTGATGTCCTTCAACAACCCCACCCGGTCAATAAAGGTGATGCGCACCCGCACCGGGTAGAGTTCCTGGGTGTGCCCCCAGGTAACCGGAACCAGTCGCTCCCGCTCGTCCTCGTTTCTCAGGTTGGGGCAGTCCTGGCGATGGACCGTAACTCCCCGTGTTCGGGTAACGAAGCCCACGATGGCATCGCCTGGGACGGGAGTGCAGCAGGGAGCCATACGCACCAGCAGGTCGCCTACCCCCAGCACCTGGATGCCCGAGGCTGGGCCGGGTATGGGCAGGGGCAGTTGGGCCTGGGGGGCAGGCTGGAGGGAGTGGGCGGTGAGGCGGGCCACAAGGGCGGCAGCGGTAACAGCCCCCGTGCCCAGGGCCAGGTAGAACTCCTCCAGATTGGGGAAGTGGAACTCCTCCTCGGATAGTCTCTTGAGGTCCTCCTCTTTGAAGCGTCCCTGCAATCCCAGGCGCTTCAGTTCCCGCTCCAGCACATCCCGCCCCCGCTGAATATTGGCGGGGCGCTCTTGGCGGCGGAACCACTGGCGTATCTTCTGGCGGGCCTGGGCACTAGCCGTATAGTCCGCCTCTAACCAGTCCAGGCTGGGACCTCGCGCCGCCTTGGACGCGATGACCTCTACCGTGTCCCCCGTTTGGAGTTTGTAGTTCAGGGGCACCATCTTCCCGTTCACCCGGGCCCCGATGCACCGGTGCCCCAGCTCAGTGTGCACCAGGTAGGCAAAGTCAATAGGGGTAGAGCCTTTGGGAAGTTCTTTGACATCCCCTTTGGGGGTGAAGACGAATACCTGGTCCGCCAGGATATCAGTCTTCACCGTGTCCACGAACTCTTCCGCTTGCTGCAGGGAGCGCCCCCACTCCAGGAGTTGTTGAAGCCAGGCCACGCGCCGCTGGAAGCGGGTGTCTCCCCCATTCCCCTCTTTGTAGCGCCAATGGGCCGCTATACCATACTCGTCGGCCTCGTGCATCTCCTCACTGCGAATCTGCACCTCCAGAGGGAAGGAGCCCGGTGGGACAACAGTGGTGTGCAGGGCCTGGTAGCCGTTGGGCTTGGGCCTCCCGATGTAGTCGTCAAACTGACCGGGGATAGGTGGCCAAAGGTTGTGCACCACCTCCAGGGCACGGTAGCAGTCGCTCTTGGAAGGGACGATGATGCGCACTGCATAGAGGTCGTAGATTTGGGAGGGGTCTTTCCCCTGGGAGGCATATTTGTGGGCTTTGAGCCAGATGCTGTAGAGGTGCTTGGGGCGCCCATACACCCGCGCCACCACACGGTATTTCAGCAGTTCCTTCTGGAGGGTGTCGCACGCCCACGCGATGAAAGCCTCCCGCTCGGCTCGGCGAGTGGCCACCATAGCCGCTGTTTCACGGTAGTCGCGGGGGTAAAGGTAGCGGAAGGCCAGGTCCTCCAGGCGCCACTTGATATCCCAGATGCCCAGACGGTGGGCCAGAGGGACATAGATGTCCATCGTCTCCTGGGCTATGGCCCGCTGTCGCTCCACGGGGAGGGCGTCCAGTGTCTCCATGTTGTGAAGGCGGTCGGCCAGTTTTATGAGGACGACCCTCAGGTCCCGGGCCATAGCCACCAGCATCTTACGGATGTTCTCGGCTTGCTTATGGGTATCTTCGGTGTGTGGCATCCCCTTCACCTGGTCAAAGACGGCCAGTTTTGTAACTCCGTCCACCAGGCGGGCCACCGTCTCCCCGAAGCGCTGGGAAATCTCCTCCAGGGATACTCCACAATCCTCCACCACATCGTGAAGGAGGGCAGCCTCAAGGGTTTCCACATCTAGGGAGAGGCGGGCCAGGTTGAGGGCAGTCTTTAGAGGGTGCTCAATAAAAGGCTCGCCTGAGGCGCGCCATTGCCCGGCATGGCACTGCGCCGCAAAATGATAGGCCCTCTCCACGCGGGCAACAGACTCGGGGGGGAGATAGGTCTTCGCCTGTGCTAGTAATGCACCGATGCTATCGGCCTCTGCAACCACCACCGCTATGGCCTCCTATAAGGAGTATAGCAGAAGCGGCCACTAGGCCAAACCTGTTAGGGCACAGCCCGGAGCAGGTCGGCCCTGTAGAAGAGGTAGGCGTCAATATGCCCCAGGGGGGTGCCCATCTTGCGGTAGAGCCAGTAGTCCAGCGCCCTCCGCCACACCTTCCTGTCCTTCAGGCCGGCCAGAAAGACCCTGGGGGTAACGCCTCGGTATGTCTCCGGGTGCCACCAGCGGTGGATGTAGCGCCGCGCCTCCACGAAGTCGCTTCCAAGTGCCTCGCGAACTTTAGAGAGGTTCCTCTCGTTCACCAGAACCACCGCCGCGTCTGTGGGGGTGCCCAGGGAGGTGAAGTCCATGTCGGGGTAGCCAGCCCCCTTGAACCGACGCAAATACCATACCCAGGGCCAGGCGAAGCCGTCGGCCCCATCCACGACAATCTTCAGGTTCTCCTTCTGGCCTGTGGCCTCAGCTAGATGCTCTATGTCGCGGGCGATACGGGGAATATCGGGGGCGGTCTGGGTATAGACAAGCAGTTCATATGGCACATCCCCGTTGCGGTAGACCGCTCGCCACCCGGCAGCCAGGGTAAGGAGGCCCAAAAGCCCCACCACACCCAGCCCCAGCAGCGCCCACCCCCTCTTTAGTCCGACACGGAAGGCGAAGATACACGCTACCCCTATTACGCCCCCTAGGAGGCCCAGCCACACCAACACCCACAAAAGGCCCCACAGGCCCTTGGCAGGGTCCAGGAAAAGGAGTCGGTAGCCCACCACACCCGCTAGGGGCACTATGGCGGCGCCCAGGAGCGCCCCTCTCTCCCACGCCCGCCGCCACGGCACCCTCTCCACCAGCCACCCAAGGGCCCTTCCCCCCAGTAGAGCCAGAGGGAAGGCCAAGTTGACAAGGATCCAGGGCATCTTCTCGGACGCCCAGGTATAGAGGATGAAGGAGCCCACAACCCAGTAGACGAGGAAGCGGGTGAAAAGGGTCGCCCTCCAGAAGGTAACCAGGGCCGCCAGCGCCAGCAGGAAGGGCAGGAACTCGTAGGTCCAGCCTACCACGAAGTAGTAATACCAGGGTTGTCCGCCCCGGGCTACACCCTGCTGGGCTATCCAGTAGCCCAGGGACTGCCACGCCCCGGTGAACACCCCAAAGGGGTTAGTGAAGACAGTCGTATAAAGGGTGAGCCAGACCGCATAGAAGACCAGGGCGCAGGCCAGCCAGCGCCTGCCGTTCCAGAAAAGCCCCAGACCCACCGACACGCCGAAGGTGGCCGCCAGCAGGGCGGTGGCCACATACCACCCCCCTCCCATAGGCAGGCCCACAAGTCCACGGGAGGGGTCGGGGTTCGCCAAGGCAGGGGCCAGGCCGGGCAACAACGCTACCAGGGCCGTCCACAGGGGTAAGGTCAGGCTCACCAACACCAGCAGAAGGGTCCCAGCAGGCCCCACCTGGCGGAGGCTCTTCCTCCCGAGTGCCCAGTCCCTCATATCTGGAAAGGCCAACACCGCAAGGAAGCCCCCTAAAAGCAAAGCCACGAAGTAGGCCGTTTCGTTGGTGGCGAAGGCCAGGGCCAGCACGGCCGAGAAGGGATAAAGATAAACGGAACGCCCCCCCTCCAAGTAGCGCCAGGTGCAGACCATCAGCAGGGTGGCCCATACAGCCATAAGGATGTCGTTGCGGGCGAAGCGGCTGAAGTAAAACAGGGTGGGGGAGAAGGCCAAGAGAACGCTGGCGCACAGAGCGCCAGTTGTCCCGAACTGCTTCCGCAATAGATAGGGGAGGCCTACGAGGGCAGTGCCAAAGAGAGCGTATAGGAGGCGGGCAGTGAAATCGGTATCCCCGAATAGAAAAAAGAGGAAGGCGTTGGCGTGGAACTGGAAGGGGCCGTGCATCATGGGGTCGTGGCGGTAGCCCCGCCCTGTTGCCAGATACCAACTGTAAACGGCGTGGAGGCTCTCGTCGTGGTGCAGAGCGCGTTCCCCCAGGCCCCACAGGCGCATCACCAGGGCCACCCCCATCAGCCCCACATAAAGCAAGGCCTCCCATCGCAGATCCACCTGCCAGCGAGGGGAAGGGGTGGCGGCCTTGGCTTCCACCTGTGCAGCCGTCTCCTGGGGAAGCACACCTACCTCCTTTCATAGATGGCGAAGCCGTTGGCCTCAAACGCTTTCTGTAGCACGCCCTCAATGATAGCCTGGTTCATAACCCCATACTTGGCTCGCTCCCGTGGCCCCACTACCACATAAGTTATACGATAGCGCTCCAGCAAGGAGCGGAGTTCTTGCTCCGAGGTGGTAGTATAGATGGCTCGCACCGCTTCAGCCCGCCCGTCCATAACCTTTGGGGTGCGACGCCACTGCACCTGGTGTCCGGGCCAGTTCAGCAGCGTGGGGATGCCCGTAGCCGCCGAAACAAACCCGTAGTCGGTATAGTCGTCGCCTACAGCCTCCACCAGCACATCCCCTGGCCTGTCCACCTGCTGAAGCCACTCTATGGCTGCCCGTTCACCCTGGCGTCCCACCCTATCCAGATAGGCCAGGCCGTCCAGGGTGGGTGGCCCTCGGAAGCCGTTGGTTTTGCTTACTGTGGCTCCCAGGGGATAGTAGAGAAGGAGCAGTGTAAGAAGGCTCGCCACAATAGCCCACACGCCCCATAACAGCAGGGGGAAACGCCCCTGAGCGAAGCGTTTCCCGTAGTATAGGGCGGGGCCAACGGCCAGGGCAAGAAGTGCCCACCCCTGGTAAGACAGTTTGAAGACAGTATTCATGCGTGTCCCGAAGGTATCCACAATGTAGAAGAGTTCCGGCCCCATCACCAGGAAGGCCCCACTGCCCACTAGGGCCAAGAAAAGGGCGAGGGAAGTGTTACTTCGGGCTACCGCAAAGGACCCCAGGAAGGCCACCCCCCCTATTGCCAGAAAGGGGGAGATGTGGGCCAAACGCCCTCCCTTCCCAGGGATGTCCAGCGCCACCGCGGCCGCCAGCCACACCAGAACTGGAAGGGCTACAAACAAGGAGGCCAGAGCCATATCCCCTATACGCACCCTACTCCGTAACACCCACACCAATCCTCCCATAATCCCCGGCAAGAGCAGGATGCCAAACTGCCCCCACACGATGAAGAGGTGTTTGCCCTGGCTCACCGGCCAGCGCACCGGCAGGACGCCCTGCACACGCGTGTCCAAGTGGGCATAGAAAGGCAGGAAGGGCACCACTGCCAGAATGCCCAAGGCCAGGCAAGCCACGCCTGCCACCAGCAGTCCGCCACCCCTTCTCTCAGAGGCTTCACGCCGCGTCAGGATGAGCAGAGCACCCCACGCCACCACTAATCCTAGGGGCATGTCCCAGGCGTTCAGGAAACCCAGTGCCCCTATCCACACCCCCAGCACAGCAATGGGGAAGGCACGCCGGCGGAGCAACCCCCATGTTAGAGGGCCGCCACCCAACGCAAGACTGGCCGCCAACCCCACAGCCCCCACCAGAAAGGGCAGGACACTGACATGAGGGTGCAGGTCGCCCAGCAGGAAACTGAAGAAGGGGAACTCGTGAATAGTGTAATCCAGGCTCTGGCCGTCCCGCAGGGTATCAATTACGCGGGTGGCACGCCACCACCACCAGCCTTCCGTTGGATACCAACGCTCCGAAGGGCTGGCCCCTGTCAGGTCTTTGATCTCTACCCACTGCCAGAAGGAGGGGGAGCCCTGGCCCAGTGCCCGAGCCAGTTCCAACACCCCCTCCAAGTTGGGTAGCAGGAGCAGAGCCAAGGCACTTGCTCCCCCGGCCAAGAGCCATCCTCTCCCTGAAGGTGCCAGGGAAGCCCCTACTCCAAAGGCCACCATCCCTGCCATGGCAGCCGCCGTGGAGAGGGCCAGGTTATATCCGACGCCGTTCACCACGCCAGCCAGTTTCCCGTGCAGGGCATACACCAGATACCCTCCGTAATAGTAACTGACGGGCATTCCAGCCAGCCAGGGGTCTTCGGGCGGGAACCAGCGGGCACGGGCAGCGGCGGTGAACAGCATCAGGTCCATGGGTTGCTCGGTGTGGGTGATGTCGGGGTCGTAGGCGCGGTAGAGGCTCCACCCCACAAAAAAGAAGAGGAACACTCCCTCCCCTGCCAGGACGATGCCCCAGTTCCTCCGAAGCCACGCCCCTATTTGCCGTCGCTGGTGATAGGCCAAGCCCAACGCCCCAAGGCCCCATAAGGCGGTGACCAGGACCGCGCCCCACCGGGTGCTGGGTATAAGGTGGAAACTGGCTAGCCACCAGAGCAGAAGGGGTGTGGTCAGGAGGGCGAGGGGCTTGGCCAGGCACCAGCCCCTGTCCCGCAGGGCGGGGCATAAGGAGAAGGTCAGGGGGAAGGCCAATACACCCAGCCCCTCCAAGAGTGCTAGCCAGCGTATTGCCTCACCCATGCCTCGCTCCTGGGGAAAGATACCCATAAAGGTCCAACGGGGGGTGCGGCTCCTCCTGGGCGCTGGCTACACCCCACTGTCCAGAGGAGCTAGCAAGGTGTCCAGGAAGCCCTCCGGGTCAAAGGGGGTAAGGTCATCCACCCCCTCCCCCGTCCCGATAAATAGAATTGGCAAGCCCAGTTCCTGGCAGATGGCCAGAACTATACCTCCCCGTGCCGTGCCGTCTAGTTTGGCCAGGAGGATACCATTCACAGCCACTACCTGGGTGAAGACGCGGGCCTGTTGGAGGGCGTTCTGGCCCGTGGTGGCGTCCAGCACCAAAAGGGTCAGATGGGGAGCAGAAGGGTCTAGGCGCTGTAGGACACGGCGCACCTTGCGCAGTTCCTCCATTAGGGGGGTCTTGGTATGCAAACGCCCTGCCGTATCCAGGATGAGCACATCTATCCCCCTTGCCCTGGCAGACTGAAAGGCGTCAAAGGCCACAGCCCCAGGGTCTGCCCCTTGCTGGTGGGCCACCACAGGGCACCCTAGGCGTTGTCCCCACACCGCCAACTGTTCAATCCCCGCTGCGCGGAAGGTGTCCCCTGCGCCCAGGAGCACCGTCTTCCCCTGCTGTTGGAAGGAGTAGGCCAGTTTGGCGATGCTGGTGGTCTTCCCCACGCCATTCACGCCTACCACCATAATTACCCAGGGTCGTGGCGCGGAGCCGTCGGCTGGGAACGCAGGCGCTGGAGTGGGCATCCGAAGAATGGCCAGCATCTCATCTCGTAGGAGGCGCAGGGCCACCTCGGGGGAGGCATCGCCCGATGCTGTGAGGCGCTGACGCACTGCCGCCAGGATACGCTGGGTAGCGGCGACGCCTACATCAGCTCCTAGAAGCGCCTCCTCTACCTCGTCCCAGAAGGAGGGGCCCAGGGATGGGCGGCGAAAAAGGCCAACCAGACGCCCCAACCACCCCTGGCGGGCCTTCTGCACAGCAGCCTGAGCCTTCTCCCTACGGAAGAGGCCGAACATAAAGGATAGTTACCCCCGGAACAGGATGGCGAGGATATGTGTAAAAGGCATTGTAACTCCTGCTCCTGTTACCTACGGTCGGGGTAAAGACGGGCTAGGGCCTGGCGAGCCGCCTCCCGCTCGGCCAGGCTTTTGCGGGCCCCCCAGCCCTCTCCCGCCACGCGCCCCTCCACCAACACCTCCGCCAGGAAGAGGTGCTCCTGCCCGGACACTTGCACCTCCCGGGTGCGATACTCGGGTATGCCTTTCCCCTCGCCTTGAAGAAGTTCCTGGAGAAGGGACTTGGGGTCTTTGGGAACGCCCTGGGTCAAAACCCGCTCCAGGAATGGGGTGAGCACTCTGAGGACGAACTCCCTAGCCGTGGTGTAGCCTTGGTCCAGCAACACCGCTCCCACCAGGGCTTCAAAGGCCCCGGCCAGGTTTGAGGGGCGTTCCCGCCCGCCGCCGGCCTCCTCGCCCTTTCCCAGAAGGAGGGCAGTGTGCACCCCTAAGGTGTGGGCCGCCTGGGCAAGGCTCTCCCCGTCTACCAGAGCGGCACGCAGGGCGGTCAGGTCGCCCTCGGTGAGATCAGGACAGCGTCGGAAGAGTTCGTCGGCCACCACGAAGTCCAGGAAAGCGTCGCCCAGGAACTCCAGGCGTTCGTTGGAAGGGCGGGCCTCAGGGTGCTCATTAGCATAAGAGGAGTGCACCAGTGCCTGGCGCAGAAGGGCGGAGTTGTTCCAGCGTAACCCTAGGCGGCGAACAAAAGCCTCTTCCATTAGAATTGCTACCTTGTGAACAGGGCAGCCAGGGGAGTGCCTACCACGGTAGCGATAATAGTTACCCACATGACCAGCAGGGTCCCCATCAGCCACCGAAAGTAGGACCCTATTCGCCCCTCCAGGCGGTCCACACGCCGAGCAAGTTCCTGCACGCTATCCCGTGTGGCCTCCTGCAAGGCCTCCATACGGGCCAGGCGCTCCTCAACAGTTCTGGCCTCCAGGGTCAAACCCGCCCTCCCGTGCTATGCTAGGGACAAAGCACCCTTCTTCCATTAGAATACCAGGAAATGACGCATAGTGTGCTTACCAGGGTAATGGAAGCCCTAACAGAAGGCTTCCCTAAAGCGGTTCTGGACCTGCTGGCAGGCATAGGGGAAGTGGCCATCCAGCGGGGTCAGCCCCTTTACCTGGTGGGAGGGCCGGTGCGCGACCTCCTGTTGCGACGCCCGGTTATGGACATAGACTTGGTTACCGAGGGGGATGCGGTGGCCCTGGCCCAGGCCGCTGCCCAGCGCTTCGGGGGGCAGGTAAGCGCCGTCAGCCAGTTCCTGACAGCTAAGGTGCGCTTCCCCTTGTGGACAGTGGACCTGGCCACCGCACGCCGAGAGATTTATCCCTCTCCAGGGGCCCTTCCCCTTGTCCAACCGGGCGCGATATTGGACGACCTGGCTCGCAGGGACTTTACCATCAACGCCATGGCCGTTGACATTACCCCTTCCGGGTGGGGACGCCTCTTAGACCCCTTTGGAGGGTATGTAGACCTGGAGGCTCGCCTCGTCCGCTTCCTGCATGAGCGCTCCTTTCAAGACGACGCCACACGCATCCTACGGGCGTTGCGCTACGAGCAACGCTTGGGCTTCGCCCTGGAACGAGACACCTGCCACGCTCTGAAGCGCGATATCCCCTTCCTGGAGACCATCTCGGGAGACCGCCTACGGCGGGAGATGGAGCGCGTTTTTCAGGAGCCATTTCCGGAGCATGTGCTGGCGCGCGCCCACGATTTGGGGGTGCTGGGGGCTATCGTGCCAGGTTTGGGGTGGGGCGAAGAGCAACGCCAGGCGGTAGCCCAATGGCGCGCCAAGGGGCGGGAGGTCCCTCCCCTCCCCTTCCTGGCTCTGCTGGCCTTCCCCCTCCCTGTGGAGCGCGCCGAGGCGCTGGTGCGTCGCCTGCGCCTCCCCCGGCGCTGGGCCCAGGTAGTGCGCCACACCCAGGTGGTGAAGGGCCTCCTTTCCAGTTGGGCTAATCTCCCCAAGCCCAGCGCCATTATAGACGCCCTTGCCCCCCTGCGCCCCGAAGCGGTGGAGGCTGCTGCACTTCTCGCCCCTGACTTTCGTCATCGCCAGGCCCTGCAAACCTACATGGACACCTGGCGTTCTTTGCATCCCCGTCTTTCGGCGATGGACTTGCTGTCTATGGGGGTGCCTCAGGGGCCATGGGTGGGGCGTCTACTGGGGGAGCTGCGCGCTCGCCTGGCCGACGGCCTCCTGACCACAGAAGAGGAGGAGAGGGCGTATGTGCGCCAGCGCCTACAAGCCATAAAGGAGAAGCCATGACAACAGAAGCCAACTGCACCGTCTGCGGTGAAGCCCTGGACGCCGAACACCGGGCACGGTGTATCTACTGTGGTGGGTTGTTCCATCAGCCCTGGCGTGCCGATGCCCCTGTGCCCACCTGTGGGCGTATCTTTGCCCACGCGGATGCCCAGGGGCTGGTGTTCGCCTGCCTGCGGTGTGCCCAGGCTATGTTGGAGCATAGGCAAGGCTGAAACTGCATGGAGGGGTAAAGCATGAAGGCTGTCTACCTACAACAGCACGGTGGGCCGGAGGTGCTCACCTACGGAGACTACCCCGAGCCATCGCCGGGCTGGGGAGAGGTCAAGGTGCGGGTGCGAGCGTGCTCTCTGAACCGCCTGGATGTGTGGATACGCAGTGGGCTGCGGGGCACCCGCCGCGACTTCTCCCAACCATTCATCTTGGGGGTGGACATCGCCGGGGATGTGATGGAGGTGGGGCCAGGGGTGCGCACCCTGAAGGGCGGGGAGAGGGTCGTCTTGGACCCCGTTCTCTCCTGCGGCCAATGCGATTACTGCCGGGCCGGGCACGACGACCTATGTCATTACCGGGGGATGCTTGGCTCCACCGTCAACGGCGGATACGCCGAGTATGTGGTAGCGCCGGCCGCCAACGCTTTCCCCATCCCACCCTCCCTCTCCTACGAAGAGGCGGCGGCGATGCCCACCACCTTTTTGCCCGTGTGGCACATGCTTGTGCGCAAGGGACAACTGAAGCCCTGGGAGACGGTGCTAGTGCTGTCGGCATCGGCGGGTGTAGGGACAGCCGCTATCCAAGTGGCCAAGGGGGTGGTAGGGGCGCGGGTCATCGCCACCACCAGCACCCCTGACAAGGCCCAGCGCGCCCGCTCCCTGGGGGCGGACGAGGTCATCATTTATACCCAGGAGGACATAGAGAAGCGGGTGCTGGAGTTGACCCAAGGACGGGGTGTGGATATGGTGGTAGACCATGTGGGGGCGGAGTTCTGGCCCAAAGCGTATGCTGTTCTGGCTCGTGGCGGGCGCTATGGGGTGTGCGGGGTTACCACTGGCTACCGCACCGAGTTGCACATGGGGCAACTGTTCAGCAAGCAGATTACGGTGTTCGGGGTAAGCATGAGCAACAAAGGCGATTTCCACCAGATATTAGATGCCGCCCGCCGGGGGCTAGTGAAGGGGCTGGTGGACCAGGTGTTCCCACTGGAGGAGGCCCGCCGCGCCCACGAGGTGATGGAGAGCAGGAGTTTCTTCGGCAAACTGGTGCTGAAGGTCGGATAGGGGAGTGTTGCCGTGGCCGTCTACCGTTACTTCCCTGAAAAGGGGCATCCGGAGAAACTGGACTTGTGCCCTTTGACCAGGCTTCCCCAGTTCTTGGTGCCGAGGAGGGTGTCTGTCCTTTACTTACCGACCTGGGAGGCTAGACCAAGGGTGAACGGGGAAGAGGTGGTCTCTAGAAGAGGAGGTGGAGCAAGGGCTGAGAAATATGGCGGAAGAAAACCCCCAAACCGGCGGGCGCCTCCTGAGTTTCTTCCTGTAGGCAAAAGACAGGGATTCGGCTGCGCCTAGCAGCGGAAAGACTCTTAAGTTCAATGTGCGCCGTGGCGACAAACTACTCCTGGAAGTTTACTGCTCCGACCCCTGGTTGGGGCAGTTCTACTCCTACCTTGGGCATCCAGAGCAGTTCGGGGGAATGGAAAAGCGGGAGGCTTTTTTGAAGCGGCTGTCGGCGCTGGGGCTTTACCCGTATCCGTGGCCCGAGGGAAAGCGCTGGCTCCTAGGCCGGCGTCTACTCCAAGACCTACCGGAGGCGGAGTTCCAGGAGTTTCTATCGGCGCTGGAAGCGGTGCTGGAATAGGGGACAACAGGCCAGACCTGTGCTACAACAGGGAATACGACCCGAGACCAACGGCAAAATGGGGATAATGCTCACACGCATCCGGCCAGAGAACTTCAGGGGCTTTGAAGGGCTAAGACCACACTGGGCCAGTGTCTCTCGTGCCTAGCCCCCCCTTCTTGGAAAGTGGCGCACATAGTAGGCAGCCGCCTCGGCCCGCCGGGCCACCCCCAGTTTGTCCAGGAGGCTGCTCACATAGTTCTTTACGGTCTTTTCGGACAGGAATAACTCAGCGGCGATCTCCCGATTGGTCTTCCCTTCGGCGATGAGGGCCAGTATCTTCTCCTCCTGTGGAGTAAGGGTGGGCCATTGGGCCTCGGCCTTATGCCCCCCCATACTACGGATGCGCTCCAGCACCTTCTGGGTAACCATAGGGTCCAGCAGGGATTCCCCTTGCCCCACCCGGCGTATGGCCTCCACCAGTTCTTTGGCCCGCACCTGTTTGAGCACATACCCACTGGCCCCCGCCATAATGGAATCAAATACCGCCTCTTCGTCGGGGTAAGAGGTGAGCATAAGGACTCTGGTAGAAGGCTTGGCGGCGCGGATCTCCCGGCACGCTTCTACACCGCTACCGTCTGGTAAACGCACATCCATAACCACCACATCGGGGTTGAGGTGTAGCGCCGCCTCTATGGCCTCGGCCACACTGCCTGCCTCGCCTACGACCTCAAATCCTTCCTGACGCTCCAGCAGGCTCCGCAGGCCCTGGCGCACAACTTCGTGGTCGTCCACCACCAGGATACGCATTCCCTACCCTCCTTCCCGGCATAGCCCTGCGCCCCTCTGCTGGGGCGAGGCTCCGCTTCGCCCCAAGGCCCTCACCACCATTGTCCACCCCCCGATGGGGTAGCCACAACTAGTCCATCTCCTCAGAAGAGGTGATCGGGACTGTGGCACGGATGATGGCGCATTCATCGTAGCAGGTCTCATCCCTTACTACAAGACAGCGGAAAACCCAGCGCTCTGCGAAATCTAGACCCTCCGACCCCTCCCACATCCTGTGGGGTGTGGCGCCACGGAAAGAGGGACCTTGGCTCATCCTTCTGGTGTATACTACCTAAAAAAGGGGGCGCACAGTTATGCGCACCTTCCGCATCGCCCTGGCGCAGGTGAACCCCACCGTGGGCGACCTGCA
The DNA here is from genome assembly GCA_046294495.1 of Dehalococcoidia bacterium. Lineage (GTDB taxonomy): Bacteria > Chloroflexota > Dehalococcoidia > Lucifugimonadales > HRBIN23 > HRBIN23. Next base: position 9,466 of record JBKBKV010000007.1, on the reverse strand, counting down.
AGGCAACCGCGACCTAATCCTGCGCTTCGCTCGGGAGGCCTCTGCACAGGGAGCCGACCTAGTAGCCTTCCCCGAACTGGTGCTTACCGGCTATCCCCCGGAAGACCTCCTCCTGAAGCCCCAGTTCATCCAGGACAACCTGAATGTGGCCCAGGAACTGGCCGCCGCCAGCACAGCCATCCCTATGGTTTTCGGCTTCGTGGATCTGCAAGAGAACGAGGTCTACAACGCTGCCGCTGTCGCCGCCGAGGGGCATATGGTGGGCGTCTACCACAAGATCTACCTCCCCAACTACGGCGTCTTTGACGAAGACCGCTACTTCCGCCCAGGGAAAGAGTGCCCTGTCTTCACCATCAACGGCACCCGGGTAGGCGTCAACATCTGTGAGGACATCTGGTATGCCGTGGGGCCTACAGCCGTCCAGCGGGAAACAGGGGCCGAGGTCATCGTGAACATCAACGGCTCCCCTTATCATATGGGCAAGGGCCTTTTCCGGGAGAAGATGCTGGCCACCCGCGCCAGCGATAACCTGCTGTTCATCGCCTATGTGAACACCGTGGGCGGGCAGGATGAACTGGTATTTGACGGCGCCAGCATGGTCTTCGATCAGAACGGTAACCTGGTAGCCCGTGCCAAGCAGTTCCAGGAGGACCTGCTGGTGGTGGACTTGGCGGTAGAATCTGTCCTGCGCCAGCGCCTGCGCGACCCCCGCCCCCGCAAAGACACCACCATCCTGCAACACATTGGCACTGCTCAGCGCGTCTTTGTCTCCGGCTATTCCCCTAGGGAGCGCCCCCCAATAGCCCCGCGCATAGAGGAGCCGCTAGACCCTATCGGCGAGGTCTATCATGCCCTGGTGCTGGGGGTGCGCGACTATGTGCGCAAGACGGGGCACCAGAGGGCTGTTATTGGCCTATCGGGGGGTGTGGACTCCAGCGTAACCTGCTGTGTGGCGGTAGATGCCCTGGGGCCCAGGAATGTGCTGGGGGTCTCTATGCCTTCGCGTTACTCCAGTGAGGGAAGCATTGTAGACGCCCGCGCCCTGGCCACCAACCTGGGCATAGACCTGTGGGTTGTGCCTATTGAGCCAGCCCACGCCGCCTACCTAGAGATGCTGGCCCCCTATTTCAAAGACCTCCCCCCAGATGTTACTGAGGAGAATATCCAGGCGCGCATTCGTGGCAACATCCTTATGTCCATCAGCAACAAGTTCGGGATGCTGGTGCTCTCTACAGGCAACAAAAGCGAAATGGCCACCGGCTACTGCACCCTCTACGGAGATATGGCCGGGGGCTATTCGGTGCTCAAGGACGTGCCCAAGACATTGGTCTACAAGTTGGCCGAGTGGCGCAACGCCCACGGCACCCCCTCTAACCCCATCCCATTAAATGTGCTGCGGAAGCCAGCCAGCGCCGAACTACGCCCCGGCCAGCGCACCGAGGAGGAGCGCCTCCCATTCCGCCTTATGGACCCGGTCATCAAAGCCTATGTGGAGGAGGACCGCACCTTTGAGGAAATCGTGGCTATGGGCTACGATGCGGAGGTGGTAAAGCGTGTTATCCGCTGGATAGACAGGAATGAATACAAGCGTAGGCAGGCACCGCCTGGCATCAAGGTTACCCCCAGAGCCTTCGGGCGCGACCGGCGCATGCCCATCGTGAACCGCTACCCCCATTTCTAAAGGAGACACTATGACTACTTCCGATGCTCTTTACGCCCAGGGACAGGAGGTTCGCCGTCGCTTCGCCGGGGGAGGCACCTTCGTTAGTTCCCAGCCGGGGGCGCAAGACCTGGCCCCCGGCCTCTCCCGCATCGTGGACGAGGCCCTCTTCGGGGCCATCTGGAGCCGCCCCCAGTTGGACATCCGCTATCGGAGCCTGGCCACGATTTCCGTGCTCACCGTTCTGCAACGCTTGCCCCAACTGAAGACCCACGTGCGCAACGGCCTGAATCTGGGCCTCTCTCCCGCCACCATTACAGAGGCTATGGTCCACCTGGTCTTCTACGGGGGCTTGCCCGCAGCCCTGAACGCCCTGCAGATAGCTGGGGAGGTCTTCGCCGAAAGGCCTGAATGGCAGCGCGCCGTCCAGCGCCCTCAACCCCCTCGCTCTGCCACACTAGAGGAGCGTGTCCAACTGGGGAACGAGATGCGTCGCCGCTTGTGGGGCCAGGGGGAGGCCCGCCAGGGCGTGGCCGCCGCCGAAGAACTGGCCCCCGACTTCATCCGCCTGGTGGACGCCTATCTGTTCGGGGAGATTTACTACCGCCCACACCTAGACCTGAAACAGCGAGCGGTATGCACCCTGGCCGCTCTAACTGCACTGGGCAAAGAGCGCCAACTGCACCGCCATCTGCGCTCCGCCCTTAGGGTGGGTCTATCGCGGCAGGAGGTGGTGGAGGTGCTCTGCCATACCGCCTTCTATTGCGGACTGCCCTCCGCCCTGAACGCCTTGGGGGTGGCTAGAGAGGTGTTCCAGGAGGTGGCGGCGTCCTAACCGCCTGCCTTCTAACACTATTGGCGTTGGCTTTGCGAGAGACCTCTTCCGCCAGCACCCCAGCCGACACCACCAACTTGATGGCGTCCTCCACGCTCATATCCGATGGCTCTACCTGCTCGGCAGGCACCACCACCAGGAACCCCGAGGTGGGGTTGGGCACCGTGGGGATGTAGACCATCAGTTGGAGGCGCCCGTTCGGGCCATGCCACTCCCCGGTAACCAGGCCCACGGAGCGCACGCCGGGGCAAGGGAACTCCAGGAACACCACACGCTGGTAGCGCGCCGTAGAAATGTTGCTGAAGACATCGGTAAACTGGCGGGCGGTGCGATAGATAACCCGCACAAAGGGGATGCGCTCTACAAGGGTGTTTCCCAGGTTCACCAGTTGCCTACCCACCACTGTGGTTACCATCAGGCCAATGAAATAGAGGCCCACAATGGTGAGAGCCAGCCCCAGCCCTGGCACCACCGCGTGAAAGAAACGACTTGTAACAGGTAAGAGCAGGCCGTCCACAAAGTCTACCACGAAGCGGATAACCACATAAGTAATAACCGACGGCACCAGGACAATCAAACCTGCCAGGATGTTGCGCCGTAGGTGGTGCTCCAGCCGAATGAGGGCTTTACGAAACCACAAGTTGTCGGACACGCCCAGCCTTTTACCCTGCCAGTTTCTGATACAAGTATATCATACGGATGGCCCAGGTATCCCAAGTGAAGGCCCTGGCCCGCTGGGCAGCCCGCTCGCCCATGGCCTGCCGCAGGGAGGGGTAACCCAGAAGAGCCTCCACCCGGACGGCGTAGGCCTGGGGGCACCCTCGCTCCACAAGGTAGCCGGTCTTCCCGTGCTCCACCAGGCTAGCCAGCCCCCCCACCCGTGCCGCCACCACCGGCCTCCCGCACGCCATCCCCTCCAGAGCCACCATTCCGAAACTCTCGTAGAGGGAGGGCACCACCACTAGGTCGGCAGCGGCATAGAGGTGGGGCATGGCCCGCCCAGGCACTGTTCCCAAAAGGTGCAGGCGATGTTCCACACCCAGGCGACGCGCTAGACCCCGAAGCACTCCATCGTGCTCTCCGGCGATAACCAGATGCCCCTCCTCCAGCATGGCCAGGGCCTCCACCAGGAGAGGGAAGCGCTTGATAGGGTCGGGGCGCCCCACTGCCAGCACCAGGGGAACAGAAGGAAGCCCAAAGGCGCTTCGTGCTGGGGCGCTTTCCCCCGGAGAAAAGCGCTCCAGATCTACCCCAGGCGGCGCCAGAACGACGCGCTGCGGGTCGGCCCCGTATCCCTGGGCCAGCAAGGCCACCTCGTGGGGACTGGAAGCGATGACGCCCTGAGCGCACCGGGCCAGCAGCCTCTCTGCCCGCAGGCGGCTGGGGGGTTCGGTGTGGCTGTCCAGAAATAGGCGCTTGGCCAGGGCTGTGGTATGGAAGGTCATCACCAGGGGCACCCCCCATGCCTCCGCCAGGTGCAGGCCGGCTAGCCCACTGGTCCAATAGTGAGCGTGGACGAGAGCATAGGGACCCCGGAAGGCCTTCGCCACCCCCTGCCAGAAGGTGGCGATGCTTTCCAGCAGGCTCCCTTCTGTAGCGTGGGGAAGCCCTATGGGGATGTGCTCCACCGCCACGCCTGGTGGCAACTCTACCTGCTCGTGGGGAGCCAAGTGGGTGCCGGTGAAAAGGTGCACCTCAACTCCCAGGCGTGCCAGGGCGGTGCTCATGCCCCTCAGATAAGTATTCATCCCCCCGAAACGGGCGCGCCCCATCCCCACCAGGGGACATGTGTGGTGGGAAAGGACGGCTATGCGCACCGCTCGCCCCGAGTGGTTGTATCAAAGCCCCCTTCCCCTAGAGGGGAGAGGGCCGCGGTAAGGGCGAAGCCCTGTCTTATGAACCCCATCTTGGGAAGGCCTCTACCCAAGTGTCTGGTTGGGACGCACAAGGGTGAGGCGGAAGAGCCTTCGGGGACGCCCCCCCAGGCGGAACTTATAGTCTTCATCCCCCCGCAGGAAATCGTAATAGAAAAGCCCCCGCTCTATAGCATCTTTGATGGTCAGCGCCTTCAGCACCAGACTCACGCTCAGGTGTCCATAGGCCGGGTCAAAGCCGCTGTTATACAGAAGACGCTGGCCCTGGTAGTCAAAGCACAGGGCGGCTGCCACGCGCTTGCCCTGGTATTCCAAGAACCAGAGGCGCAGGATGTCCTGCTCGGCCAGGGCTATAGCCGCTTCTCTGAAGAAAGCCTCCCGCTGGGGAGTAAGGAAACGGGACTTCTCCTCCATGCTCTGGCGCATCAGGGAAAAGAACTCCCCCAGAAAGCCCCAGAGGGCATTAGGGTCGTCAATGGTGTAGAAATGGAGGGGGCTCTCCTGGGTGAGGCGGCGGAGTTTACGGCGAAGTTCGTGTCGGTCGTGGCGGTCCAACCCTTGCAGGTAGGCCTCCCAATCCCCTGGCAGGGGCAAGCCTGGGGCCACATCTTCCTCTTCCATCTGGCACTCCCATCCCCGCTGGGCGGCTAAGGTAGGGATATGCTCCAGAGTGGGGGAGCCCTCGCGTAAGGAGAGGAGAAGCATACGCCTCCAGGGAATGCCCTCCAGGGCGTCAAGCAAGGCTGGGTAGAAGACCCCCTCCCCTCCCTGGGAAACAATAAAGTCGTGGTAGTCAAAGAGGTCAGCCTCCCCCAGAAAGGTTACGGTATTACCCTCCTGGCAAAGGGGGGCCACGCCCAGGAGGTGCTGGCCTGCCCAGAAAGAGAAGAAAAGGGGCTGTTTACCCGCTCCGAAGTGTCGCCACCATATCTGTTGCCAGAGGGGGGTGAGAAAGAGGGTATTGGCGGGAGAGCGGGCCAGGGCCTCCTGCCAGGTGGGGAGCACCGAGGCCCAGGTCTCCAAGACGACTTGACGAGCAGGGGCCTGACACAATCCTTTGCTCCTTCCGAGGGGTGCGCTCTACCCCTTTGCTTGGATACTTATGCTATATATTAGGATGCACTATACATCGTCCCGTAGCAAGGTAAGGAACTCCCTGAAGCGCTCCGGAGAGCGGGTCTCCTCTCCTCGCAAGGCCTGGGTAACCAGGCGTGCCCCCGGCTTCTGGACGCCCCGCATGCTCATGCACAGGTGTTCGGCGGATACCACTACGAATACGCCCCGAGGATGCAAGGCCTCGTAGAGGGCATCAGCCATTTGGTTGGTAAGGCGCTCCTGCAGTTGGGGGCGACGGGCCAGGGCCTCAAAGGCACGCACCAGTTTGCTAGCCCCCACGATGCGCTCCCTGGGTATGTAGCCGATATGGGCGTGCCCGAAAAACGGGAGTAGGTGGTGCTCACAGAGGGAGTAGAAGGGGATATGGCGCACCAGCACCAGCCCCTGAGGGCCTTCGGCAGAGAAGCCTTGGGCTAGGAAGGTGCGAGGGTCTTCTTGCAACCCGCACAACACCTCCCTGAGCATGTCGGCCACCCGCTGAGGAGTGCCCCGGAGGCCTTCCCGCCCGGGGTCTTCTCCCACCGCCTCCAGAATGTCGCGGATGGCTTGGCGGATGCGCTCCTCCTGGAACACTATCCCTCCTGGTGCCCTCTCTGGAAAAGGAACCTACAGGGCAGGAGCACCAAAGACCAGCATAAACCAAAGGGAGCCGATGGGCAACCTATGGCCCTCATCCAGGGGCATTGTTCCTTCGGTAGGGCGACCTAAAGGTGTATACCTGGCTACGGCCAACACCGCCAAGGCCCTCCCGGAGAGCGTGCTTCGGCGAGCGCCCTTCCGGTGAAGGCCATTCAAGCGAACCGCGGCTCGGGGTTTGAGGCGTCCTTTGGGCAGGCCCGCCGGGAGCACATCCCCTTGTATACACCTACTATGCGTGTTACACTGGGCTTGAAGCCTTGTCCCCTACCGGGAGTGAATACAAGAGGTCTGTATGGCTACTTCCCCCGACCGTGCCCGCACCCTGGAACTGGCCCTGGCCCAGATTGAACGCATCTATGGAAAAGGCACCGTGATGCGCCTGGGGAGCGCCGAGCATTTGCCCATTGAGGCCATCCCTACTGGCTCTCTGGCCCTGGACCTGGCCCTAGGCGTGGGCGGGGTGCCACGGGGCAGGGTAGTGGAGATTTTTGGTGCAGAATCCTCGGGGAAGACTACTCTGGCCCTGCATATCCTGGCCGAGGCCCAGCGCCGCGGAGGCACGGCCGCTTTCATTGATGCCGAGCACGCCTTTGATCCCCTCTACGCCCAGAACCTAGGCATCCGCCTGGAAGACTTGCTGGTCTCCCAGCCCGACTACGCCGAGCAGGCCCTGGATATAGTGGACCAACTGGTGCGCACGGGGGCGGTGGACGCCGTAGTGGTGGATAGCGTGGCGGCCCTGGTGCCACGCGCCGAACTGGAAGGAGAGATGGGCGACGCCCATGTAGGCCTCCAGGCTCGCCTTATGTCTCAGGCCCTGCGCAAACTGACCGCCAATATCAGCCGCTCCAAAGCCGTGGTGGTATTCATCAATCAACTGCGGGAAAAGGTGGGGGTGCTCTTTGGCAACCCCGAAACCACCCCCGGCGGGCGCGCCCTCAAGTTCTACGCCTCGGTGCGCATAGACCTGCGTAAGGGGGAGGCTATCAAGCAGGGAAACGAGGTGGTGGGCATCCGCGTGAAGGCCCGAGTGGTGAAAAACAAGGTAGCCCCCCCCTTCCGCACCGCCGAGTTTGACATCATGTTCAACAGGGGCATCAGTAAGGAGGGCGACCTGGTAGACCTGGGCACTGCCTTGGGCATCGTTAAGAAGTCGGGGGCGTTTTATACCTATGGGGAGACGCGCCTGGGCCAGGGGCGTGAGGCAGCCAAAGACTTCCTCCATCAGCACCCCGAGGTGGCCCAGGAGATTGAGAAGCACCTTCGCACCGCCTTTTCCCAGGTGCCCCTTATCCCACCTGCGCCCTCTGGTGAAGAGGAACCCCCACTCTAGCACGGCAGGGGCCATCCCGTCAGTGGAGGAGATTGGAAATGCCTGTGTTGTCCCCTAAAGACCACACCCTGCTCCAGGAGCGCTTCAGCCGCGAACTGGTGCGGGATATTACCATCAATCTCTTCACCTTCCGGAGTGCTGGCCTATTGCTGCTGCCGGGTCGGGAGTGTCCTACCTGTCCACAGGTGCAAGAGGTATTGGAGGAAGTGGCCTCCCTTTCCCCAAAACTACGCCTGCAGGTGGTGGACTTCTACACCCAGGGGGAAGAGGCGCGCCGCTGTGGTGTGGAGCGGATCCCTTGCTTCACCTTCAGCGCCGACAACCAGCACTACCACAACATCAAGTTCTACGGCCTCCCCACCGGCTACGAGTTCCTAACCCTCGTGGAAGACATCCTCGCCCTCTCCCGTGGGGTAACACCCCTTCGCCCGGCCTTGCGGGATGTGGTGCGCCAGATAGACAAGGAGGTGCACCTGCAGGTCTTCGTTACCCCTACCTGACCCCACTGCCCTCAGGTGGCCAGGTTGGCCCACGCCATCGCTATGGAAAACCCCAACATCCGCGCCGATGTGGTTGAGGCGGAGGAGTTCCCCTACCTGGCGCAGACCTATCAGGTGCGAGCAGTGCCAAAGACGGTGTTCAACGGCTTTATAGAACTAACAGGGGCAGTGCCCCCAGAGGCCTTTGTGCAGAAACTCCTCACGGCAGCAGGTCGGTTAGACCTTCTCCCCAAAGTGGAAACCATGCAGAGAAAGGCCGAACAGCCTGGATAGCCTATGCGCTGGTTTGTGGCGAGCCTGTTATTGGCCGTTGCGCTGTGGCCCCAAGCCGTTGGGGCCGGCGGGCCGGAAGTCCTCTCTAAGTCTGTGGAGAGCCGCTTCCCCAACGGCATCCTCTTCCGTGTGGAGGCGCAGAGCGATGCCCCCATCACCCGCGTCGTCCTGCGCTTCCGTGTGGGCAACGAACGAAGCCGCCGCTTCCAACCCCTGGATATCACCCCTGGCAAGCGCATCTCGGCCGAGGCCCTTATCCGCACCGACACCGCCGCCCGCTATATCCCGCCAGGAGCACGCATTGAATACTTGTGGGAGGTGGAAGACGAAGCAGGTAATCGTCTGGAGACGCCTCCCGAGCAATTTGTGCTCCTGGACCCCCGCTGGAGCACCTGGGAAAGTGTCCAGGAGGGCCTCGTTACCGTATATTACTATGTCCCTATCCGCACCCGTGCCCAGGCTGTCGCCCAAGCGGTAGGGGAGACCTTCGCCCGCTGGGGGCCGGTGCTGGGGGTAGAGATGGCCCGACCCGTTACCGTAACGGTCTACACTACCTATCGGGACATGCTCCCCGCCCTACCCCCCACCAGTCGCACGGTGCGCACCCAGTTAGTTACAGAAGGCACCACCTTCGCCGATCAGGGTGTAATCTTGATGCTGGTGGCCAGCCCGGCGGTGCGGGGCATCGCTTCCCACGAGGCTATGCACTTCCTGCTGGACGCGGTCATCCCCAACCGCCGTCTGCCCATCCCCGCGTGGTTCAACGAAGGCATGGCAGAGGTAGGTAATCTGGCCCCCACCACGGAATACGACCAGGCACTCTTTCTGGCCCTGCAACGGGGCACCCTCCTCCCTATCACCGACCTGGAAGGGATGCCAGGCCGCCCTGACGACATTATCTTGCTCTACGGGCAGGGGAAGGCCCTAGTGAAATACATCCTAGAGCAGTATGGGGAGGAGCGCTTGCGCCAGTTCCTGCGCCTGCTGGACCAGAACATCCGCTTTGATGTGGCCTTCCAGCAGGTATACGGCACTACCCTGCTGGATGTGGAGAACGCGTGGAGACGAACGGTAGGTGCACCGGTGCGTGCCCGTGAGGAACAGCAAGCGCCTCTACCAACCCCTATATCCTGGCCAACCATCGTCCCATTTGGCGTGGCTACCCCTGCCCCTCCAGCCCCTACGCCCACCCCCGAGGCCGCCGCCCCCGCCCCTACCCCACCACTTACCCCTGCC
>JBKBKV010000006.1:45203-55250 GCA_046294495.1 Dehalococcoidia bacterium | reverse complement strand
CCCACCACTTACCCCTGCCCCTCGCCGAGGAGGTTGCGCCCCAGGAGCACCCGCGGTTGACGGCCTCCTACTCGTTGTGGGGCTGGTGAGCCTGGCGGCCGCCCTGCACCTCCGCAAAGGGCGGTGAAAGCCCCTGGTGCGCCTCCAGGCACTTCTAGAGAGAGGGCCGGCTTATCCCCTTAGCCTGGCGATGAAATCGTCTATGGGGATGGCGGCCAGGGTTTGAATCTTGACACTGCCCCGGGAGGCCAGTTCTGCCGATGCCCGGGCGACCGTGGCGTTATCTGGAGCCTCCACAATATTGACGAAGTCGTAGGGGCCCAGGACGGCATACTGGGCCAGCACCTTCACGCCGAAGGCACGCTCCAACTCTGCGTTGACTTCCTTGATGCGGGCCGGGTTATGCTTTATGGTCTTGGCACCCTCGTCGGTAAGGGTGGAGAGCATAACGAAGATAGGCATAGGGGACCTCCTTTCTGGCGCGGCGCTCACTGCTAGCCTATCCCGTCCCAAAATGAAGGTCAATAGCCTGGCTTTCGTCTAGGCACGAAGAGGAATATGGGCTACTTACGCCCCAAGATGCCCCGGGCAATGAGGTTACGCATAACCTGGGTTGTCCCTCCGCCGATGCTGAACATGCGGGCATCCCTGACCATGCGCTCCAAGGGTAGGTCGCGACTGTAGCCATAGGCGCCGTGGATTTGCAGGGCGTTGTTGGTAACCTGAATGGCCATCTCTGCAGCGAAAGTCTTGGCCAGGGCCGCCTCCTGCATGTCGGGGAAGCCATACCCGGCGTTGGCCGCCGCCCGGTAAACTAGCAGGCGCGCCGCCTCCAGGGCCAGGAACATATCCGCCAGGAGCCACTGGATGCCCTGGAAGTTAGCGATGGGCTGGCCGAACTGCCTGCGCTTTTGGGCGTAGTCCACGGCCCTTCGGAAGGCACCCTGGGCTACGCCCAGAGCGGCGGCCGCCGCTCCTACCCGCTGGCTGTTGTAGGCGGTCATCAGTTTACGGAAGCCCCCTTCCTCGGGCGGCACCAAGAGGTTCCCCTGGGGCACCGGGCAGTCTACAAATACCAGTTCCCCTTCGGGCATACCACGGATGCCCATCATAGGCCAGCGCCTGCCGAAGGTGAAGCCGGGTGTCCCCCTCTCCACCACAATGCCCCCAATGCCCTCAGCGCCCTTACCTTCCCCAAAGCGTGCGAATACCAGGTAGAGCCTAGACACCCCCGCACCGGTAATGAAGCGCTTTACGCCGTTAAGGATGTAGTGTCCGTCTACAAGGCGGGCGCTAGTGGTAAGTTCAGTGGCCGCCGAGCCTGCCTCGGGCTCGGTTATGGCGATGCAGGGCTTTTCCCCCTGCACCACCAAGGGGAGCCACCGCCCCTTTTGCTCTGATGAGCCGTAATGCGCTATCGCCAGGGCCGCCCCCGTATTGCCCTCCACGACGATGCGCCCCGTGGTGGCACAGGCTGCTGCTATCTCCTCAACCACCAGGATGGCGTCTAGAAGAGGGCGACCACCACCTCCATATTCTGTAGGGAGGCTCATGCCCATAAAGCCGGCCCTCACCAGATAGGGGATATTCTCATAGGGATAAGTCTCACTGCGGTCGTATTCTTCTGCCCTTGGGGCAAAGACCTCCTCAGCAAGACGGCGGGCTGTATCTTGCAAGGCGCGCTGGGCCTCGGTGAGGGTGAAATCCATAACCGCCTCCTATCTCCACTAGGCACAGGGGACCTGGCATTCTTACTATACCAGGGAAGAGTGCTTGCTTAGCGAGCCTTGGGGTTCAGCACATCGTTTAGGGCGTCGCCCAGCAGGTTCCAGGCGAAGATAAGCAGAGCCACCGTTACCACTGGGGTCAACAGCATATGGGGCCACTTCTGGAGCACCGAGATGCTCTGCCCCTCCCATATCATGTTCCCCAGGCTGGGGACGGGAGGCTGAATACCGATGCCCAGCCAACTAAGCACCACCTCCGCCCCGGCGATGGCCCCAAGTCCCATAGAGACCGATACAATGACCGGTGGCAAAGCATTGGGGAGGATATGCACCACCAGGATGCGCCATAGAGACGCTCCCGCCGCCCGTGCCGACTCCACAAAGGCCTGCTCCTTTAGGGAGAGGACCTGCCCCCGCACCAGACGGGCCATCCCAATCCACGAGAAGGCCGACAGCGCCCCAAACACCACAAAGTAGTCCACCACCCCCCAGCGCACTAGCCCCCGGAAGCCCGTGGCATCCTCAAAATCCCGCACCATCTCCAGCACCCTGGGTTTCAGAGTAGCCGCCAGCAAGATGACCAACAGAATTCCCGGGAAGGCGGTGAACAACTCCCCTATGCGCATGATCACCGAGTCCACCTTTCCCCCCAGGTAGCCCGATAGAAGGCCCAGGGTTATGCCCAGGAGCAGGCTCCCTGTAAACACCGATGCGGCAGTAATGATGAGGTTTGTCCGCAGGCTGAAGATAAGGCGGGAGAGGATATCCCGTCCGACCCCGTCGGTGCCCAGCCAGTGGCGGACACTGGGGGGCTGGCGCACTGCCGTCAGGTCTTGCTGATTATACCCATAGGGGGCTATGAGGTGGGCAAAGAGGCCGCTTCCGTAAAGAACGGTGATAATCACCAGGGCGAAGACCGCCTTTGGTTTCCGCAATAGGCGGCGGAAAGAACGGAGCCACAGGCTCTCGCCCCTACCCACCGGCACAGCCGCCGCTTGCGCCTTCGCCATCCCCTACCTACCTGTAGCGAATGCGTGGGTCAAGGAAAGCGTAAAGGATGTCCACCAGCAGGTTGGCCAGCACAAAGGCCACAGCGAAAATAAGGGTTAGGGCAGTAATAACAGGGTAGTCCCGCCGGAAGATAGAATCTACCGCCAAGCGCCCAATGCCCGGTATGCCAAAAAGGGTTTCAGTGATGAAGGCCCCCTCCACCAGACCCGCCAGAGAGAACCCGATAACGGTGGCAATGGGGATGAGGGCGTTGCGAAGCACATGCCGGCTCTGCACCAGGTGCTCCGGCAGGCCCTTAGCGCGAGCGGTGCGCACATACTCCTGTCCCAACACCTCCAGCGACGAGGCACGAGTAAGGCGCCCGATGCCGGCGATACCCGGCAGGCCCATAACTAGCGCAGGCATTATGATGTTGGAGCTAAATAGCCCCTGCCACCCCGAGGTGGGCAAGAGGTGCAGTTTCACGGCTAACACCAGGATCAGGAAAGGGGCAGTGATGAACACGGGCATGGAGTAGAAGAAGAGGGCGGAACTTACCAGGGCCGTGTCGAGCCAGGTGCCCTGGCGGTAGGCGGCCAGCAGGCCCAGGGGTATGCCCAGGCTTACCCCGATGATCAGGGCCGCAAACCCCAACTGGGCCGATACCCATATCTTCTTGCCTATAAGGGAGGCGACACTGCGCCCAGGATATGTATAGCTTTCCCCCAGGTCGCCTCGCAAGGCCTTGCGGATATAGTCCACATACTGCACAAGGAGAGGGCGGTCTAGCCCCATCTCCCGACGGAGGCGGGCGGCGGCCTCGGGGGTGTATTTGGTGCCCAGGCGCACTTGCACAGGGTCTCCCGGCCCGTAGCGCCCCAGAACAAAGGTAACGAAGGTTACCGCTGCCAGGAGCACCGGGAGCCACAGGAGACGCCGCACGATGTAGACCAGCACGCCTCCCCCCACTGGGCCAGCCCGGGGGCCGGCCTAGCGCTCAATCCACACATCCTTCAGTTTGGGGACGATCATAGGCGTCAGTTTGTAGCCCTTCACATAGGGTTTGATAAGGGCGAAGCGCTCCCCACTATACCACAGGGGCACCCAGGCCGCATCCCGAATAATGGTCTCCTCGGCCTTGTTGTAGAGTGCTACTCGCTTGTTCCAGTCCTGCTCCACACGGGCCTGTTCCAGCAGGAGGTCCACCTCTGGGTTGCTGTAGAAGGTGTGGTTCTGGGCGCTCTTGCTGTGGAAGAGGATGTCCAGGAAATCCTGTGGGTCGGGGTAGTCGGCCGACCAGCCCAGCCCTGCAAAGGCCTGGAGGGTGCCCCGGTTCAGTTCCTGGAGGAAGGTGGCCCATTCCACCTGCTGCACTTCTACCTCTACACCCAGGGTCTGCTTCCACTGGTCCATAATCACTTCCAGGTCCAGGCCCGCCGAGCCGCCGGTGCCAGGGACGGTGAGCACAATTCGGGGGAGTTTGCCTGCATATTTAGACTCGGCCAGCAGGCGCTTGGCCAGGTCGGGGTTGTATTTCAGGCCCTTGTCTTGGATGGAGGGGTTGAAGCCGGGGAAGCCAGGGGGGAGGATGCCATAAGCGGGGGTAACAAGGTTGGAAAGCACTTGGCTGGCGATGAGTTCCTTGTTGATGGAGTGGTTGAGGGCCTGGCGCACCTTCACATCGTCAAAGGGAGGCTTCTTGGTGTTGAAGCCTATGTAGAAGATGTCAAAGGAAAGGGGAGCCTGAACCAGTTGCTTGTTCAAGGGGTCATTGGGGTTGCGCACCCGCTCTAGGTCCGCCAGCCCCACGCCGGTTACATGTATTTCGTCGTTCTCGTACATGGCCATGGCGCTCCCGCCGGCCAGAAGCAACTCCACCCTGTCCACTTTGGGTGGCCCCCTGTAGAAGTCTGGGTTGCGCTCCAGCACAATACGCTCGCCCACCTTGTATTCCTTCAGTTTGAAGGGGCCCGTGCCGTTGGGCTGGTCAGTCCAGCGCCGTCCCAGGCGTTCTATTTGCTCCCGGTCTACCACAAAGGCCGTGGGATAGGTGAGTTTGGCTATAAAGTAGACCTTGGGGGCGTCAATGGTGATTTGCAGGGTATAGCGGTCTACCACTCGGATGCCCGTCACATCCTTGGCCTTCCCCGCCAGTTTCTCCTGCACCCCCACGATGTCCCCCAGGTAGGTTTCGGCCACAGGAGACTGGGTCTTGGGGTCGGTGGCCCGCTCCAGAGAATACTTGAAATCCTCGGCGGTAACCTCCCTCCCGTTGTGGAACTTGACGCCCCGGCGCAGGTAGAAGGTATAGGTGCGTGCGTCGGGGCTTACCTCCCACCGTTCGGCGATGTCCGGCACCACCCGCAGGTCGGTGTCAAGGGTAACCAGTCCGCTAAACACCTCCACCACCACAAAGGCCGAGGATACATCGCTTACCAGATGTGGGTCAAGGGTTGGAGGGTCATCCCACAGGCGTCGGAACACGCCCCCTGTCTTGGGGGCAGGCGCAGGTGCCGCCGGCGCGGCTGTAGGTGTAGGTGTGGCCGAAACGCCAGGGGTCGCCTGGGCAGGTGCTGGCGAGGGTAGCGGGGGTTGTGCCGCCTCCCTCCGACAACCTACGGTTAGAACTCCAAGGAGCACAGTCACCAGGAACAGCCACGCCACAGCCCGCTTCATGTTTACCTCCCTTACCCGGGTTTCTGCTTTTTTACAGGGTAAGCCATCTGCCAGCCCATATGGGAAGGTATAGGTTATGGAAGACTTATCCCGCGGACCGTATATGGGGGTAGCCCTCTATAGCCTATTATAACGGCGCCACGATACTGGCCGTTAGGGGTAACCCCTTATCCTTGCTCTACAGGAGTTCCTTTCTGCCCCAGGCACCACGCGAGATAAGCCTTTAGGAAGGGGTCCAGGTCCCCTTCCAACACCCCTTCGGCATCGGCGGTCTCGTAGCCGGTGCGGTGGTCCTTTACCAGTTTATACGGATGGAGCACATAGGAACGGATTTGGGTGCCGAACTCTGGGGGGATGTGCTCCCCCTTCAGGCGCGCCACCTCCTCTTGGCGCTGGCGCTCCCGGAGCGCCATGAGGCGCGCCCGCAGGATACGCATGGCAATTTCCCGGTTCTGGTGCTGGGAGCGCTCCTGCTGGCAAGTAACGGTGATGCCAGTGGGCAGGTGGGTGATGCGCACGGCGGACGCCACCTTCTGCACATTCTGGCCCCCGTGTCCCGAGGCGCGGAATGCCTCTATGCGCAGGTCATCGGGGTTTATGGTTACATCGCCTACCTGTTCTGCCTCCGGGAGCACCTCCACCAGAGCGAAGGAGGTGTGGCGGGCACGGTCGGCGTCAAAGGGGGAGAGGCGCACCAGACGATGGGTGCCCTTTTCCCCTTTGAGCCAACCGTAGGCGTAGGGGCCGCATACCTCCAGGGTGGCGCTTTTGATGCCTGCCTCCTCCCCCGGGGAGCGATCCAATAATCGGACACGGAAGCCACGCCCCTCGGCCCAGCGCACATACATGCGCGTAAGCATCTCTGCCCAGTCGTGGGCGTCGGTGCCACCGAGGCCGGCGTGCACCGCCAGGATAGCGTCCCGCTGGTCGTAGGGGCCGGCTAGGGCCTGGCGGAACTGGAGGCTCTCTATTTCCTGCTCCAGGGTGTTCAGGTCGGCCTCCAGGTCGGAGGCAAGGGCCTCATCCCCTTCCTGCAGGGCCATCTCCATAAGCCCGGACAGGTCCCTCAGGCGGCGCTCCAGGCCCTGCCAGGGCTCCACTTCCTCCCGCAGGGCGTTGAGGCGTGCAAGGGTTGCCTGCGCATTAGAGGGGGCGCCCCAAAAGGTGGGGCTGGCGGCCTGGGCTTGCAGCTCGGCCAAGCCGCGCTCTTTGCGGGGGATGTCAAAGGCGCTCCAGCAGGTCGCCCAGACGATGCTGGATCTGCTGGAGGCGCTGGTGCAGTTCTTGAAGCGAAGGCATGCTATCGGACCCTTCTAGAGCAAGCGCCCCTGCTGGGGACGAGTAGGGGCCACCTCCGCGAGGCGCCCGCCGGCGGCCAGGTGGGCCAGGCGGGTCGGCTCGGGCAGGCGGTGTCCCTTTACACATGCTAGAGCAACACGAATGGCGCTGACAAGGTCTACTCGGTGCCCAGGGGATACATACACGGGGGCAACCCCTGGACGGGTGCGCACGGCCGCGCCGGCCACCTCCCCCTTGTCCACCAGATACTCCCAGGCGCCAGCCTCTTGAGGCAATGGCTTGTGCCTGCCTCGCAGGATGCTCTTAGCACACCCGATAGTGGGAAGGTCGGTGAGTAGCCCAATGTGGCAAGCGATGCCGAACCTTCGAGGGTGAGCGATGCCCTGCCCGTCTACGATGAGGCAGTCGGGGGTGGTGGTGAGGCGCTCCAGTGCGGCGGCCAGGATAGGGGCCTCCCGAAAGGCCAGCAGGCCGGGGATATAGGGGAAGGTTACCTTGCGCAGAGCGGTGCGCACCTCCACAATCTCCAGGTTGGGGAATGAGAGCACCACCGCCGCCCCGCGGGCGAAGCCCTGGGCATCCTCTGCCGACAGGTCTAATCCACAGACGGTGTTGGGTGGAGTATCCAGGGGTGTCAGGAGCACCTGGTGCGCCAGGCGCTCCTGTAGGGCCATAGCCTCGCTGGGGGGCAAGTCCCACGGGTGCAGACGGCGCAGCTCCACGCCCACAGAATAGCATACAGGGGCCGTCCACCCAAAAATACAGCGTATAGGCACCCTTGCCAATGGCCCTAGACCACCGGCTCCAGGGGCGCAATGGGGTAGAGCAGACGCTTCACCCCGGCCTGTTCAAACTCCACCGTAACCTCATACTCGTTGCCCACGGGCGAGATGGATACCACATACCCCTCTCCAAAGCGTGTATGACGCACCCTGTCGCCTGTCTTGAAGGGTCTGGGGGCAGGGCTGGCGGGGGCGACAGGGACGGGGGTCGGTGCCTCGGATTTCAGCACACCCTGCACCACCTGGGGAGGCAGGTCTTTGAGGAAACGAGAGGGTAGGGCTGGCTGGCTTCCCCCGGCCAGGTGCCTGCGGAAAGCCCGAAGCAGGTAAAGCCTGTCCTGGGCACGGGTCATCCCTACATACAGGAGGCGGCGCTCCTCTTCCACCTCTTCTGGGGTGTCCAGGGAGCGGTAATGGGGCAGGAGGCCCTCCTCCAGCCCCACCAGAAACACCACCGGAAACTCCAGTCCCTTGGCCTGGTGCAGGGTGATAAGGGTAACCACATTCTGGTGAGTGTCCACCTCGTCCTGCTCCGAGACCAGAGAGACCCGCTCCAGGAAGGTAACCAATCCCTGGGGCGGAGGGAGGTGGTTGAACTCGCTGGCCAGGCCACGCACCTCCAGCAGGTTCTCCCAGCGGGCCTCCCCGTCCTCTTGGGCCAGCAGCCACTCCTTGTAGCCGGTGTGCTCCACGACGGCGTCTATAAGGGACACAAGGTCTAGGCTGTGGGCCAGGGTGGTAAGGCCTTCCAGCAGTTTAGCGAAGCGCTGTAGGGCTGCCGGGGGTGGAGTGGGAAGCATAAGCCCCACGCTATTGTGGGCTATCTGCATAAGGACTTCCCCTGGGGGAACGCCCAGGGCCTGGGCGTGGCGCACCAGGGCATCCTGGGCCTTTTGGCCTATACCTCGGGGGGGCGTATTGATGACCCTCTGCAGGCTGACGGTGTCCGAGGGGTTCACAAGAAGGCGCAGATAGGCCAGCAGGTCTTTGACCTCCCTACGCTGGTAGAAGCGGATGGCGCCCACAACCCGATAGGGGATACCGTGGCGCAGGAAGGCCTCCTCCAGGGCGCGGGACTGGGCATGAGTGCGATACATCACAACGCACTGGCGATAGGTGGCGGTCCCCTGGCGCACTAGGCGCTCAATTTCGCTGGCTACCCACGACGCCTCTTCATCCTCGTTATAGGCCTCGTGGACAACAATGGGGGAGCCACCCCTCCGTATAGGCACCAGGCGCTTTGCTATTCGCAGGGTGTTGGCCCGGATAACGCCCTCGGCCGCTTGAAGGATAGGAGGCAGGGAGCGGTAGTTCTCCTCCAGGTAGACGGTTCGGCAATCTGGGAAGTCGCGCTGAAAATCCAGAATGTTGCGTATATCCGCGTGCCGCCAGGAGTAGATGGACTGGTCAGGGTCGCCTACCACGCAGATATTGCGCCACTTGCCCGCCAACTGCTTGGCCAGAGCATATTGTGCCAGGTTGGTGTCCTGGAACTCGTCTATAAGCAAGTGCAGGTAGCGCTCCTGGTATTTCTGGAGCACCGGGGGGTGGTCTCGGAATAACTGATAGGCCATCAAGATAAGGTCATCAAAGTCTAGGGCCTGGCTCTGGGCCAGGAGGGCCTGGTAGCGGTGGTAGACCTGGGCTACTACCTGCTCCAGGTAGGTCTTGGCGGTGGCCTGGTAGCCCTCTGGCCCCACCAGGCGGGCTTTGGCGCCGGAAATGGCGTGGTAGATGGTGCCCAGGTTGTAGCGTTTGGGGTCAAAGCCTGCCTCCTCCACCGCCCGCTTCAGAACGGCGCGCTGGTCCTCCTCGTCGTAGATAGTGAAGGATGGAGAGAGGCCAATGGCCTTGCCATCTCGGCGCAGGATGCCGGCGCAGAGGGCGTGGAAGGTGCCGCAGGTTAGATGCTCACCCCGTGCCCCAAGCAGCCGCTGGAGGCGTTCCAGCATCTCCCGGGCGGCCCGGTTGGTAAAGGTAACGGCGCAGATACGGTAAGGGGAGACCCCTGCCACTTGCACCAGATAGGCGATGCGGTGCACAATGACCCGTGTCTTCCCGGAGCCGGGGCCTGCCACGATCAGCAGGGGTCCCTCCAGGACGGTAACGGCTTCGCGCTGGGCTGGGTTCAGGCCCTCCAGAAGGTCGCTCACAAGGGCATGATACCCCAGGGTGCATGGTTATGCTTATGGTGTGAAGGTGGGTTTCACCCACCTAGTGGCGAGTAGGGTCGCCGGCCTGGGGGACAGTTTCGGCGTGGGAGGGGGTGGCGGGCGCCTCCTCTTTTTTAACCTGCTTTCCCTGGGGCTGGGTGGGCCCTTCGGTGCGCCGTTTTGACGCCTGCTCCCGCAGGAGAGTTATCTCCCGCTCCAGAGCGGCGCGGAAGTAGGAGGTATACTCACCCATATGGCGGTAACGCTGATAGCGCAGTTTCAGCAGGCGTTGGGGGTTGTCCCGAGGGAGGCTGGAGAAAGCCCGCAGGAGCGCCCGCTTCAAGTAATGGGCGGAGAGGGGCAGGTCGGCCTGGGCACCACCTGGGGGTTCAGGGACAACTGTGTCCACCAGCCCGCTCT
>JBKBKV010000006.1:28167-45105 GCA_046294495.1 Dehalococcoidia bacterium | reverse complement strand
CCCACACAGTCGGCAGCGGTGAGGTGCAGGGCCAAGGCGGCTTCCGGGGCACGCTCCTGGGCACGAAACACCAGCCCCGCCGTCTCCTCGGGTGAGGCTGGGACGAGGATGGCCCCCTCCTGCATCAGCAGGCGGTCGGCTGCGCCCAGGGCCATAGCGGCCTCGCCTCCACCCTCGCCAATGACTGCGGCCACCGTAGGCACGGGGGTCTTCAGGACGAGGGAGAGGGTTTCGGCCAAGGCATAGCCCATACCCTCCCGCTCCGCCTCCACCTGTCGGGCTGGGCCTAGCGTATCTATCAACATTATCACAGGGAGGCCCAACTCCCCCGCCATGCGCAGGGCCCGCTGCGCCTTGCGCAGGCCCTGGGGGGAGGTGGAGGGGGGGCCTGCGGGGGAACGCTGGTGGGCGACCACCACCACACTCCTCCCCTCCAGGCTTCCTATGCCCCAGAAGATATCGGGGGCGTCGCTCCCCAGGCGGTCGCCCCCCAGTTCCAGGAAAGGAGCGAACAGCAAGTCTATATACGCCCTTGCCCCTGGGCGTTGGGGGGAGCGCGCCCTCTGCACCGCCTCCCAAGCCGATGGTGTGGCGGGTTTAGGGTCTTTGCCCTTGGGCTTCTTGAAAGGCTCCCGCACCCCCTCCCCCGCCAGCAGGCCCAGCAGGGTGGACAGGGTGTCTCGCTCCCGTCGGCGGTCTACGGTGGCATCTAAATACCCCAGTGCTTTCAGCCCTTCGGCAGAGTGGACACCCTCTACCTGCCAGCGCTCTCCCTCTTGCATAAGCACCTGGCGAGGGGCAAGGCCCAGAATAGCCCCAGGCTCCGCCAGGATAATATGGGCCAAAGGGACAAGGCTAGCGAAGGCTTGGCCCGTAACAGGGCTGGCGCACAAGCAGATAAAGGGCAGGCCCGCTTCACGGAAGCGGTTGATAGCGGCAACGGCCTTGGCCATCTGGGCCAGAGAGAGTGGTCCCTCCTGCACCCGCGCCCCCCCACTGGCGATGCAGGCGACCAGGGGACGCTTGCGGCGGCGGGCATATTCAAAGGCTAACGCCGTCTTCTCCCCCACCACACAGCCCATCCCCCCTCCCAGGAAACTGAAATCCAGCAACAGGAGCACCGTTTTGACACCCCCGATGCGGCAGCGTCCCACTACCGCCGCCTCAGTGAGGCCGGTGCGTTTCTGCTCCCGGAAGAGGCGTTTGCGATAGGGGACTTTCCCCTCAAAGGAGAGGGGGTCCAGGGAGGTAACCCGCTTATACTTCTCTTTGAAGGATTTTAGGTCTGCCAGGAGGGCGATACGCTCCCTGGCGGTGAGGGCATAATGCCACCCACAGGTGCCACACACCCGCCACTGCTGATATGCCTCATCCTCTAACAGGTTAGCGCCACAGTGCAAACACCGTTCATGGCGAAGGGGCACCCACTTCTCCCCCTTCTTGCGCTGGAAAACCAGCCCCAGAATTTCCCCGACCATTCCTTCTATGTCTCCTCGTCCTCACCTTGTTGTTCATCCTGGCGCGGGCGGGACGCCCCGGCTACACCCAGTTCCTCCAAGCGCTCAAGGAGACGGGCAGCCCGGGGGTAGCCGATGCCCAGTTTCCGTTGGAGGAGTGCCACAGAAAGGCGTCCCTGGCGCTGGGCGAGGGCCTTGGCCCGCTCCAGCAGTTCATCCTCGCCTTCCTGGGGGACCACCAGGTTCAGGGGGGGAACGGCCATGCCTTTCTGAGAGCGCCAATGCTCCACCAGCCGGCCCACCTCTTCGTCCGAAACAAACACCCCTTGCAGACGCTTGGGCTTGGGCAGATGCACGGGGAGGTAAAGCATATCCCCCTTACCCAGGAGTTTCTCGGCCCCAGCGCCATCTAGAATAGTGCGGGAGTCCACCTGGGAGGAGACGGCGAAACTGATACGGCTGGGGAAGTTGGCCTTGATAAGGCCAGTAATGACATCCACCGAGGGGCGCTGGGTGGCCACAATGAGGTGAATGCCCACCGCCCGCCCCAGTTGCGCCAGGCGGCAGAGGCTCTGCTCCACATCTACCGGTGCGGACATCATCAGGTCGGCCAGTTCGTCAATGACCACTATTAGGTAGGGCATCTTCTCTTGAGGGGCTTTCACCTTGCCGTTGAAGCCCTGGATGTTACGCACCCCCGCAACTTCCAGGCGCTTGTAGCGCTCTTTCATCTCGTGGATCAGTGCGCGCAGGAGAGGCACAATCTCCTCGCTCTCCACCATAACTGGGCGCACCAGGTGTGGGATGCCGTTGTAGGGGGTCATCTCCACCCGCTTCGGGTCAGTGAGGAGCAGGCGCAGGTCGTAGGGGGTGAACTGCATCAGCAAACAGCACAGGATGGCGTTGATGCACACGCTCTTGCCGCTCCCGGTGGCCCCCGCGATAAGTAGGTGGGGCATATCCGTTAGGTCAGCCACCACCACCTCTCCACCGCTCCCTTTGCCCAAGGCAATAGGGAGGTTGCCCTTTCGTTGGGAGTGGCGAAACTCTTCACTCTCCATAACCGAACGCAGGGTTACCACTGAGGGCTGGCTGTTAGGCACCTCCAGGCCGATAAAAGATTCTCCCGGCACAGGGGCCTCAAAGCGGATGCTGGGGGCCGCCAGAGCCATAGCCAGGTCCTTCTCCCTTTGCAGGATGGTATCGACCTTCACACGGGTCTTCTGCTCCACCTGGGTAATGATGGGGCGGCCATTCTTGTCCACCTTAGGGCGTCCCTCCTTATCCCGTTCCCGCACCTCCCGCACCTTACGCACCCAGCCAGGCACCAGCCCAAACTGGGTTACCACAGGGCCAGGGCGAATCTCCTCCACTGCTACCTCAATGTTGTAGTCGGCCAGGGTCTCCTCAATAAGGCGGGCCTTTTCCAGGTTCTCCTCCTCCGATACGGTGCGCTCCTCTCGCTGGGCCAGGAGGCCAATATCAGGGAGTGTCCAGCCACCCAGGGAATGGGCAGGGCGGCGCACCGCCGGTCCCGTTTCCTCCTTTTGCTGGGCAAGGGCCTCTCCGCTCTCCTCACTGCGTGGGAGACGGCGCTCGCGCACCGCAGGGACAGAGGCGGGCGCCGCTTCCCAAAGGGGGACATCCTCTCCCCGCCGCCAGCGTCGCCAACCGCGCCAGGGAAGGCGAGCCACCCCTAAAGCACCCCGCCACACTACCCGGTGGAAAGGCCAATGCGTATAGGCCCGCCGCAGGCGACGCATGGCCAGACGCGCCGGGCGCCGCAAACGGCGCACAGCCCGCCAGGTGGCACGGGGGAAAGCCAGAGAGGAGGCGACCACCATGACTCCCATCAGGCGAGGGATGCCAATCCACAAGGAACGCCCGGCTACCCATTCGCCCAGCCGCCCGCCCCAGCCCTCACGGTAGAGGGCCAGAGCGCCGGCCCCTGCAATTATGAAAACGAAAAGCGCAAGCCAAAGGTTCACACGCAGCAGCCAGCGGGGGCGCAGGCCGGCAACGGCCAAAAGGGTTCCCCACCATACTACAACCCCTACCCAAGCGAAGGCCACATACCCCCACGCCAGGGCCGATAGGCCCGCACCTGCCAGGAATAAGAACGCCAGGAGGCCCCACTTGACGACTGCTGGATTGGGGAATGGATGGGGATTGCGTTCGGCTTCAGGAGAGCCTGGCTTGGACATAGTATCTACCTCCCACACGGCCCCAGGGCCGTTGGCCTACGAAAGGGGGGATACCCCTTTGTTGTCTTGCAATGGCATTATACCGAGATGGCAACGGGCAACACCATAGGTCGACGACGGGTCTCCTGATAAAGGAACTCCTCTAGCACCTCCTTGGCTTTGGACGATATATACCCCCATTCGGTAGGGATAGCCCGCCGACTATCCAGCGCCTCCTGCAAGGCGGCGGCCGCCCTGGACAAGAGGGCCTGCGCCTCCTGGGGGTCCACAAAGCCAGAGGATACCAGGTCTGGTGGGCGCACCAGACGCCCCGTGTTCCTGTCCACCGTGAGCACCGCCACCACTACCCCGTCTCGGGAGAGCACATACCTGTCCCGCAACACTACGCTCTCCGGCTCCCACAGGCGTAGGCCATCTACATAGATGTGCCCGCAGGGGACACGCTCTACCTTCCTTCCACCTTCGGGCGAGAGTTCCAGCACATCCCCGTTCTCCAGCACAAAGGCGTTTTCTGGTGGCACACCCATCTGCACCGCTAACTGGGCGTGGGCCACTAGGTGGCGATACTCCCCGTGCACCGGCACGAAGTAGCGGGGGCGCATAAGCCGAAGCACCAGTTTCAGTTCCTCCTGGGCGGCGTGGCCGTGCACGTGCACCAGGGCGTTATGGTGGTAGAGCACTCGCGCCCCCTGCCGGCAGAGATTGTCTATAGTCCTGCTGATGACCGTCTCGTTGCCAGGGATGGGCGAGGCAGACATCACAATGGTGTCCCCGGGAAGCACTTCAATCTCTCGGTGGTCCCGGTTGGCGATACGCACCAATGCCGATGTGGGCTCCCCTTGGGTGCCTGTGGTAACGATGACCACCTGGTGGGGTGGCAGATTGCGTATGTTGCCCCACGGCTGGAGGACGCCGTGCTTGGGTTTCAGATACCCCATTTTGAGGGCCAACTGCACATTCTCTACCATGCTCCGACCCACCACCGCCACCTTGCGCTTGTGCTTGGCGGCGGCATCCAGCACTTGCTGGACACGGGAGATAAGGGATGCGAAGGTGGCTACCATCACCCGCCCCGGTGCCTCACCGATAATGTGGTCCAGGCTCTCGTTCAGCACACGCTCCGAAGGCGTATAGCCCGGCGTTTCGGCGTAAGTGGAATCCGAAAACATCAAAAAGATGCCCCGCCGGGAGTAGTTGGCCAGGAGAGATAGGTCGGAAGGGTTACCGTGCACCGGGGTGTGGTCAATCTTGAAGTCGCCGGTATGGAAAACCAGGCCCAGAGGGGTATCTATAACCACGCCCATAGCGTCGGGGATGCTATGGCAAACGGGGAAGAACTCGGCCTTAAAGCGTCCCAGGCGAACCGGCTGGCCCGGCTCCACCTGGTGCAGGTGCACCTGGGAGAGCATACGGTGCTCCTTTAGTTTCACCCCAATAAGGCCGTGGGCCAGCCCCACCGCATATACAGGCACTGGCAGGCGATTAAGCACATAGGGCAGGGCGCCCGTGTGGTCTTCGTGGCCATGGGTGATAAGAATACCCCGCACCCTCTCCTTCCGCTGGAGCAGATAGGAGATGTCAGGGATTACTAGATCCACCCCCAGCATGTCCTCCTCGGGGAACATAACCCCGGCGTCTATCACGACGATGTCCTCGCCCATCTCCAGGGCGAGCATGTTCTTCCCAATTTCACCAAGTCCACCGAGGGGAACAACACGCATACTTGGGGACATGGCTTATGCCTCTAATGGCGTGTTAGAACATGCTAAGCTGCTGGGCCGGCGGCTCTGCCGATGCCACTTTGGCCCCCCCTTCTTGGACCTCCTTGAGGAGGGAGGGGAGAAGCCTAATGTCCTGCTCCAGGGTGTTGCGCAGGCCCTGGTAATGCAGGGCCGCCGCAGGGTGATACATGGGGAAAAGGATGCCCTCCTTCACCTTGCGGGGCTTGCCGTGCACCTTGGATATAGACTCCCTGGGAGCGAACCTGGCCAGGGAGTAGCGTCCCAGGGTAACGATGATCTTGGGCTGGAGTAGTTCAATCTGCCTGTCCAGATACTTCTTGCAAGCCTCTACCTCGCCTGGGAGGGGGTCCCGGTTGTCGGGGGGGCGGCACTTCACCACATTGGTGATGAACACCTGTGAGCGCTTTAGCCCCACCGACTTCAGGAGTTCCTCCAGGAACTTGCCCGCAGGCCCTACAAAGGGGCGCCCCTGCTGGTCCTCGTGGTAGCCTGGCGCCTCACCAATTAACATCACCAGGGGATGCTCCGGCCCTTCGCCGGGAACGGCATGGGTGCGTGTGCGCCCCAGGGGGCAGTCCTGGCAGGTAGCGATGCGCTGGTGCAGGGCCTCTAACTCGCCCATCCCTACCTCCGCCTCTAGTTTAGCACGCCCCCCGACCCGGGAGTGGGGTATCATAGACCCAGAAAGGAGCATTATGGCGACAGAGGAAGTGGGCGACCTCTCCCGCTTTGAGACCTTTCGGAGTATCCTGGCCCGCCTGCGCGCCCCCAACGGGTGCCCCTGGGACAGGGAGCAGACCCACCAGTCCTTGCGGCGCGCCCTGCTGGAGGAGTGCCACGAGACCCTGGAGGCTCTGGACGCCGCCGACGACCGCCGCCTGGTGGAGGAACTGGGCGACCTGCTGATCCACATCGGCTTCCACTGCCAGATTGGGGAGGAACAGGGGGCCTTCCGATGGGAGGATGTGTTCCGTCAGGTGAACGCCAAACTGCTGCGGCGCCATCCCCATGTATTCGGGGATGCCAGAGTAGACACGGCCCGCCAGGTGGAGGAGCAATGGGAGCGCATCAAGAAGGAGGAGAAACCCCACGCCTCCCTGCTGGAAGGCCTCCCCAAAGGCCTGCCTGCCCTGGCCGCCGCCCAGACCATCTCCCAGCGCGCCGCCCGCGTGGGGTTTGAGTGGCCAGACCTGGCCAGTGTTTTCCAGAAGGTTCAGGAGGAACTGGCGGAACTCCAGCAAGCCCAGGCCCCTCAGGAGCGGGAGAATGAGATGGGCGACCTGCTGTTCACCATTGTGAACCTGGCCCGTTGGCTAGGCGTAGATGCCGAAAGCGCTCTGCGCACCGCCAACGCCCGTTTCGCCCGGCGGTGGCGGGCTATGGAGGAGGCCTGCCAGAGCCGGGGTGTGGACCTTGCCTCTCTTCCCCTAGAAGAGAAGGAGGCCCTCTGGTTGGAAGCGAAAGGGAGCGTTGGATAGGCGGGGGTGGTATCCTGATGGAGATGGCTCTCCCGTGAGCCGAAAGGAGTGCTATGGCTGTTCCCCAAGCGGTTTTGCCTTCTGCTTTGCAAGCCGACCCAGAGGTGGCGGAGGCCATCCGGCGAGAGGTGGAGCGCCAGACCACCTCCCTTATCCTTATCGCCTCAGAGAACTACCCGAGCCGCGCCACCCTGGAGGCCACTGGCACAGTGCTAACCAACAAATATGCCGAGGGCTACCCCGGCCGGCGCTACTACGGCGGGTGCGAGTTCGTGGACCAGGTGGAGGTGCTGGCTATAGAACGGGCAAAACGCCTCTTCGGTGCGGAACACGCCAATGTCCAGCCCCACTCGGGCACCCAAGCCAACATGGCCGCCTACGCCGCCCTCTGCGAGCCGGGGGACACCATTATGGGGATGCGCCTGGACATGGGAGGCCACCTATCCCATGGGAGCCCGGTCAACTTCTCAGGCAAACTCTACAAGTTCATCGCCTACGGTGTGGATAGAGAAACAGAACTCATTGACTTTGCCGAGGTAGAGCGCCTGGCCAAGGAGCACCGCCCCAAGGTTATCGTTACGGGATACACCGCCTACTCCCGCACCATAGACTTCGCCCGTTTCCGTGCCATCGCCGATATGGTGGGGGCCAAACTGGTGGCCGACATCGCCCATATCGCCGGGGCTGGTGGCCGGCGGGGCGCACCCGTCTCCTCTCCCCTATGCCCATGTGGTTACCTCTACAACCCATAAGACCCTGCGGGGGCCTCGTAGCGCCTTCATCCTGTCAACAACCGACCTGGCCCAGGCAATAGACCGCGCTGTCTTCCCACAAACGCAAGGGGGGCCGTTCATGCATGTAGTGGCAGCCAAGGCCGTCTGCTTTGGGGAGGCTCTCCACCCCTCGTTCCGATGTTACGCACAGGCCGTAGTAGAGAACAGCCGCGCCCTGGCCGAGGGGCTACGCCAGGGGGGTCTGCGCATCGTCTCCGGAGGAACCGACAACCACCTCTTCCTGGTAGACCTAACCCCCATCGGCCTGACGGGGCGCCAGGCGGAGGAAGCCCTGGGACGCGCAGGCATCTATGTGAACCGCAACACCATTCCCTATGACCCCAAGCCTCCACGGGTGGCCAGCGGACTGCGCATAGGCACCGCTGCCGTTACTAGCCGGGGGATGGGAGTAAACGAAATGCGCGCTGTTGCCTCCCTCATCCTGCGGGTGCTTGCCCACCCCGGCGACGCTGGGGTGGAGGCCCAGGTGCGGGAGGAGGTGATGCACCTCACCAAGCGTTTCCCGGTGCCGGGCATCACGGTAGACAAGGGCTGGCCGTGGGAGGGATAAGGGAAGAAGAGAGGCGCTTTTTGAAGGTGTCTGGGATGACTGCGCAAGAACTGCTTCAACGCCTTTACGCCCTCCAGGAGGAGGCCCTGGCCGCCCTGGAGCAGGTCAACACCCCAGAGGACATGGACGCCTGGCGCATCGCCTACCTTGGTAGGCGGGATGGCAAAGTTAACCTCCTACTGCGTGCGCTCCCTACCCTGCCCCTTCAGGAGCGTCGGGAGGTGGGGAGAGTAGGCAACCGGGTGAAGGCCCTGCTGGAGGAGCGCTTCGCCCAGCGCCAGGAGGCCCTCAAGGCCCAGGAGGTGGCCCGAAAAGCCCAAGAGGCCCTGGATATCACCCTGCCTGGGCGCCCTATCCTGCGGGGGAGGCTCCACCCTACTACCCAGATTGTGCGGGAGATTTGCGACGCCTTTGTCAGCATGGGCTTCCAGGTGGTGGAAGGCCCAGAGGTGGAGTGGGACCGATACAACTTTGAACTGCTGAACATACCCAAAGACCACCCGGCGCGCGACATGTGGAACACCCTATGGGTGGACTTTGTAACGCCCGCGGGCGAGCGCACAATGCTCCTGCGCACCCACACCTCCCCTATGCAGGCGCGGGTGATGGAGCGCATGAAGCCCCCCATTCGCGTTGTGGTGCCCGGCAAATGCTACCGTTACGAGGCCACCGACGCCACCCACGAGTGGCACTTCTTCCAGATTGAAGGGCTGGCGGTGGACGAGGGCGTCACCTTCGCTGACCTGAAGGGCACCCTCTACCAGTTCGCCAGACGCATCTTCGGCCCCCAGCGACGCATCCGCTTCCGGTGCGACTACTTCCCTTTCGTGGAGCCCGGCGTAGACATGGCTATAGACTGCTTCGCCTGCGAAGGGAGGGGGTGCCGCATCTGCAGGGGGAGCGGTTGGATTGAGATTATGGGGGCGGGCATGGTGCACCCCCGGGTGCTGGAGATGGTAGGCTACGACAGCCAAAAATACACCGGCTTCGCCTTTGGCATGGGGCCGGAGCGAATCGCCATGCTCAAGTATGGCATAGAGGACATCCGCCTCTTCTACGCCAACGACCTGCGGTTCTTGAGGCAGTTCTAGGAAGGGCCACCCCACCTACCCGGCGTGAGCGCCCTAGCGGGCGTGGGCTAAACGTAGACCCCTTCAAGGGCACCCATCTCAACCCCAACATGGTCCAATTGGGACCTCGCCCTGTGCAGGGTAATAACCCCGCACAGGGCTTCTTTCAATCCCAGCACGGTTCGATTGAGACATGAGACTGAAGCGAGAGGATGGGACTCGGTCAACTAACCTGCTTTCAACCCCAGCACGGTTCGATTGAGCCCCCCACTTCCCCCCAAAATCGCCACCCGCCAGGTTCGCACCAACCCCCTTTTATCCCCCTCTGCCCCCCATTCTGCCGTCGACGGCAATCTGCGCCCATTGGCCCACCTCCCCTTTCCCCCTGCTCCAGCCTAAAAAGGGTTGTCTCCTGCACCCGATACTGGGCAAACTTGTCCGGGGCATTGGTGAAAGGCCCCACCTCCAGCACATACCCGCCATCCTCGTAGTGTGCCGAGAGGGCTTCCAAGAAAACGGGGTGTTTGACTGTGAGGCGGGTATAGGCGATGAACTTTGGGGAAAGGTCTGCCAACAGGCGCGCAGTCCTTCCACCGCCCCAAAGGAGGTCAAGGGCGTTAAGGAGGGCTTGGAGACGCCTCCGGCGCTCGTTGGCCGGGATTGACTTTGGCTCTGACTTTCCCCCAATTTCCCGGGGTTTGAACTCGCCTATCCTGTCCGGCTCCACCAGCACAGTGCCTTTGAAAAGATTGGCATAGAGTTCGGTTTCAAAGAAATTGCCGCCGTCGGCCATGGTCCGGCCAAAGCGCTCGTATGCTACTGCTTTACAATATCCAGCGCCCTGGGCAATACAACGGGTGCATTTGCCAGGGAAATCAAGACCCGATATACTGCCCCTAGAGCCGAAGTAGGAGGGCAGATGTTCCGGGGGCTTCGTTTCTGGGTTGGCGTTGGGGGAAGCGTCCTCTTCCTGGGCCTGTTCCTCTGGCGTGCTGACCTCCCCAATATGCTCCACGCCTTCCGACAGGCCAACTACTGGTATGTGTTCCCAGGGGTGGCCTTTTATTTCCTGGCCCTGTGGTTTCGCACCCTGCGGTGGCAGGTAATTCTTCACCCATTGGGGCGTCCCATGCTGGGGCGCCTCTGGACGGTTATGGCGGTGGGCTACATGGCCAACAACCTGCTACCCATCCGCCTGGGTGAACTGGTGCGAGCCTACTTCTTGTGGGAGCGGGAGCGCATCAGCAAGACCTCTGCCCTGGCCACCATTCTGGTAGAGCGGGTATTTGACGGGCTGGCGCTCCTTTTCCTGGCCCTGCTGATGTGGTCCTTTATGCCCATGTCTGCTATCCTGCAATCCCTCGGTGAGCAGACGGGCATCAACTGGCTGGTGCTTACCCTGGCGCTCAGCATCCCCTTCTTCCTGGCGGTGGGGGTGCTCCTGGTGGTGGCGTGGTTCCCCAAGCCCACAGTGCACCTGATGCTTACAGTGGCCCGCCTGCTCCCTGCGCGCCTGCGGAGGCCTGCCCTGGATTTGGGGGTGCGTTTCCTGAATGGATTGGCGGTGCTCAAAAGCCCCAAGCGCCTAGTTGCCATCCTCCTGCTTTCCCTTCCCGTGTGGCTGGCAGAGGCGGCTATGTTCGTTGTCATCGGCGTGGGGTTCAGGCTAGACGGGGGCCTGGGGGGATGGGGCGGCCTGGGTGGGGCCATGGTTCTGGCAGTAGTGGTAGCCAACCTGGGGACATCCCTTCCCTCTACGGGAGGGGGCGTTGGCCCCTTTGAGTTCTTCACCGCTGCCACCCTGGTAACCCTGGGGGCGGCGTCCAGCGCCGCCTCAGCCTTCGCCGTTGTGGCCCATGTGGCCCTGTTGGCGCCCGTTACCCTTTTGGGGCTGGCCTATCTTTGGATGGACAATGTCTCCTTACTGCGCCTGGCCCAAGAGAGCCGCCGCCCTGAGGTGGCAGCGCCCCAGGCGCGAGGCACCGATGGGGGAGGGTAGAGGTGCGCGTCGGGGTTATAGGCGGGGGAGCGGCTGGGCTGGCAGCCGCCTATGAACTGGTCCGCAACGGACACCAGGCCACCGTCTACGAGCGGGCCACTTTCCTGGGGGGACAGGCCAGCACCTTCACGGTGGGGGGAACACGCCTAGAGCGGGGCTACCACCACCTCTTCACCAGCGATTTAGATATGGTGTGGCTGGTTCGTGAGGTGGGGCTGGGCCACCGCCTGGTGTGGCTCCCTTCACGGGTGGGGCTCTTCCACGCTGGGCGCATATGGGACTTCACGACCCCTACCGACCTGCTCCGCTTTCACCCCCTTACCTTTACCCAACGCCTGCGCCTGGGGCTAACCAGCCTGTCCCTGCAACGCTACCGCAACTGGCGTGCTCTGGAGCCCTACACCGCCAGCCAGCGCCTCCCCACTCTGGTGGGGCAGCGCCCCTACGAGGTGGTGTGGGAGCCCCTTCTGCGGGGCAAGTTCGGGCGTCACTACCGGGAAGTGGGGATGACCTGGTTCTGGGGAAAGATCGCCCTGCGCTTCGCCTCCAGGGGGAGATTTATGGCCAAGGAGCGCCTGGGCTACCCCATGGGCAGTTTCGGGGAGGTATTTGACATCGTTGGGGAGCGCATCAAAAAACGCGGAGGGGAGGTTTTCCCCGCCACCGCCGTGCGGCGCATTCTGGTGGATGGGGAAAGGGTTGTAGGGCTGGAGGTGGAGTCCCCGGATGGGGTTCGGCAAGAGGCTTTCGACGCCGTTATCGCCACGGTGCCCTCCTTTGTCTTCCCGCGGCTGGTGCCTGCCTTACCTCCATCCTACCTGGAACGCCTCACGGGGGTTACCTACCTGGCCGCCGTGCTTATCGTGCTGGTGCTGAAGCACCCTCTCTCATCCATCTACTGGATGAACATAGCCGACCGCACCATCCCCTTTGTGGCCGTGATCGAGCACACCAACTACATCCCCCCAGAGCACTACGGGGGTAAACATATCATCTATCTGTCCAACTACCTGGACAAGGATGACCCGCTGGCCCATATGGGGCAGAACGAGTTGCTAGAGGTCTACTTGCCCCACTTACGGCGCATCAACCCCTCCTTTGACCCCTCCTGGATTGAGGAGAGTTACTATCATCGGGAGGATGCCGCCCAGCCGGTCATCGGTGTCTACTACTCCCAACGCATTCCCTCTCACAGGACACCTATCCGGGGCCTTTACCTGGCCAACACCACTCAGATTTACCCTGAAGACCGGGGCACCAACTATAGTGTGCGCCTGGGGCGGAAGGTAGCCCGCATTCTCCTGAAGGAGTTCGGCTTTCCGGTAGAGGGTTCCCTGCCCCGTCCCGCCATACCTGATGGTATTACCTCTGCCGAGGAATGGGGATAGGGGGCGCCAGGAGCAGTAAAACTACGAGAGGGGGCTGGGCCCCCTCTCGCCAGGAACTCCCCCCTAGCGCTGCTAATAGACAGGCCCTACTTGGCCAGCCACACATCCTGCATACGCCCGTGGGTGTAGAGCACCTGCTGAGGCACATACCCCTTCACATGGGGCCAGAAGAGGAAGTAGTCCACATTCCAGCCCATTACCGGGCGCGCCCCTTCAATCTGCAACCTCTCGTCAATTCGCCACACCAGCTCCTTACGCTTCTGCAAATCCAAGGTGGCTGAAGCCTCATCCATCATCCGGTCTACTTCGGGGTTACAGTAGTCGCTGTAGTTGCGTGGGGAACCACAGCGGTAGTTCTCGTAGAAGTTGGCGTCGGGGTCGTCAACGCCGATGCCCGTGAGGTTAGTGGCCAAAATGTAGTCCCGGCGGGTAACCTTGGGGTGCCACACACCCGTCTCCACCAACTCAATGGTAGTATCAATGCCCACCTGGCGCAGTTGGTCGGCCACAAAGTTAGCGAAGTCAATGTAGATGGCGATGTTGCGTGTAGACATCACCGTCTTGAAACCTGTGGGGAAGCCTGCGTCGGCCAGAAGGCGCTTCGCCTCTTCCTTGCCGGCCTTGGGGTCTCCGTAGCCAGGGAGTTTCCTTAAGCGCTCCTCCGGCAGGCCCCAGTAGCCCCACGGCTGGGGGAGCATGGCGGCGCCAATTATGGCTGCCCCCTCCCGAACGGCCCGAGCATATGCCTCACGGTCAATGGCCAGGGTTACCGCTCGGCGCACCTTCTCGTTGGCGAAAGGCTCCTTCTTGAAGTTGGTCAACACATTGTCGTTCACATTGGTAGAGACACGCACCTCCACCATCTGAGGCACCGCCGCCTTTACCGTATCCCGCAGGGACTTGGTTGTTTCACCGGGGAAAGCGATGTCCAACTGGCCGGCCCGCAGGGCAGCGAAGCGGGTGGCCCGGTCGGTGATGATAACATAGCGGATGCCATCCAGGTAGGGACGCCCCGACACCCAGTAGCTGGTGTTCTTGGTATACTCCAGCACCTCGCCGGGGCGGTAGTCCTTCAACTTGAAGGGGCCGGTGCCCACAATCTTGGTGCGCAGGTCGTCCATGGTGCCCACATGGGCAGGCATCACAGGGCTATACCCCGACGCCAGCATGGAAAGAAGCGCAGGTTGGGGGCGGGCCAGGCGGAAGACAACGGTGTAGTCGTCGGGGGTCTCAACGGTCGTAACATTGGCATACCAGTCGCGCCGGGGGTTCACCCGAATGCCCTGGTTCAGTCGGATGCTGTCAAAGGTGAACTGCACATCCTTGGAGGTAAAGGGCTTCCCATCGTGCCACTGGACACCGCGACGCAGTTTGAAGACCAGGGCTTTGCCTCCATCCTGCCACTCCCACGACTCCGCCAGTTCAGGGACGATGTTCTCGGGAACAGCGCGGTCTTTGGACTGGTCAAAAACCACCAGGTTGTTATAGGCGGGCATCATAGGCCAGGAGGTGGAGATAGTGGCCTCCTGGTGAGTGTTGAAAGACGGAGGGTTCTCCCTATGCATGGCCCGCAGGATACCACCGGAGCGGGGTTTTTCCTCAACGGCCGGGGTAGGTGTGGGCGTGGGAAGGACGATGGGTGTAGGGGTGGGGGTAACCCCCGGCGGAGGTGGCGGTGGGGTGGGTGTAGGGGTGGCGGCCGGGGCTGGGGCGGCCGGAGTTGCTGTAGGAGTGGGAGTTGCCGGGGCGGGAGCCGCACGGCAGGCTGCCAACGCCAGCACCGCTAAGGCCACCAGACCCCCCATAACTAGCCTTAGAGAGAGCCGTCTGTGCGCCATGTCGTTTCCCTCCTTAGATACGGCAACCTAATCTACTATAGGTGGGGCAGGAAATGGCGTCAAGGGACTTCAGGCTCATCTGCCTGCTCTTACAGGTCATTCCAGGCAGGGACACCCCCTATGTGCAGTAAGCCGTGGGTTACCACAGTCTATTACGCTTGCCCGCGTCTCTCGGATTTGCCCTGCAACGCCCCCTATGGCGTTGTGGCCTCTAGCCCTCCAGGACGCTGGGATAGTGTGCCACAAAGGGGGGCCTCCCCTTCTCCCACCGCACCGTTACCAGGTCAACCCTCCACTCCCCCGGGAAGCCCATATCTTGCACCACCTGCTGGGCAGCCTGGAGAAGGTGAAGGCGTTTGCGGTGGGTAAGCGATTCCTCGGGGGACCCAAAGGTGGCGCTCCGCCTCCCGCGCACCTCCACCAGCACCAACGCAGGGCCATCCCACATGACCAGGTCAATCTCCCCCCAGGGTGTGCGGTAGTTGGTAGCCTGGGTGCGCCATCCCATCCCCTCCAAAAAGGAACGGGCCATCTCCTCGCTCCGCCGACCTAGCGACGCCCTTGGGTTTCCCATTCCTGCACCTCCCGAACTGGGGCAAAGGAGCGCCGATGAATAGGAGACGGCCCCAGGCGACGCAATGCCTCCAGGTGCTGGGGTGTGGGGTAGCCTTTATGCCGACGGAAACCATACCCGGGGTAATGGACATCCAGCGCCTCCATCAGGGCATCCCGCTCCACCTTGGCCACAATGGAGGCGGCGGCGACGGAGAGGGAAAGGTGGTCGCCGTGCACCAGGGGGATGCACCGCACCCCCTTTATTTCCAGAGGCATAGCGTCTACCAGGACGGCCTGGGGGGGCACTCCAAGGGCCCCGACCGCCCGCTCCATAGCCAGGCGCGTGGCGGGCACGATGCCCAGGGTGTCTATCTCTTCGGGGCTAGCCACGCCCACGCCTACCGCCAAGGCGTTGGCCCGGATTTGAGGGACCAGCGCCTTCCTACGAGAAGGGGAGAGGCGCTTGCTATCGTCCACCTGGGCCAGCCATGGTGCACTAAAACAGGTTGGGAAGACAACCGCCGCTGCCACCACCGGCCCTGCCAGAGGGCCTCGCCCAGCCTCATCCACCCCGGCCACCAGGCGCAGCCCCCCTCTCCAGAACCGTTCCTCCCAAAAAAAGGTGGGGCCATCCAGGCGCACATAATTACCCATAACGGATCATGGATGCCTCACCTGGTAAAGACCCTTCAGGTAATCTATCTGCCCTTGATGCTCCGCCTCGTGGTGGCTAGCCTGGTAGAGATAGTAAGCAACGGTGAACTGTGGGCGATCAGCACGGGGGGCGTAGTCCAGGCGGGCCAGGTCTATTTGCTCCAGCACCCTAAGGGCGCTCTGGCGCACCCGCTCCCCGTAGCGTAGCAGAACCGCCAAGGGAGGAGGCGCCCACGCCTCAACATCGGCCGAGGTCCAGGAGTTCCCCGTCGTCCAAATAGGGTCAATGCCGGGAGGGTGAGGGGGAAGGAGGATGTGGCGCTCCCATCCATCCCGTTCCCACACCTCGCCAGGGGCCGAAAGCCAGCGATGGAAGTAGCGGTCCTCTACACGGAAGATGTGGAACAGAAGAAAGGCGATAGAGTTGGCCCCCGGGTAAGGACGCCAACGGGCCTGCTGGTCCGATACTCCCTGCACGGCGTTGAGGGTGCGTTGGCGCGTGCGCTCCAGAGACACACGGACGAACTCCCGTATATCCACCAGCCCTCCTTATGTGCTTTGCGCTTACTGTAGCACAAAGGGACACCGGCCACCACACGCTTACCTTGCTGGCGCCAGGTTGTTGGAAGCCTCTAACCCACCCCTGCCAGGCACTCGGCCTTGGTAGCAGTGGACAGTGTGCTCTCCTTCAGAGGGCCAAGGATGAAACCGCCCCCCAGAACCCGTTCCCCATCGTAGAAGGCCACCCCTTGCCCCGGGGTAATGGCCCGCTGGGGCTCTCTGAAGTGAACTTCCGCCGTGCTGGGGCCGGTGGGCACAACGGTAGCCTCCACCGCTGGGGCCTTATAGCGCACCTTTACCTGTGCATCTACGGGGCCTGGGGGCACCCCCTCCACCCAGTTCACCCCCTCGGCCAGAAGACCCTGCTGGTAGAGGGCCTCCTCCGGCCCTACTACGACCCGTCCGTTAGGGGCGTCTATGGACACCACATACATAGGCTTCCCCTTGGCAATCCCTAGCCCGCGGCGCTGGCCCACCGTAAAGAACCCCACCCCGTTGTGCTCCCCCACTGGGCGCCCTTCCAGGTCTACAATCTCCCCAGGGCGGCCGGCCCCGTGCTGGCGCAGGAACTCGCGGTAGTCGCCTGAGAGGACGAAGCACACCTCCTGGCTGTCGGGCTTGCGGGCCACAGGCAGGCGGGCCCGTTCT
>JBKBKV010000006.1:0-28070 GCA_046294495.1 Dehalococcoidia bacterium | reverse complement strand
CCGCCATGGCTCGCACCTCTGCCTTGCTGTGCCATCCGATGGGCAATAGCAGGTGTGCCAACTGCTCCTGCCCCAGCCCGAAGAGGACATAGGACTGGTCCTTCCCTTCGTCTACCCCCTTGAGCAGTGAGAAGGTGCCGTTGCGGGCCACAATGCGGGCGTAGTGGCCGGTGGCGATGTAATCGGCCCCCAACGCCATAGCCCTCTGCAACAGGAAGTCAAACTTGATGCGGTCGTTGCAGGCGATACATGGGTTAGGCGTGCGCCCCCGCCGGTATTCCCGGAGGAAGTAGTCTATCACGAAGATGCGGAACTCCCGTTCAGCGTTCACCACAAAGTGGGGTATGCCCAACAGGTGGCAGACCCTGCGGGCGTCGTCCACATCCTCCAGGGAACAGCAGGAGCGGCTCAACGGAGCGGCCATTGGGCGGTAGAGAGTAAATAGGCGCAAAGTAACCCCTACCACCTGGTAGCCAGCCTGGTGCAGCAGCAAGGCGGCCACCGAGGAGTCCACCCCACCGCTCATAGCAACAACAACACGGCTTCGGGACACCTTATATCCCCCCTCCTACAGCATAGCATGGGGGGTGGAAAAGGGCTAAAATAAAGCAGTTGTTCCATAGGGACGCCAATGAGAAGGCGGAACCCATAGCATGGCCTTTCCGTTTTCTATTAGTGAGGAGCGCCAATGGTCTTTCTGAGGTGCCTTTTGTTGCTGGGAGCCATGCTCCTGGCAGTGGGATGGACGCCCCAGCCTCAGCAACAGCCTTCAGTTACCCTGGCCGTTGACCGGGAGTGGGTCTCGGCGGTCGCCGGGGGCCCCAACGCCCAGTTCACCGTTACGGTGCGCTCGCCCAATGCCAACACCCAATCCGACACTGTAGAAGCCATAGGTGTTCTGGTGCGCAACCTGGACCTGGGCCTGCAGTGGACGATCGTGGCTATAGAGACTGGCCCCAATACGGGTTCCTTCCTGGGGAAGGTGCGGGTGCGCAACCAGGTTTCTGGGTTAGAGCAGGGTGAAGTGGGGGGATTTCACCTGAACACCCTGGAGGTGTTCTATCCCGGGGCCGCACCAGCGCTGGTGCGTGTAGACGACCTGCCACCCCTGGTGCGTGTGCTGTCGCCCGCACCGGGGGCCCTACTCCGCCCGGGGGAAGTGAACCTGGTGGTGGAGGTTACTGATGCCCTCTCCGGTTTCCCCACCCAAGCCGAGGCCCTTCAGAGTAACGCCCAGCGCAACCAGCCTGGCTTTATCGCTTTGGAGGTGGGCGGCCAGGCCTTTCAACCTTCGGCCCTGGTTCTGGAGCGTATCCCCCAGGGGTGGCGAGTGCGGCTCACATTGTTTGTGGGGGGCCCCGGCTCGGTGGTGCGCCTCCCATGGGGCGCGGTGGCAGTAGACCTGGCGGGCAACAGGGGCGGGCCGGTGGAGGCCCTCCGCAGTGTCAGCACCGCCGATGGCTCTGCCGACGGCCTTACCCTGGTGGATGCCAACTGGGTAGGCACCCAGAGCGCCTACTGGGTGGGGAAACAGGTGCAGGTGCTCACTGGCCCGGCCCGTGGCCAGGTGCGCACTGTATCCACCTTCAATCCCCAGGAGGGCCGCCTTACCTTCAATGCGCCCTTCACCGACAGCACCGGCCGCCCAGTCCCTATCGCCTCAGGTGTGCTTTACGAGTTCACCCAGACCCTTCTTCTCTCCGTGGATGGTGTGCCTCCCATCTTAGTATCGGCAGAGACCGGCTCCTGGTGGGACCCTGCAGCACCACCTGGTCAGCGCCTGAAGCGCCAAGCCGAGGCTCGGCGCACCAGCATCCGCCTCACCTTCTCCGACGATAGCGGTCTGGACGAGGCCAGCATTGCCCCTCACCTATTCCGCGTGGGAGGGGAGACGCCCATCGGTGTGCAGGTGATAGATATCCGCAACGAGTCCCTGCCAACTCCCCAGCGCCTGCGCCCCCTAGATGTCTTCCTGACCCTTCCCAGCCCACTACCCTCCGATGCGTTGTCTGTGGTGGCTATCGCCCAGGGCATCCGCGACAAAGCGGGCAACTCCGCCACCTCTGGCCAGGTTACGGCCACCGACGGCATTGGCCCCGGCCTGACAACCACCCTGGACAAGACCCTTACACAGGACAGCGTTACCGTTCGGGTTGTGGCGGACGAGGCCCTGCGGGGTGTCCCCCAGGTAGTGCTCGGTGCCCAGCAAGACGAGGCAGGGAATGTGGCTACAGCCGCCCCTCTCGCCATGACACCAGCAGGGGAGAGGGCCTACATCCTTCAGGTAGTGGGGAGTGCCCACCCCTTGGGCAATGCTGTTCCCCAGCGGGTCAATGTCCTTATCCAGGCTATAGACCTTTCCGGCAACCCCGGGCAGGCTGGCACCCCCACCATCGGCATCAACTCCCTGGTCTATGAGTTCGACCCCCTCCTCAACGGCGGGAAGGAGCCCTTGGTCAAGTTGGGTGATACGACCCTGGAAAGCGGACGCCTTCCCACAGTAAGCCTTACCGACCCCCTCTTCATCGCCGTGGACTGGTCGGCCGAAGGGGAGGAATACCCTGGCGACACCCACCCCCGCGTAGAGATGTTGGGCCTGGATGTGAGGAGAGGAAACAGCCCCGTCTCCGCCGCCATCAGCACCCAGGATGGTGTGCACTACCTCATCGTCCTGGCCAACCCTCAGCCGGGCGACTACACCCTCTCCTTCAGCGGACGGGATACGGCGGGGAACCAATCCCTCTCCCCTGGGAGAGCCGAAACAACGGTCTTTAGACGCTCCTTCCGCCTGGAGGTGCCTGCCCCCTATGTTATCCCCCTGGTGCCGGGGTGGAACATAGTCAGCCTCCCCTTTGTCCCAGCCACCAGGGCCATCAGCTCTCTGCTGGCAGACACGGATGTAGACACGGTCATGACCTGGGACGGGATCACCGGTTCCTTCCTGGTAGCAAGGTTGAACCCTGCCACCCGCCTCTTTGAGGGGGATGTCTCCACCCTGGAGGTAGGGCGGGGCTACTATCTTCGCTCTAACTCCTTCCGCCCTCTGCGTCTCACCCCCGCCCCGACGGGGGCAGGGGCACCTCCGCCCCAACCCCCCTCCCCTATCACCCTCCGTCAGGGCTGGAACCTGGTGGGCGTTGTGGCCAATGCCCGCCCTGTTCCCCACTCCATCCCCGCCGACGCCTACTTCGCCACCCTGCGCACCCCTGCCGGCACGCCTGCGTGGAGCAGGGCTTACTGGTATGACGGGGTAACCCAGGCTTGGCAATCTATCACACCGGGGCAGGTGTGGCCGGCTGGGAGCACCCACCCGTGCACCGGCGCGGTGCTTACAGCCCCCCAGCCAGCAGAGGTGTGCGTGGGGAAAGGCTACTGGGTCTACATCACCCAGGAGAGCACCCTGGTGCCCTAACTCCCCCGCAGGCGGGGGTCCAGCACGTCCCGCAAGGCATCCCCAAAGAGGTTAAAGCCGTAGACAACGAGGGATAGGGCCAACCCGGGAAACACAGCCATCCACGGCGCCACCACGAAATAGTTGCGGGCAGGGCCAGAGAGCATACCCCCCCAGGTGGGCTTGGGTGGTGGCACCCCCAGCCCGAGGAAACTCAGGGTCGCCTCTATCAGGATGGCGATGCCCAGGGCCGCCGAGGCGATGATGAGCCAAGGGGCCACACACTGGGGCAGGATGTGCACTAGCATCACTCGCGTATCGCCCGCTCCAAGGGCGCGGGCCGCCTGCACGAAGTCCATCTCCTTCACCGCCAGGGCCTGGGAACGCACCACCCGGTTGGCCCGAGGGATTTCCACTATGGCGATGGCCAGGATGACATTCACCAGGCTCTGCCCAAGGGAGGCGGTTACCGCTAGCGCCAGAATAAGGGTGGGGATAGACATCTGGGCGTCCATAATGCGCTGGATGACCTGGTCCACCTTGCCCCCATACCAGGCGCTGACCAGCCCAACTATCCCCCCAATACCATCCCCCAGGGCCACCGCCAGGAACCCCACCAGGAGGGAGACCTGGGCACCCATCACCACCTGCGCCCAGATATCCCGCCCCATGTGGTCTGTGCCCAGCCAGTGCCGAAGGCTTGGGGCCTGCAACTTTTCCGGCAGGTTCCACTCAATAGGGTCAAAGAAGATGATATTAGACCCTAAACCTGCCATCAAAGCCATACCTAGGATAATAAAAGCCCCCACAGCCCCCAGGGGCTTGCGTCGCACAAAGCGTATGACCCCTTTCCCTATCCGCAAACCACGCACAGGTGCCCACTGCCTGGCTGACAGTGTGCGCGTCTCGTTGCCTTGCACTTTCATCCCCTCCGGGCCAAGCGTTCCCTATTATTGGTAGCGTATTCGCGGGTCAAGCCACCCATAACTGAGGTCTACCAGCAGGTTAATCAGCACAATGGCGCCTGAAAAGAAGGTTACCACCGACTGCACCACCGGGTAGTCGCGCTGGAGCATACCGTCTATGAGGAAAGAGCCCATCCCAGGCAGGCCAAAGATGCGTTCTATAACCACCGACCCCCCCAGGGCCACCGAAATCTGTAGCCCGATAAGAGTGATAACGGGGATCAGAGCGTTTTTCAGGGCGTGGCGAACGGTTACCACGCTAGCAGCCAGCCCTTTGGCGTGGGCTGTGCGGATGTAGTCCTGACGCAACACCTCCAGCATGGTAGAGCGCATCATGCGCGCCTGGGTAGCGGCGCTAATGTAGCCCAACATAATGGCTGGCCAGATGAACTGCTTCAGGTTGGCCACAGGGTCCTTTAGGAAAGGCACATAGTCTATCCGGGGGTTCCAGTGGAAGAAATATGCCGCCCCAACCAAAAAGAGCGTGGCCGACCAGAAACTGGGCACCGATAGCCCCGCCAGCGACCCTACCCGCACCACATAGTCCACCCAGGTGTCCCGCCGCAAGGCCATAATGACGCCGGAAAAGATGCCGAGGGCTATGGCCAGCACCTGGGCCAGGGTAACAAGTTCCAGGGTTACAGCGAACTTCCTTTTGAACTCGTCAAAGACGCTCAGTTTATTCCAGAGGGAACGCCCCCAGTCCCCCGATAGGAACCCCCCAATCCATCTGCCATACTGGATGTAGAGGGGGGCCTTCAACCCCAACTGTTCCCGAATTTGGTCAATTTGTTCTATGGTCAGCATAGCCCCCTCCCCGCCCGAGCGCTCCACCGCGATCATCATAGCCACATCCCCAGGGGCAATGCGCAGGAGGGCGAAGATAAGGAGCGACACCAGCACCGCAGACAGGGCACCAAAGGCGGTCCGACGAATAATATACTGGCGCATACGGCTCTTCCTCTTATCAGGAAGGACAGAGGGCATCCCCGGTAGACGGGAATGCCCTCTGCGCGACACTTAGCGGGCCAGCCACACCAGTTCCCACTGGGAGTCCTTGGTCTGGGATGGGAAGGGGCCCATGTTCCACCCCCGCACATCCTTGCTCCAGGCGGGGAAGATCATGCTCCACGGGAAGGGGATGTTCCAGTAGGCCTCGGTGGCCAACTTCCGCTCAATGGTGTGCACAATCTCGCGGCGCTTGCCCGGGTCCAGTTCTCTGGACTGCTGGAGCACCATGCGCTCCAGTTCCTCGGCCAACTGGGGGTCGCGGTCAAAGGCACCGGTATTCTGGTAGTATTTGGAGGCGGTCTCGCGCACCAGCATCTGCATATAGAAGTTATCCGGGTCGCCCCAGTCGGTAACCTGTTTGGAGCCGTAGTGCATGTCGTAGTTCTCCGCCAGGTAGCGCTCCCGCTGCACGGCGTCCTCCACCACATCCATTACCACTTCAATGCCCAGGTGCTTCTTCCACTGGTCCTTCACAAAGAGG
Source organism: Dehalococcoidia bacterium (assembly GCA_046294495.1). GTDB lineage: Bacteria > Chloroflexota > Dehalococcoidia > Lucifugimonadales > HRBIN23 > HRBIN23. The sequence goes on along the minus strand of JBKBKV010000006.1, from coordinate 22,222 downwards.
CACCCGTCTATATACATCTGGGAACTCTGGGCCATACAGGATATCTTGAAACGGATGCCGTCTGGCCCCTTGCGGTAGCCCGCCTCGTCCAGCAGACGGTTGGCCTCGGCGATATCCGGGGCCTTGGGGCGGCGCCAGCCGGGGTAAGACATCAACTCCTGGTCAGGCAAGGCCCAGACGGTCTGGGGAGGCATCCAGTTGGTGGGGTGGTAAACCCCCACTATCTTCCCAGCGATGGTGTTGAAGGCTACCCACTCGTCAAAGTCCAGCCCCAGGAAGAGGGCCTTGGTCACCCGCTTGTCGTCCAGGGGTTTGCGCTTCAGGTTCAAACTGATGCCCTTGCCCCAGGTATGGAGGGTGGGATGGACAACAAACTTGTCGCTGAAGCGCTTGGCCATCTCCTCCACCTGTCCAGGGAGCAGTGAGGCGCTCCCCTCCCCGAAGTAGTGGACTTGCCCCGTAACCAGCGCGGTGAAGCGGGTAGTGAAGTCGGTGATCACGAACATGTCCATGCCGTCCAGCAGGGGCAGGCCCTCCCGGAAGTAGGTGGGGTTGCGCCGGGTCTTGGAGACGATCTGGTGCTGGTATTCTATGGGCACGAAAGGCCCTGTGCCCGTTCCCAACAGGAAGGTCTGGGGGTCGGTTTTGTCCAGGCAGGTGGGGCATTCGGCGTAGAGCCAGTCAATGAAGTCCTTGTCCATAAAGAAGACGCCCCGCCCGCCAGCGAAGGCGGTGATGATGTTGGCAGTAGGAGCCTTCAGTTCCACTACGAAGGTGTAGCCCTTAGGGCCATCAGGGCAAGAGGAGCCTTTATAAGGGGTCAAAAGGGCAGAGCGGGGGCCTGTGTGCAAGAGGGCAATCTCTTTTGGCGGGAAGAGGAGCCAGCGCATGGTGGCTTCGGCATCCTCGCAGGTGAACTCGTCCCCCGAGACGAGGTCGCGGATCTTAGCGGGCAGGTTGGGGTTATTCTGGAACTTCACCCCTTTGCGCAGTTTGAAAGTAACCTTCATGCCGTCAGGGGAGAGCTCCCAGGTCTCAGCCAGGTCGCCTTCCACCGTTCCGGTGTTCCCCTGCCAGGGCACGAAGCGCAACAGGCGGTTATAGGTTGGCAGGAACTGGGGGCCATTGAAGGAGTGACCATAGGCAGGGTCGTGCCCTAGCAGCACATGAGAGCCCCCGTAGCGGAAGATGCCCCCCTTCCTGGGCTGGCCCCATTCGGCCTTATAGCCGGGGGCTTTCATATACCGCTCCAGCCAGCCCACGGGCGCGGCCACAGGGGTAGGGGTGGGAACAGGGGTTGGGGTCGCCAAAGGAACGGGCGTGGGGACCGGTGTGGGGGTGGGCAGGGGGGGCAAAGTAGGGGTTGGGGTAGCCGGCTTGGCCGCAGCGGTGGGTGTGGGAGCCGAAGGGGTTACCGCCGGGGCCGGGCGACACGCCACAACCCCCAGCAACAGGAGCACAAACGCCACCCCAAGCGACATTCTTATGTAAGGCCGACTTTGCTTCATTTCTCCCTCCATTCTGCAGAGTAATGCAACACACCCAGTGGCTTGAGCAGGAGAAGGAGGGCCACCAAGCACGCCCAGGCACGAGGGCTGGCTTGATTATACACGCCAGTGCCCATTTGTCAAGAGCCTTGCCCAGTATAGACGAAAAGTGGAAAAACACCAGTAACACGACGCAATTCGTTGTTTATCCCGGTGGCGCCCTCTTACGCCCCAGGGCCAGCCCTGGGGGCCATGGCTATCACCTGAAGTTCGTTGGGGAGCGAGGAGCGGCTCACCAGGAGGCGTGCAGAGGGGGCTGGAGCGCTTATCCCCATCTCCTTTAGAAAAGGCTCCAGGGATTGCAAGGATACGGCGATGCCCGGCAGGGAGTAGTGCATAGGGATAACCAGGCGTGCACCTAACAGGCGTGCTGTCTCCACCGCCTCCCGGGGGGAGATGGTGCACACCCCACCTACGGGCAGCAGCAGGATGTGCACGCCCCCTATATCTTCCACCAGGCGGCTTGCGGGCACCGCTCCCAGGTCGCCCAGATGGGCGATGGTGAGACCCTCCGCCTCTATCACGAAAACGGTGTTCCGCCCAGAAGGCCCCGCCTTCTTGGAGAGGGGCGTCTTGTAGCCACGGATGTATACTCCCGCCACTTCGTATTCCCCAGGCCCCACCAGCGCCTTTGCCCCAGGACACGCCTGTAGCCAGCGGTGGTGGGGGTGGTCGTGGCTGGAGGTAACAATGCGCACCTCCAAAGGCGAGAGGCTCCACCCCAGGGAGGGAGCGAAGGGGTCGGTGGCCAGGGCCACCCCTTGGGTGCGCAACACAAAGCACGAATGGCCCATCCACAAGACTTCCACGGCTACCCCCTTCAGGAGCAGAAAGGATGTATCGGGGCCAGTATACCAGCCCGTGAGCCCCTGGCGTCCAGTGTGCTACCATAAAATGTCCCCTTGCTCTAACGATAAAGGGAGAGCTGGTCTAGGGGGGCCAACATGTGCGGCATCGTAGGCTATACCGGCAACCGGCTGGCTGCGCCATTGCTCCTGGAGGGCCTCACCCGTCTGGAATACCGAGGCTACGATAGCGCTGGGCTTGTGGTGGCAACCCCTGGGGGGGCGCTGTGTGTGCGGAAAAGCCCGGGCAAACTGCACAACCTGGCATCTGCGCTGGAGGGGGGGATACCCGCCGGCTCCTGCGGGCTGGGCCACACCCGCTGGGCCACCCATGGCGCCCCTACCGAGGCCAACGCCCACCCACACCTGGACTGCTCCGGCTCCATCAGCGTCGTCCACAACGGCATTGTGGAGAACTACGCTCAACTGGCCCGGGAACTGGAAGACCAGGGGCATCGCTTCACCTCAGAGACCGATACCGAGGTCATCGCCCACCTGCTGGAGCAGGCCATCCGGCACGGGAAGCCCCTGGAGGAGGCTCTGCGCTGGACGGCCAAGCGCCTGCAAGGGGCCAACGCCATCGCCGCCCTTTCCGCCCAGGAGCCGGGGAAACTGGTAGCGGTGCGCACTGGCAACGCCGGAGGCATAATTGTGGGCTACGGCCAGGGGGAGATGTTCCTGGCCAGCGACCTGCAGGCCCTACTCCCCTACACCCGCAGGGTTGTCCACCTGGCCCACGGAGAGGTGGCGGTGCTTACACCTGCCGGGGCCTCTTTCTCTGACCTGAATGGGCAGGCGTTAGGCAAGGAGCCTATCCTGGTCTCTTACGACGCTGCCGCATCGGGCAAGGGCCTTTATCGCCACTTCACCCTCAAGGAGATTTGCGAACAGCCCGAGGCTGTTACCAGCGCCCTGCGGGGGCGTATCCACTTCCAGGCGCCGGCGGATGTGGCAATAGATGAGGAACTCCGCCCCCTGGAAAGGGCACTCCCGTCTTTCTCCCGAGTGGTGCTGGTGGGGATGGGCACCAGTTACCACGCCTGTATGGTGGGGCGCATCTTCCTGGAGAACCTGGCGCGCATCCCCGCTGAAGCCGACAACGCCTCCGAATTCCACTACCGCAACCCTGTGCTGGACGAGAGGACCCTGGTGGTGGCCGTTACCCAGTCGGGAGAGACGGCCGATACCCTTAGCTGCATGGCCGAGGCCAGGCGGCGAGGCGCTCCGGTGCTGGCCCTGTGCAATGTTGAAGGTTCGGAGGCCACCCGCCAGGCGAACGCCGTGCTTTACCTGAAGGCGGGACTGGAGGTAGGGGTCGCCTCCACCAAGACCTTTATGAACTCTATGCTAGCCCTCTACCTTCTGGGCCTACACCTGGGTAAAGTGCGTGGCACCCTTCCCCCTGTTGCTCGTAGCGAGGCGGTCCGCCATATCAGCCGCCTTCCCGCCCTTCTGGGCGACCTAATACAGAGCACCCAGGGCCTCTGTCCCCCCCTGGCTGAGCGCTTCTTCAAGCACCAGTCTTTCCTCTTCCTGGGGAGGGGTATCACTTACCCCATCGCTATGGAGGGGGCTTTGAAACTGAAGGAACTGAGTTACATCCACGCCGAAGGGTATGCGGCGGGGGAGATGAAACACGGCCCTATTGCCCTTCTGGACGCCGATATGCCTGTAGTGGCGTTAGCCCCCCAGGGACGCCTCTACGAGAAGATGTTGTCCAACATCTCGGAAGCCCGCGCCCGGGGAAGCCCCGTCGTGGCCATCGGAACCCAGGGCGACACCGCTTTGCCCCAAAAGGTGGAGCACTTCATCCCCATCCCTCCAGTGCCGGAACTGCTCACCCCCTTTGTTAGTGTGGTGCCCCTGCAACTGCTGGCCTACGCCGTCGCTGTCCGCAGGGGGTGTGATGTGGACCAGCCCCGCAACCTGGCCAAGTCTGTTACAGTAGAGTAGCCTAACGGCAGGAATGCGCCAGGTTATGCGGGCGTCCTTTCACATCGCCACCCCTAGGGTCTATTGACAGGAACGCCCTTTCTCGGCACAATCTGCCAAGGAGGGCATTATGGCAGAGGCGGGATTTGCACGACCCGACTTGCTTGTGGAGCCGGCGTGGCTTCAAGCGCACCTGGACGACCCCTCGGTGCGCATCGTGGACTGCGACCCCAGGGACGCCTACTTCCGCATCCACATCCCGGGGGCAGTGTGCGTCCCAGACAACTACTTCAAGGACCCCGACGACCGCCGTTTTGTGATGCGCCCAGAGCAGTTCAAGGGGCTGATGGAGTCCCTGGGCATAGGGGACGATACCCTGGTGGTGGGCTACGACGCCCGCCACAGCCTTTACGCCGGCCGGCTGTGGTGGTGCCTGAACTATTACGGGCATTCTCAAGTGAAGGTGGTCAACGGGGGCTTCCCTCGCTGGTTCCGGGAGAGCCGACCCCTCTGCCTGTGCGGCGCCCAGCATACCTACACCAAAGCCACCTTCACCCCCCGCCCCAACCCCTCCATCCTGGCCACCGCCGAGGAGATCAAGGAGCGTATCCTGCGCCAGGAAAGGGGAACGGTGCTGTGGGATGTGCGCTCCCGCTCCGAGTATACGGGGGAGAATACCCGTGGTAATAAGCGAGCCGGCCACATGCCCGGGGCGGTGCACCTGGAATGGCTTGACCTGATGGACAGGGAGAAGCATACCTTCAAAGACCCGGCAACGCTACGCCGTATGCTGGAGGAGAAGGGGATTACCGCCGAGAAGGAGGTCATCGCTTACTGACAGGGGGGCATCCGTGCGGCGCACGGGACCTTCGTGCTGACCCTCTTGGGCTATCCCACGCTCCGCAACTACGATGGCTCCTTCGGCGAGTGGGGAAACCGAGACGATACCCCAATTGAGCGCTAGATATGGGACTACAGGTGCGCATCCTTGTAGTAGGCCCTTTTGCCACCAACTGCTACCTGGCCAGCGACGAAGAGAGCAAAGATACCATTATCATTGACCCGGGGGGCGATGGCCAGCGCATCGTGGAAGAGGTGCACCGCCTGGAACTGAAGCCCTCCCTCGTCCTGTGCACCCACGGGCATGTGGACCACACCGCCTCGGTAGCCCACTTGAAGGAGGCGCTACAAATCCCCTTTGCCCTCCACCCAGACGACATCCCCTTCCTGAAGAACCCCTCTGGCGCACGCCAACTCTTCCCCGACTATCGTGACCCCCCAGAGCCAGACCGCCCCCTGAAGGGAGGGGATTCCATTACCTTCGGCTCATGCTCCCTTCTGGTGCTGGAGACACCGGGGCATACCCCCGGGAGCATAAGCCTGTATGGACACGGTGTGGTGTTTACCGGAGACACCCTCTTCCAGGGGAGCGTGGGGCGCACCGACTTCCCCGGCGCCAGCCACGCCCGCCTTGTCGCCAGCATCTTCACCAAACTCGCCGTGCTCCCCGACGCCACTGTGGTGCTCCCAGGCCACGGCCCACGCACCACCATCGGCAACGAAAAGCGCTGGAACCCCTTCCTGGGAGGGCACCCCTTCTAACAAGGGCTTTTCTCCCCTGCCAGTCCGCGTCCCCCGGTGCTATCATGTTTCTTGCCAGCCAGGAGGAAACGAGTGGAAAAGGCGCAAGAAACCGAGGGGACTGGGGATTTCTCTTTCAAGTGGTTCGCCCGCCACGGCTTTTATCGGGCGGTGAACGCTTATCTACTGGAGAGGGTGGGGCTACACCCCGGCCAGCGCGTGGTGGAACTGGCCTGTGGCACAGGGGCCGTTACCAGGATGATCCTAGAGAAACTCCGGGGTGCTAGGGACAGCGTCGTTATCGGTATTGACATGTCCGCCAGCGCCCTTCGGGAGGCCATGCAAAGCCTATCTGATGCCAGGGACGCCGCCGTCCAGTTCGTCCATGGACGGGTGGAGGAACTGTCCCGTCTCGTGCGGGAGAAGGCCGACGCCATTATTTTTTGCAATGGCATTCACTACATCCAGGACAAGGCGGCGCTGCTCCAGCAGGTGGTGGATGCCCTGAAACCGGGCGGGCGCTTCGCCTTCAACACCTCCTTCTTCCAGGGTGCCCACGCCCCCGGCACCGAATCCTTCTACCGACGGTGGATGTATAAAGCCATCCGCATCCTGAAGGAGCGCCACGGCCTCTTGCCCCGCGCCGACAAGGTGGAAGCGCGCCGTCAGTTGACCCCAGAGCAGTATAAGGCCCTTCTGGAGTCCCACGGCCTCCGGGTCGTGCACCAGGAGACGCGCACTGTCCAGGTTACCCTCCAGGGGTGGCTAGACATCAGCCGTTTTGAGGACTTCGTCCAAGGGGCATTGCCGGGCGTCCCCCTGGAGAGGGCCAGCGAAGCCCTGCAAGAGGCCGTGCGCCAGACCTTCCAGGAGATGGGCCTCGCCGTGGTGCCCCGCAACTGGCTGACGGTCGTCGCAGAGCGCACCTAACAGGGGGTGCGGGAGCCGTGGCGGAGCCGGAACAGCATCCCCACGAGAGCCCGGAAGAGGCCAAAGCGCCCGAAGAATGGGAACCCCCTCCTCCTTTCGCCCACCCCAGCGAGGCCGAGTTCGCCCATATCCTGGACTTCTACGGCGTGCGCTGGGTCTACGAGCCACGCTCCTTCCCCATCCGCTGGGAGGGGGGAAAAGTGGTGGAGATGTTTACCCCCGATTTCTACCTGCCCGACTTGGACCTCTACATTGAACTGACCACCCTTAGGCAGAGCCTGGTTACCGAAAAGAACCGCAAACTGCGCCTGTTGCGCCAACTCTACCCGGACATCAAGATCAAACTCCTCTACCGGCGGGACTACCATCGCCTGCTGGCGCGCTACGGGTTCGGCCCCCTGGCCCAGGCCGGGGTGCGGGGGATAGAGCGTGTCCTCTTCTCTACCGACGCTATCCAGAAGCGGGTTGCCGAACTAGGGCGCCAGATCTCGCAGGACTACAAAGGCAAAGAGCCGGTGCTGGTGGGCGTGCTCCGGGGTGTCCTCTGCTTTATGGCCGACCTGATGCGCGCCATTAGCCTACCCGTCTCGGTAGACTTCATGGCCATCTCTTACTATGGCAAGGGAGAGGGTGTGCGCATCACCAAAGACCTGGACCTGGATATCCGCGGGCGCGATGTGCTTCTGGTAGAAGACATTGTGGACACAGGTATGACCCTGCACTTTATCCTGCGCTACCTAGAGAGCCGAGGGCCCTCTAGCCTGCGGGTATGCGCTCTGCTGGACAAGCGCGTGCGCCGTATCGCCGATGTCCCCATCCACTATGTGGGGTTTGAGGTGCCCGACGAGTTTCTGGTAGGGTATGGCCTGGACTACCTGGAGAAATACCGTAACCTACCCTTTATTGGCATCCTGAAGCCCGAGGCCCCTCCCGATATCGCCCAGCCTGCCCTCCTGGCTCGCCCCTCCCCCCAGGAGAGCCAGCGGTAAGCAAGAGACGCTAGGGGGTGGGTGGTATGGCCTTCCCCACCTCAGGGATAGGGGGCATAAGTGCTCGGGCCTTGCTCTGGAGTTCATAGAGTTTAGTAAGAGCCTCCAGGGGCGTCAAGGAATTTATGTCCATAGCCAAGAGCTCTTGCAAAACAGGGGCGCCCAAGCCGGTAAAGAGGGGGAGTTGCTGGGCCTGTCCGTCTCGGCGGGCGCGGCGCTCCCCCGCAGGCGGGCGGGGAGCGGAAGACTTCCCCTCCAGCACCTGGAGCACCTCCCACGCCCGATGGAGCACCGCCTTGGGGATGCCAGACAACTGGGCCACATGCACCCCATAACTTTTGTCTGCCTTGCCCGGTGCGATACGGTGCAGGAAGACCACCTTCCCCTCCACCTCCTGCACCTGCACCGTGTAGTTGCGCAGGCGTGGAAGCACCCCCTCCAGGGCAGTAAGTTCGTGGTAGTGGGTGGCGAAGAGGGTGCGGCACCCCAGGCGAGGGTGGTTATGCAGGTATTCCAGCACCGCCTGGGCAATGGCCAGCCCATCGTAAGTGCTGGTGCCCCTCCCCACCTCATCCAGGAGCACCAGAGAGCGGGGTGTGGCGTGGTGCAGGATATGGGCCGTCTCCACCATCTCCACCATGAAGGTGGACTGCCCCTCCGCCAGGTCGTCTTGCAGGCCTATGCGGGTGAAGATGCGGTCAACCAGGCCCAGTGAGGCCTCCTGTGCCGGGACGAAACTCCCTATCTGGGCCATAAGCACGATGAGCGCCACCTGGCGGATGTAGGTGGACTTGCCGCTCATGTTTGGGCCGGTCAGGAGGAGAATCTGGTTGCCGCCAGTGTCCAGGAGGGTGTCGTTGGGGACGAAGGCCCCTGGAGGGAGCACCTGCTCCACTACGGGATGGCGCCCCCCCTTGATGCGGATAGCGGTAGAGTTGTCCAATGTGGGGCGCACATACCCGTTGCGCTGGGCGGCTTCGGCCAGGGAGGCGAACACATCCACCTGGGCCACCCCCTGGGCAGTCTCCAGGATGCGAGGGGCCGCATCCCCTATCTGTTGGCACACCTGGCGAAAAAGGAAAGGCTCCAGATCGCCGATGCGCTCCTGTGTATTGAGGATCAGGGCCTCGTATTCCTTCAGTTCCGGGGTGATAAAGCGCTCCCCATTGGTGAGGGTCTGCCTGCGGATGTAGTGGGGAGGCACCTTGGAGAGGTTGGGCTTGCTCACCTCCAGATAGTAACCGAAGACCTTGTTGTAGCCAACCTTCAGGGAGGCGATGCCCGTGCGCTCCCGCTCCTTCTGCTCCAGCCCAGCCAGCACCTCCCTGGCGTTTCTGGCAGCGAAGCGCAGTTCGTCCAGTTCCGAGGAGAAGCCAGCCTTGATAACCCCCCCTTCCCCCACAGGCGTAGACGGCTCCTCCTCAATGGCGCGGGCAATAAGGGCCACAACATCCTGGCAGAGGTGCATTTGTTGGCGCACAGCGCTAAAGGGGGAAGCATCCCCCAGGGCGTCCAAGAGGCGGGGGAGGGCCTCCAGGCTCCGACGCAGCCCCACCACCTCTCGCGGCGTCGCCAGCCCCGCCCGCACCCGGTTCAACAGGCGCTCCAGGTCGGACACCTCTTTCAGCACCCCCCGCAGGCGTTCCCGTTCCAGGGGATGTTTCACCAGCCACTCCACGCAGTCCAGACGCCTCTGCAACTCCCCCAGGTCCAGAAGGGGCTGGGCCAGCCAACGGCGCAAGAGCCTGCCCCCCATAGGGGTTCGAGTGTAGTCCAGCACAGATAGTAGGGAAGGCCCCGTGCCCAGCCTACCCCCCTGGAACACCTCCAGGTGGCGGCGGGTGCGGGCGTCCAGTGGCATATGGTGGGCGGTGGAGTAGGTGCGTAGGGAGGTGATCAGGCTCAGGAAGCCCTTCTGGGTGCGGGAGAGATAGAAAAGGATGGCCCCAGCCGCCCGTATAGCCAGGGGCAGGTCGGCGCACCCGAAAGGCTCCAGGGTCAGCACGCCCAGTTGGGCCTTCAGGCGCTCCGTGGCCTCCTCCAAGTCAAAAGCCACTGCAGGCACAGGGGTAACAACAGCCACGCCCGGTGGCGCCTGGGCACCCTCCGAAAGGAGGACCTCCGCCGGCGCCAGGCGCTCCACTTCCAGCAGGGCCTGGGGCCAGGGGCACTGGGTAACGGCGAACTCCCCCGTGGTGATGTCGGCATAGGCCAGCCCCGCCTCGTCCCCCTCCACTACCAGGGAGGCCAGGTAGTTGTTGGCCTTCTGCTCCAGCAGAGAAGGCTCTATGACGGTCCCCGGGGTAACCACCCGCACCACATCACGCTCCACCAGGCCCCTGGAGGCGGAGGGGTCGCTCAGCTGCTCGCAGATGGCCACCCTGAAGCCCTTCTTGATGAGGCGAGCCAGGTAACTCTCCAGGGTGTGGTATGGGATGCCGGCCATAGGCACCCGGTGCCCCTTGCCCATCTCCCGGGCCGTCAGGGTTATCTCCAGTTCCCGGGAGGTGGTATAGGCGTCCTCCCCAAAGGTCTCGTAGAAGTCCCCCAGGCGGAAGAGGACAACACAGTCGGGATAGGCCCTCTTGATGCGCTGGTATTGGCGCCAGATAGGGACAGCCTTCTCGTGCTCGCCCACCGCTTCCCTCGCCTATGCCCATTATAGCGAGGGAGGGGGCCGCCAGGAACCCGGAGGGAGGCTAGCGCGAAGGCGTTTGCGCCAAGCCCCGGTGCAGAATCCACCACTCCAGGCTGTCTTGCAGGGCCAGCCAGGAGGCCTCAATAATGTTGGTGGAGGCCCCCACGGTGCGCCAGGTGCGCTGGCCATCTGTGGATTCCATCAGCACCCGCACCGAAGCGCCCGTGCCGGAGCCCTGGTCCACCACCCGCACCTTGTAGTCCACCAGGCGCACCCCTTGCAGTTGGGGGTAGAAGGCTAGCAGGGCCTTGCGAATGGCGTTGTCCAGTGCGTTTACGGGGCCGTTGCCCTCGGCGGCGGTGTGGAGCACCTCCCCGTTTACCCGCACCTTCACCGTGGCCTCGGCCAGCAGGTCGCCCCCGTTTTCCGGGGTGCGCCGGCGCTTCTCCACCACCACCAGGAAATCCACCAGTTCAAAGGGGGAGCGGTAGCCTGGTAGCCCCCGACGCACCAGCAGTTCAAAGGATGCTTCAGCCTCTTCATACTGGAAGCCCTTAGCCTCCTTCTCCTTCACCGCCTCCAGGATGCGGCGGGCATCCTGGGCATCCACCGGGAGGCCCACCTCCTGCAGTTTGTATAGCACATTGCCCCGTCCCGCCAACTCGGAGACGATGATACGCTTGCTGTTTCCCACCTTTTCGGGGGGGACGTGCTGGTAACTCTCCTCAACCTTTACCACCGCCGAGGCGTGGAGGCCTGCCTTGTGGACAAAGGCGCGGCTCCCCACATAGGGCTGGGAGGGGTTTAGCGGAGTGTTTGCCACCTCGCTGACCCAGCGGGCCAGGCGGGTTAGCTGACCCAGGGCCCCCTCGCTCACCACTCGGATGCCCATCTTCAGTTGGAGGGCGGGGATAAGGGAGACCAAATTGGCATTGCCGCACCGCTCCCCATATCCGTTTATGGTGCCCTGCACCTGGGTTGCCCCCGCCAGCACCCCGGCTAATGCATTGGCCACTGCCAGTTCCCCATCATTGTGGGTATGGACGCCCAGGGGCACTGGCACCGCCTTCCGCACCGCCTGCACAATGTCGGCGACCTCGTGGGGGAGGCTCCCCCCATTGGTGTCGCACAGCACCACATACTCCGCCCCAGCCTCGGCGGCCACCTGGACGCACCGCAGGGCGTAGGCACGGTTGGCCTTCCACCCGTCAAAGAAGTGCTCGGCGTCAAAGAAGACCCTCCGCCCATTGCCCCGCAGGTAGGCGATGGACTCCCGGAGCATGGCCAGGTTCTCCTCCAGGCTTGTCTCTAGCACATGGGTAACATGGAGGTCCCAGGTCTTGCCCACCAGGGTAACCACTGGGGTGCCCGCCTCCAGCAGGGCGCGGATGTTGGTGTCTTGCTCCACGGGGGTGTGGGCCTTGCGGGTAGAGCCGAAGGCGACGATAGTAGCCTGGCTCAGAGGCAGGTGGCGCACCCGCGCAAAATACTCGGCGTCTTTGGGGTTGGAGCCGGGCCACCCCCCCTCAATGTAAGGGATGCCAAAAGCGTCCAACTGCTGGGTGATGCGCAGTTTATCCTCCACCGATAGGGAGATACCCTCCTGCTGAGTGCCATCACGAAGTGTCGTATCGTAGAGAACGACCCGTTCCATCCTCTCCTCCTTTCCTTTGGCCAAAACAAAAAGCCCGCCCCCGAAGGGACGGGCGTTTGTTCCCGCGAGACCACCCTTCTTCCCCTGGCGTCGCCAGGGGCACCTCCGCGGGGTGCCATCACACCCCCACCCAGGTAACGGTGGGCGCTCCGTCCGCGCCTACTGGGGCACCAGCCCGTTGGGGCGGCGGCTCCGGAGGGATGTTCAGACAGGGGGCGCATCCCCTTCCACCCTACGGGACTCGCTGGGCGCCCCTTCCTGCCCTACTCGTCTCCATCCTCGCCTTTGCCCACTAGCATAAGGGCAAAGGGGGCAGGGCGTCAAGCCAGGGGTATCACCACCTGGGGAAGACACGGGTCAGCAGGTGTTTGGCCTACTTGGGAGGGTCAGCAGGGGAGGAGTGCGCCCCTCCAACAGGTTCGGCGGCTCGCTCTGGCTCCCGAACGGTTTTTATGGCCCAGGAGGGCAGGCGGGCAGCGTCCCGCAGACGAGCCGGCTCTGCCAGCATCAGGATGGTAGAGGCCCCTAGGTAAAGGAAGACATATGCGAAGCGAGCCGCGGTGCTGGTGAAGCCCAACTGGGTGGCCCACAGCACCAGGAGCAGAAACGCACCCCACGACGGCAGGTTCAGGCGCACCAGCACCACCACGGCTAGCAGGGACTGGGCAGCAGTAAGCCAAATCTCTTCGGCCTGGCGGGCATCTAGGGGGAGGGCTAGCAGGCTCCCAGCGCTGATGCTGTAGGCGAAGGGGAGAGTGCCTACCAGGAGCGTCCACTGGTTCACCTTTGAGGAGATGAGCACCATCATCCCAGCCACGGCGTCGCCCCGAATGGTCAGCAGGCCCGCTACCAGCACCTCCGGTGTCTCGGAGGCCAGGGGGGCTATCCACTGCACCATAATGAACTCGCTAACCCCCAACTTGCGCCCTACACCCAGCAGGCCCTCGGCGAAGGGCTCGGCGGAAGAGAGGATCATTCCGGCGGAGAAAAGAAAAAGGGCCACAATGGTGGCCCTGCGCCAGGGCTTAGGCAGGGAGGCGATGGCCATGGGGGGGCCTACCAGTTCCGGCTCCCGCTGAGGCAGGCGAGATGTCAGGTAGATATAGAGGGCGAAGAGGCCCACCAGCACCAGCCCGTCCCACCAGGCGATGCTCCCCTTGATGGGGATGGTGAACGCAAATAGGGTGGCCAGGAGCATAGCCAGCAGTTCCAGGGATACGCCACGCTCCAGGCGCACATGCCCCCGAGTGCGGAGCCACCACAGAAGGCCCACCAGGGGCCAGGCAAGGCCTACCAGCAAGCGGTTGGCCCCAGTCATGTTGGCGGTGGCGTAGTGGACATACTGCATCCGCTCCGGAGGAATGCCTGCCGCCGCCTCTTGCCCCGCCTGCCAAGCGAAATAGAGGTCAACGGCATATTCGGGGAGCACAGCGATCAAAGCCACCCCTGCCAGGGCCAAGGCCGCGGAGACCTCGCTCTCGGCCACCTCTGCCGCCCAGGATAGAAGGAAGGCGGCGGCCACAACGCCGGCCCCAAAGACAAGGGCCTCCAACTCGGGCGTCAGGTGGTCTATGCCGGTGGCGTCAGCGAAGGAGGCTATCCACGGTAGGGAACGGACAACTTCAAATCCGACTAGGCGTATGACCAGCGGGGGAATACAGACGGCTACGAAGACACCGAGTATCGTCCAGTTACGGCGAATGGCTTTACCCCCTATGTAACTTTTAGTATATAATAGCGGACAACGCCTCGTGGTGCCCGCACCTCTACCTCATCCCCCTCATAGTGGTCTAGAAGAGCCTTCCCCACGGGGGAGTCAACGGAGATACGCCCTGCCAAGGGGCTACTCTCTCGCGGGTCTACTAACGCATAGGAGACTTCTCGGCCGCTGGCCCGGTCAAGAAGAACCACGGTGCACCCCTGGCACACCTTGCGCCTCGCCTGGGAGACGGAGGGGGTTTCCATCACCTGGGCCTGGTGTAGAAGGGCCTCCAGTTCCCGAATACGGCTGGAGACCCACCCCAGACGCTCCCGTGCGGCCTCCAGTGGGGCATTCTCCCGCACATCCTTGTCGGCGGCGGCGCGGCGCACCTCCTCGGCCAGGGCTAACTGCTCCTGGCGCAAGGCATCCAGTTCCCCCTGGATACGCTGTAAGCCCTCGGCGGTCAGGTGCACGGGGGCCTGTGCCTCGTTATTGACCGTCTGTTTTGGGCGGCGGGTGGAGCGGGGTGTCCTTACATATTTGCCCAGGTTTTCGCTGGTAAGGCCCTTGCGCTTCAAATAGGAGAGGAAGTCTTTAAGCGCCTTGCCCTTGTGCTCATCCCCGTTCCCGGGGAACTCCTGCTGGGTGAAGTTGGCCACCACCTGGGGGGTCAAGTCGGCCACTGTGCTGTCGCTCCCCAACCATCGCAGAAGACGCCTCAACTCCTGCTGGGCGGGTGTCTGCTCCCCCTGGGGAAGGCCTTGAAGGTAGTCGGCGATAGCCTGCACCAGAAGTGGCGGCGAATCCATACAGATGCCTCTGTTATCTCATGTTAGAAGCAAAGGGCTAAACCGTCAATAGCCGGGATGCTTTCATCCCACGCCAGGCGGCTGGGGTTACCGTGTGGGTAGCCCTGGATGCGCGGGTTGGAACATCGCTCCATCCGCGACTTACAGCCACTTGGGCTGCTAGCCAGAAACCTGTGGTAGCAAAAGGACCGATGCCTGGCGGGGGCAGTCCTGCTACGATATGGGGTAAGGGGCATCTGCCCGGGAAAAACAGCAAGGGTGTAGGGGTGAGGCTCGTCCATCTTTCCCTGCGCAATCTGAGGACCTACCGCTCTTTGGATGTTCCCTTCTCCCCAGGGCTAACCCTTATCTGGGGGGCCAATGCCCAGGGGAAGACAAACCTCCTAGAAGTCATATACCTTCTGGCCCTCACCAAGTCCCCCAGAGCCACCTACGACCAGGAACTCATCGCCTTCTCCGCCCTAGAAGAAGATGGCTGGGGGTGGGTGGAGGGGTTTTTCCAGCGCCAGAACGGGGCACTGCTGAAGGTGCGCATAGACCTGCTTTCGCCTCCTAAGCGGGAAGGGGAGCCAGGGGCGCCTCGCCCCTTCCAGAAGCAGGTGCGGGTCAACGGCGTCCTCTGCCCAGCCAGCCAGGCGATAGGGCAAGCCCCGATGGTGCTCTTCCAAGCCGACGACATCGGCATGGTTTTCGGCCCACCCGCCCTGCGCCGGCGTTGGCTGGACATCCTCCTTTCTCTGACCGACCGCAGTTACCTGCATTCCCTCCAGCGCTACCAGCGCCTGCTGGCTCGCCGCAACCGTTTGCTGAAGGCCCAGGCCGACCGCCATCAACTGGCCTACTGGGACCAGGAGGTGTGTGCGGAAGGGGGGCGCATCACCGCCAAACGTCTCACTGCCCTGCAAGACCTGGCACCCCAGGTAGCCAGGGCCTACAACAGCCTGGCAAGCACGGAGCGGGTGGAGGTCTGTTACCGCTGGGGTGGGGAGGGCGTTGCACCTCTTCCCCCCGAGGCCATCGCCGCCTCCCTTGCACGGCAGATGGAGAGCCTGCGCCCCAAAGAACTGGCCCTCGGCCAGACCCTGATCGGCCCCCACAGGGACGACCTCCTTCTGCGCCTGGAGGGGCGCGAAGCGTCCTTTGCGTCGCGCGGGCAGGCCCGATGCCTCGCCCTGGCCCTCCGTTTGGCCGAGGCCGGGTTTACCCAGAAAGCCCTCCACGAACCTCCCATCCTGCTCCTAGACGACGCCCTGTCGGAACTGGATGCCCAGCGGCGGCGCCTGCTCCTGGAGGTGGCTCGACAGGCAGACCAGGCGTTGCTGACCTCTACCCAGCGTGAGGAGGGGCCTCTGCTGGAAGGGTGCACCCGTTTCCGGGTGGAGCGGGGCATGCTCCTTCCTGATGGGTAAACGCCCCCCTTACTGCCCCCCCTGCCCCTTCAACCCATCTTCGGCAACACGGCGGATGGCCTCAAAGCGGCTGGCCATGGCTGGGGCCTGGGCCGTAAACTCGTTTACAAGGGTTAGCGCCTGCCGGTAGTTGCCCCGCAGGATTTCCTGCTGGGCTAGCAGTTGGTATGTTTCCAACCTGCCAGGCCCCAGTTGGCGTAAACGCTCCACCAGCGGTTCTATCCGCTCTACCTGCTCAGGGGAGCCAGCAGCCATCTGGAGAAAAAAGGTCAAGTCACTCAGAAGACGGTAGTCCTGGGGGTCCTGCTGGAGACCCCGCCCGCCCTCGGCCAGCAGGAACTTGAAGGCTCGTGTCTTGTCCTCCGGGGAAAAGCGAGGCCACTGGGAGATAAGGTTCTCAAAGACAAAGGCCCGAGCGATGCCCGCTAAGGGAGGGAAGGCTGCAAAACTCCTTCGGGCCAGGTCTATACGCTCCCCTACGGGGATCTGCTCCCCGATGGCTTGCACCGCCAGGCGCGCCGCAGCGAAGGGCCGGTAGTTCAGGAAGGCGAGGGAAAATCCCAGGAGTGCCAGAACCAGGAAAGTTGCACCCCCACGGAGGAGCGTAGAAGGGATAAGGGGCACCGGGACGCCACGCTTATGGGCCACGCCAGCCTTGGCGGGGCGTTCCTGGGCCGCTACCCAGCCCACCAGAAGCGCCCACTGGAGCATCATACCCGGCGTGTCAAAGAGGAAGAGGTTCTGCACAAAGTAGCCTGCCAGTGCCCCTAGAATGGCATAGGCCAGCAACTCCTCCCTCGGCGGACGACGCCTACGGACGACAGCCCACACCAGTGCGCCCCACAAAGCGAGGTAAGAAAGGAGACCAAGGATGCCCTTGGTGGTAAGTTCCTCCATGACCTTGTTGTGGGCCTGGTCAAACACCTCGGCCCCATACTGGAAGAAACGTGGTTCCACGAAACGGGTGAAGGGCACAATGTAGTTCTCCGGACCCCATCCTAGTATGGGGCGCTCCAACACGGCGCGGAAACTGTATTGCGCCGACAAGAGGCGCGTGGTGAGGCTCGACTGGGTGCCTGGGTTATCGGTCTGTGCCAGGGCTGCTGCCCGCGCCCCTACTGTGGACTCTCGGCACCGCGCAGCCCAGGGCAACCCCACACTCCTATCCAGGGCAAAGAGGGCCGCCACAACCACCAGCACGGCTCCACCCCCCAGGGCCAGGGGCTTCAGAGCCTTGCGGCCGCCAAACAGAAGCACGCCCAGGGGCATAGCCACCGCCCCCGCCATCAGGCCCAGCATACCTCCCCGTGTGCCCGTTTGAAAAAGGGCAACTATGCCCAGAAGGGCCGTCAGTCCCCAGAAGGCCCGTAGAGCCAGGAGGAACCGATGCCCTATGCCAGGGGGCTTGCGCGCGGCCCCCCGCTCCCACCTACCCCGGAGCCGGGGTGGTGGAGCAGGGGCAGGTTCCTCGGTTGGAGAGGCAAAAGAGCGGGCCAGCAGGCCCACTGCCACCAACACCACCGTTACCAACACCGCCCCCAGGTAAGAAGGATTGCCCAGGGTGGCGTCTACATCGCACCGCTGGAGCACAGTGGGCAGGAGGCGCACCCCAAGGGCCTGCGCCAGCGCCACCACCGATAGGACAAGCCCCACACCCAGGTTGAGGTTCAACAAGACCAGCCACTGCCCGGAGGTGCGCAGCACCGCCGCCGCCACAACGACCAGCAGGAACCAGTGCACCAGGTCCCACACTCCCATCATTCGTTCGTGGGTGGACCAGAGGCTACGAGTGAAGTTCACCCCCAGGGCCGCCGCCATCAGCGCCACCAGAAGATAGGCGTAAAAGGCGAAAAGCACCCACGAGCGGGGCGGCAGATAAGAGCGATCCCACAGAACCAGCACCAGCCATAGGGCCGCTAGAATCTCAATAAGCCCACGGGCATACAAAGACTTGCCCACTACATAGGGGAAAATCGTCTGGAAAGTAACCACCAGGGGCATTAGCAGAAGGAGGGCAAGGCCGACACGAATTCCCCTGGCCAGCGCTACGCTCACTCTATATGCCTCCGCTGCAAGGTAGAGTAGTGTAAGGGGGAAGAACTGTCAACCGCTCACCCCACCGCAACATGATTATACTTTTAGGGGGTAGCCACACTACAGGAGGGCGGCTATGCAGGAGTGGGAAAAGGCAGTGGAAATGGCAGCGCAGTGTATCCGTAGGGCGCGCTATGTGGTGGCCCTGGTAGGGGCTGGCCTCTCCCAGGAGAGTGGCATACCAACTTTTCGTGGCCCTGGGGGATTGTGGACACGCTATGGTGAGCCCCCTATGGACGGTTACCAGCGCTTCCTGCGCGACCCGCGCGCCTATTGGGAGGACCAGATGCGCCAGGAGAAAGAGGGCGCCAGGGCGGAACTGCTACGGGCCATCGCCCAGGCCAAACCCAACCCCGGCCACCTGGCCCTTGTAGACCTGGAGCGTATGGGGCCCCTCCAGTGCACCATAACCCAGAATGTGGACAACCTGCATCGGGAGGCGGGGAGCCAGCGCCTCATTGAAATTCACGGCAACCGCACCCTCCTGCGGTGCGTCTCCTGCGGCCTGCGCTTCCCCAGGCGAGAATTCACCATAAGGGAACTCCCCCCACACTGCCCAGAATGCGGTGGCGTCGTCAAAGGGGATGGTGTAATGTTCGGCGAGCCTATCCCCAGGAAGTGGCTGGAGGAATGCTATATGCACACCGCCCGATGCGACTGCATGCTCCTTATAGGGACATCGGGCACTGTCTACCCGGCGGCCGGGTTCCCCCAAATGGTCAAGATGCAAGGCGGGAGCCTGATAGAGGTCAATCCCCTGGAGACCCATCTAACGCCTATCTGTGATGTGGTTGTGCGGGCCTCAGCGGCCGTCGCTTTGCCGCGCCTGGTGGCTTTGCTTGCACCTGCTTCCTGAACGGGGTCCCGACCAATGGCGCAGGCGGTGCCGCTGCAGAAACTTTACACCCGTCTTTGAAGGCGATATAGTAGTAGGGTCCCCAGTGCGACAGGGGGCCCCAGGGTTAGTTGTGACCACCGAGATAGAACGCCTAGCCCGTGTAGAAGCCCTCTTGGAGGAGGTGCGAGACCACCTCCGCCGTATGGATACGCGCATAGACCGCCTGGAGGCCCGCATAGACCGCCTGGAGGCGCGCCAGGAGGCCCAATTCCGCTGGGTGATGAGTGCTGTATTGGGCGTGTGGGTTACAATAGTGGCCATCGTCCTGGGCGCTCTGCTGACCCGCTAGACCCTCAACACAACCTTCACTATCCCCTCCGTTCGCCGAGCGTAGAGGTCGTAAGCCAGAGGGGCGTCCGCAAGGGACATACGGTGGGTTATAATCCAGGCGGGGTCGGCCCAACCCTGGCGCCGCAGGGCCACCGCCATCTTGATAGGGCGGGCGGGGTCTTCGCAGGTAGCACTAACTGTGGCGACTAACGCCAACTGCTTACGCAAGGCTTCAAAGTAGTTCAGAGTTACACGGTCCTCTTCTGGCACGCCGAAGAGGACAACTGTCCCGTACATGCGGGCCATCTGAAGCGCCATATCTATAGACTCCGTCTCCCCCGACGCCTCTATCACCAGGTCAGCCCCCTGCCCTTTAGTGGCTTCGTTCACTGCCTGCACCGCATCCTGGCGAAGGGGGTTTACAACCCTATGAGCACCCTGGCGACGGGACATCTCCAGGCGCTCCTCTATGGGGTCAACGGCTATCACCATCCCTGCACCCAAGCGCAAAAGTGTCATGGTGAAGAGGAGGCCAATGGCGCCTTGCCCCAGCACCACAACCCGCTTCCCCAGCACCGAACCCACTCGCTCCAGAGAAAATAGCACTGTTCCCCACGGCTGACACATAAGCCATTCCCCAATATCCCCTTCCTGGGGAAGGGGCACAAGCATGGAGGGGTTCCCCACCACATACTCGGCCCCGCCGTTCAGGTTCAGGGCTGGCAAGAAGATGACCCTCTGCCCCTCCTTCCAGCCGTCGGCCAGGCTCTCCACGATGGTGCCGGCGCATTCGTGGCAGGGGATGCCCGGCTCCAGAGGGTAAGACCCCTCCGGGAGGGGATGGCGGTAACGGCGCATATCGGTGCCGCATATGGAGAGGGCCTCCATGCGCACAAGCACCTGCCCTGGGGCAGGCCGAGGCAAAGGCACCTCCACCAGGCGCATGCGCTGAGGGGCAACAATCTGGATGGCCTTCATATCCGTTTCACCTCCCGTTTATAGGCTAGCGCTGGCGTGCTCGAAGGGCATCCCATACTGCAGAGGGTGTAAGCCCGGCACTAGCCAGAAGCACCAGCAGATGATACAACAGGTCGGCGGCCTCCTGGGCTAGAACCTCCTTTTGGCCCTGGGCGGCGGCTATAGCAGTCTCCCCGGCCTCCTCTATAACCTTCTGGGCGATGCGGGGGGTTCCTTCCGTCAGCAGGCGTGCCGTGTAACTCCCTGGGGGCATATCTCGCTGGCGCTCCCGAATAGTGGCGAAGAGGTCCTCCAGCACCCCAGGCCCCGTTGGCGAGCGTTCAAAGGTGGGCAGGGCCTCTACAGGCGTAAAAAAGCACGAAGGCTGACCTGTGTGGCACACCTGAGGACCAGTAGGCTCTACCTGCAAGAGAAGGGCATCGCCGTCGCAATCGGCCCACACCTTTCGCACCTTCAGATACGTGCCAGAGACCTCCCCTTTGTGCCACAGATCGGCGCGGGAGCGGCTGTAGAACCAGGCATCGCCCCCCTCCAGGGTGCGCTTAAGGGCACCTGGGCTAACCCATCCCAGCATCAGCACCTGGCCCGTGTGGGCATGCTGTGCGATGGCGGGAATCAGGCCACGCTCGTCCAGTTTCAGGCTCGGCATAATACCTCCTGGGAAAGGAAGACCCCTGCCTCTGCCAGGGAGCGGACCTGGGCGTCAGGGGAGAACAGACCAGCGGGCACCGGGACACCCCCCCAGTTTACCCACAGGGTGCGTAGCCCCACCCTTTTCGCCCCCTGGATGTCCTCCTCCAAAGAGTCGCCCACTAGAAGCGCCTCTTCCGGCTGCAGCCCCAGCCATGCCAAGGCAAACTGGAAAGGACGGGGATGGGGCTTGTAAGCTCTGGCCTCCTCCGAGCAGACGGCGATCCCTATAGGGAAACGATGGCGGGCCAGCAGGGGATAGAAGAAGGCCACATCGGCATTGGAGACGATCCCCAGGCAGACACGCCGACGCAGGGCCTGGAGCACAGGCAAAGCCTCCTGAAACGGCTCCCGACACCCCATATCGCGCACGCAAAGGGACGCCGCCTCCCAGGGATCCCCCGTAACCCCCAACTCGGCAAAGACGCGCTGGAAGCACTCACCCCAGGTCTGAAAGTAGGTCTTGTAAGGGGGCGACGCCTCGGGCCTGCGTAGGTTCACCCGACGGCGCCTCTCCTCCATCTCCAGTGCCTTCCAGCGTGTCCACAATGGGGCAGGCTCCACCGGAAGCCCTTGCCGACGGCATACCTCAGCGAAGGTGCGCACCCATAACTCCGCCTCATTGTGGACTAGGGTGTTATATAGGTCAAAAAGGACTGCTTTTATCGCCATGCTCGCACTACGGTGTCTATGGCCGCCTTGATGGGCGACAAAAGAATTATAAGCCATACGGCTAGAGGGTGGGCGGGCACCGCCAAGGGCGTAGAAAGGGGATGCTCTTTCTCAGGGCTGGAAGGCCTCCTCAAAGCGCCAGATGCCCTGGTCTGCATACACCGTGAGCACTACCAGCCCCCCAGAGCGCTGGAGGCGGAGGCCGTCCAGAAGGCTGAACCGTAACTCCACCGTGCGCTCCACCGTTTGCCCCACCTCCACACGCCCTACCTCTACCCGCAGGGCATCCTGCCCGTTTACCTTCACCTTCGTTGTCCCGGCGAAGAACTCCGCCACGGCGTAGACGCCCGTTGCTGTAGTGCCCCCATCGTTGACCAGTTGGGCCGTTGCCGTCCGAGTGAACCCACTCCCTGTAAGCGCCACGATACGCACGGTCACATGGGGAGGGGACAGGGTGGGCGTAACAGGCGGGGATGGGGGACTGCCCGCGGGAGGGGTGGGGGCACGGGTCGGCAACGGGTGCCCTAACGGTGGGGTAGGTGTAGGGGCGGGCAAGGGTGCGGGGGTTGCCGTGGGCGTTAGGG
>JBKBKV010000005.1:0-55888 GCA_046294495.1 Dehalococcoidia bacterium | reverse complement strand
GATTGATTTTAGGCTTTGTCTTCAAGGCCAAGAGCATCTGTGCGAACTGAAGGCGCTTTGCATCACTCGGAGAAAAACTAATCGCAATTTTGAAATTTTACTTCCGACGCTGATGAGAGACTCCCAGATTAGATAATGTCAAAAAGCCAAATAAGTGGGGGATTATTTTCATCTATCATGCCCCTAAGTCAGAAAAGACGGACAGCTCCTTAGCGCGATTGTTGGATAAATCCAGACATTGGGGAACTGCCGGTGAGGAAACTATCAAAAGTAGCTGCGACTGTCCGGCGTTGTTCATCCCACTATTGAGAAGAAATTCCCCTTGAGAGATGCCCTCGAAATCATAGCCGGCAGGCTAACCAGCGCGTCCGCGGCTCCGGTGTGCCCCACGGTGCGGGTAAGGCGCAAGCCACTGAGCCCAGGTGGGGAAATGAATTTCGTTGATTGAGCCTGGCAGCCTTGCGATAGGCGTGCCTTACATGCCTGGGAGCGCTGCAGTGGGGCGTGGCGGGCAGGCTTGATATGCTTATGATATGCAGGGGATAAAACATCGCCTGGTCGGCCTTTTACTGTTGGGTGTGCTGGTTTTGGTTTCCTCTGGCGCTTCGCCACAGCCTTCTTTTCCCTTCTCTCTGGAGGTGGTTGCCGTGGGGCTGGAGGTGCCCTGGGGCTTGGCTTTCGCCCCCGATGGACGCCTTTTCCTTACGGAACGGCCTGGGCGGGTGCGGGTTATAGGAGGGGGGCGCTTAAGTGAAGCGCCGTGGGCGGTGCTCCCAGTGGCTGCTGTGGGCGAAGGGGGCCTCCTGGGTATTGCCCTAGACCCCCAATTCCCCCAGGAGCCTTTCGTCTACCTGTGCTACACCTACCGCCTGGCCGATGGCACCCTCGCCAACCGGATCGTCCGTTTGCGGGAGGTGGATGGGCGCGGGGTTAACGAGGAGGTGGTGGTGGATGGCATCCCCGGAGCGGATATTCACGACGGGTGTCGGCTGAAGTTTGGCCCCGATGGGATGCTGTGGGCCACCACCGGCGACGCCCGCCGCCCTGAGTTGGCCCAGGATACCGCCTCCTTGGCTGGCAAGGTGCTGCGCATGTATAGGGACGGCTCCCCACCCCCAGACAACCCCTTCAGTGGCTCGCTGGTATATACCCTGGGACACCGTAACCCCCAGGGGCTGGCTTTCCATCCCCAGACGGGGCAGGCGTGGATTACAGAGCACGGCCCAGTGGGCAACGACGAGGTGAACCGCCTGACGGCGGGAGGCAACTACGGCTGGCCCCTGGTGCAAGGAGACGCCGGCAACCCCCGCTATAGGGACCCGCTAGCCGTCTATACGCCCAGCATTGCTCCCGCGGGGGCGACCTTTGTTACCAGCCCACGCTACTCCCAGTGGCAGGGTGACCTGCTCTTTGTAACTTTGGGGTTCGGCGGAGGCCAGTCCCATCTGCGCCGCCTGGACCTTGATAGCGAAGGGCACCTCCTGGGACAGGAGGTGTTTCTCCAGGGGGAGTTGGGGCGGCTACGGGACATTGTGGAAGGCCCAGACGGTTATCTTTACATAACCACCAGCAACCGCGACGGGCGAGGGACCCCTCGCCCCGGTGATGATAAGGTGGTGCGCCTGGTGTCGGCCTTACCTCCAGCAAAGCCGACACCCTTTGACCCCGCCGCTATGTTGGAAAATCGGGGATTGTGGATTGGGGTCATAGGGGCGGTGGCGCTTGTTGTGGTGGGGGTTTGGGTGTTGTTTCTTACCCATAGCAGGCACCGGAGGGCGCAGTGAGCCTCTAAAGGGCGCTGTGGGTGTTCTCTTTTTAGGGCGACTGCCCCTAGGTGTTTGACAGCGCTCTACTCTGTGGCTAACATGGGGACAGCCTCAGGGGGAGGGAGGGCAGTGAACGAGCCACGCGCTCCACGCCCGCCAAAGGTTATCAGACAGGATGTGCCACCGCACTTGAAGGTGCCGCCAGGGCAGTTCGTTACCACCAAGTTCCCCGTCCTCACTTATGGCCCCACGCCGCGTATTGACCTGGCCAAATGGCGCTTCCGCCTCTTTGGCCTGGTGGAGCAGGAAAGGGAACTTGCCTGGCAAGAGTTTCAGGCATTGCCGCGCATCGCCATTACCGCTGACTTCCACTGCGTTACCCAGTGGAGCCGTCTGGAGAACGCATGGGAGGGGGTCTCCGCCCGCACCCTCGTGGAGTTGGCGCGTCCCAAGGGTGATGCACGCTATGTTATGGTGCATTGCTACGGGGGCTACACCACCAACCTTCTGCTGGAGGATCTGCTGGCGGAGACTACCCTGTTAGCCGACCGCCACGATGGCAAACCTCTGGCCGCGGAGCATGGAGGGCCTTTGCGCCTTGTGGTGCCCCACCTCTACGGGTGGAAGAGCGCCAAGTGGGTGAACGGCCTGGAGTTTATGGATACGGAGAAGCCGGGCTTCTGGGAGTTGCGGGGTTACCATATGCGGGGCGACCCCTGGCAGGAGGAGCGTTTCTGGCCGGAACTAGGGTAAGTGGTATGTTTAGGGTGTAAGGCTGACTTCTCGCACGGTGAACTGGAACTGCTCAATGACCGGGTTGGCCAGGAGTTTGCGGCACATCTCCTCGGCCTGACGCTGGGCTGCCTCCAGACTCTCCGCCTCCAGAAGCACCTCAAGGTATTTCCCCACGCGCACCCGTCGCACCCCTGGGAAGCCCAGGTCGCGCAGGGCGTTCTGCACCGTTAGGCCCTGGGGGTCGTTGACGGCTGGCTTCAGGCTGACCAGCACCTGCACCAGGAACTCCATGTTTCTACACCCCCTGTGGGCGCATTACCACGGCCGGCCCGCCCAGGGTAAGAAGAACCCGCTGTGCCACGCTACCCAGGAAGAGGCGACGGGCACCACCATAGCCGTGGGTGGCCATCACCACCAGTGAACTGTGGCGGCGGGCCAGAGCCACCACTTCCTCCGCTGGCTGGCCCTCCCTTACCTCTGTGCGCACACTTTCTCCTTTGGCCGTAATGTCGGCTTGCAAAGCCGACAGATAGGTCTGGGCCTCCTGACGCAGGCTCTCTAGCGTCTCGGCCAGATAGGTGGAGGCCTCGGGCCACATGCTAATGGCCACCGGAATGCTGACCACCCGGGCTAGAAGCAGGTCCACCTGCAAGGCCTTGGCCAGTTCTCGGGCCGTGGGCAAGACAGCCTCGGCCAGGGGAGACCCGTCCAGGGGGACGAGGACGCTCTGCACCCTGGGGGGTGCGGGGCGCGCTGTGGGGGGCCGCGCCTTCACTAGGATGAGAGGGACAGAAGAGGTGCGCAGAAGGCGGTCGGCCACGCTCCCCATCACCAGGCGGGCGAAGCCGGTGCGCCCGTGGGTAGTGAGGGCGATAAAGTCGGCTTTCACCTCCTGGGCATAAGTGAGGATTTGATCAACTGGCTCCCCCTCTTGCGCCTTGATAACCACCTCCAGCCCTGCCCCCCGCAGCGGGCGTGCTGTAAGGGAGAGGTATTCCTCGGCCCGGGCCAGGTGCACCGCCACATCCAAAGGGAGGCGCAGTTGGGCGTAGGCTCGTTGGACCTCTCCTGTCAGAGGAGGCACCGCTGTGAATAGAACTAGCCTGGCTGGCAGACGCTCTCCCAAGAGGCGCACAAGGGGCAGCACCTGCTCAGCGATAGGGGAGCCATCCAACGCCACCAGTATAGTCTTCACAGCGTGCCTCCTATGCTAAAGAGGGTTTAGCGTCCTATGGCCACCATATCCCGCTTGGGTGAAGCAGGTTGCCCCCTCTGGGCAGCGGCCATGCGCAGGCGTATCTCCTGGGCGGGGGTCAGTTCATACCCGCACTGGAGGCAAAGCACCGTTCTCCCCCAATGGTCGGCCACCTCCCGCAAGTCGCCGTGGCACCGTGGGCATGCTCTAAACCAGATCATAGTAGCACCTCCTTGTTGTGGGGGGATATAGTTGTCCCAGACCTTTGCATGGCCAGGGAGACCACCTCCACCAGATGTTCCACACTAAAGGGTTTGGGCAGATAGGCGGTCAGGCCGTGGGCGTGCACCTCCCTGGGGGAGAGGGTAGATGCGCTGATAAGCACGGTGGGAGGGGGTGTGCGCCCAACTTGACGCAGGTGTTCCACCAATTCCCACCCCATCCCGTCCGGCAGACCCAGGTCTATAACCATAGCGTCTACCTGTCCCGTCCCGGCGACGACAGACAGCCCCTCCCGCACGCACCCGGCGGTGAGCACCTTATAGCCCCGCGCCCCCAGGGCGAGAGCCAGGGTGTGGAGCAGGGTGGGGTCGTCTTCCACCAGGAGAAGCGTTATGGGGCGTGCCATTCCCTTCCCTCCTCTTGGTAGCCCTTTCCAGACCATAGTGTAGGGGGCCTTTGTGAAGAAGGTGTGAAGGGAGGGGGCGCGCCCGTGAAAAAAGTGTGAAGGGGCTGGTTTTACCTAGATGTAGTCTCCCCTGGGGGCTGGAAGCGGTATCCGACGCCCGGCTGGGTCAGGATGTAACGGGGGCGGGAGGGGTCGGGCTCCAGTTTGCGGCGCAACTGCTTGATAAAGGTGCGAAGGTATTCTGCCTCTTCGCCATACTCCGGCCCCCACACCTGCTGGAGCAGCTCCTTATGGGTCAACACCTTCCCGGCGTTGGCCGCCAATACCTGTAGGAGGGCGAACTCGGTGCGTGTGAGGGGCACCTCCTTCCCCCCTCGCTTCACAAGGCGAGCGCTAAAGTCTATGGTCAGGTCGCCGAAGGACAAGGCTGCGGGGGCATGGCCTGGGGGGGTGTGCTCTGCTCTGCGCAGCAGGGCACGGATACGTGCCAGCAACTCGGGGGGGCTAAAGGGCTTGGTGAGGTAGTCGTCGGCCCCCATATCCAGTGCCTTTACCTTTAGCGCCTCTTCGCCCCGCCCGGATAGGACAATGACGGGGGCAGTGCTCCACTGGCGCAGGCGCTGTAGCACCTCCAGCCCATTCAGCCCCGGCAAGGCAAGGTCCAGGACGACCAGATGGGGCTGAAAGGTCTCGGCCACCGTCAGGGCTTGGTTCCCATCCAGGGCCATCTCGGCCTGATAGTCCTGGCGGCGAAGGAGGTCTACCAGGAAACGGCAAAGGCGGGCGTCGTCTTCCACCACCAGGATACGGGAGGGTTTGGGGGGCGGCACGCTTACCCCTGGGGCGTGTGCCCCCCTATGGGGAGGGCGAAGGTGAAAGTGGAGCCGCGCCCCGGCGTGCTCTCGGCCCAGATACGCCCGCCGTGGAGTTCCACCAGGGCCTTGCAGATGGCTAGGCCCAGGCCCGTTCCGTGTCCCCCCTTCTGCCTAGGGCGATAGAAGCGCTCAAAGAGGTGGGGGATGTCCTCTGCGGGTATACCCGGCCCCTCATCGGCTACACTCACCAGCACCTCATTGCGCCGGGCGTCGTGAGACGCGGTAATACGCACGGGGGTGGTGGACGGGGCGTGGGCCAGAGCGTTGACCAGCAAGTTCACCACCACCCGCTGGATATGGGAGAAGTCCGCCCAGAGTGGAGGTAGATCCGGTGGCAGGTGTATCTGTATACCGCGTCCCTGGGCCAGCCCTGCCCGCTCCACTTCGCGGACAGCCTGCTGGACGATGTCCGCCAGCCAGCATTCCTCTGGCTCTACAGGCAACGCCCCTGCCTCTAGCCGGGAGAGGTCTAGCAGGTTGTTGACCATACGCACCAGTCGCTCTGTCTCCTCGTCAATAGCCTGGAGCAACCCCTGCTGGGATGCAGGCTCAAGGGCAGGTGTGGTGCGAAGGGTGGAGACGGCGGCCTTGATGCTGGCCAGGGGTGTGCGCAGGTCGTGGCTCACCATGGAGAGGAAGTCCGAGCGCAGGCGCTCCATGCGCTTCAGGTGGGTGATGTCTTGCCACACCACCACAGCCCCTATGGTGTGTCCGTGCTCGTCGGATAGTGGGGCGGCGTTTACTAGCAGGGGGATGCGTTGACCGGGGCGCACCTCCAGTAGCACCTCCAGCCCTTCACACACCTCGCCCCGGAGGCATCGTGTGGTTGGGCGCTGTTCAAAGGGCAGGGGCACTCCCTCTGGGGTGAACAGGCGCAGGTCGTAGAGAGAGCCAATGGCCAGGCGGCCGTCTTCTGTGGTGCCCAGCATACGGTGCGCCCAGCGGTTGGCCATGCTGATGTGGGCCGTAGGGGCCTGCACAATGAGCAAGGCCTCTGGGATTGCGTCTATTATGGCCTGGAGGCGTCGTTGGCGGGCACGGGCCTCCCGCTGAAGGCGCTCCTCGCGGCGCAGTGCCTCTCCTGCTTGGAGCAGGGCCAGCCCCACCAGGGCCACCGCCTTGGCCTCCTCTAGTAGACCGGGGGTTGGGGCCTCCACCCCATCCAAAACCAGGCTCCCCAAGGAATGCCCCTCTGCTTCCAGGGGCAGGGCAAGCGCTCCCTTTGGGGGCGATGCCCCGGCAGGGAGGAGGTTTGCCCCCTTGGCACCGGTAAGTTGGGCCAGAGCCTCCTCTAGGGCACTGCGAAACTCGGCCTCTTCTACCCTGCGCAAGTTGTGGAGAGCCAGCCGCTCCAGAGCGGCCAGGCGTGGCGCAGAAACGGTGTTCATAATACTATCCAGCCCGTTTTATGGTAGCGTAGCGGGTCAGGCGAGGCAACACCCGCCTACGCAATTCTTAGGCCCTTCGGCCCTACACTGACAGAGGGGGAGCAGGGTAGTATGGGGGTGCATTACACCTCCGGAGGTGGTATATGACGGTTACCCGTCCTACACGCGTTGAGCGCGACTCTATGGGGCCAATGGAGGTGCCCGCCGATGCGTATTACGGTGCCTCTACCCAGCGGGCGGTGTTGAACTTCCCGATTAGCGGCCTGCGCTTTCCCAGGCGCTTAATCCGTGCCCTAGGTCTTATCAAATGGGGGGCGGCCAAGGCCAATATGCAACTGGGCCTTTTGGACTCGGCTATTGGCAACGCTATGGTCCAGGCGGCGTGGGAGGTGGCCGAGGGGAAGTGGGACGACCAGTTCGTTGTGGACATCTTCCAGACGGGGTCGGGCACTTCCACCAACATGAACGCCAACGAGGTTATCGCCAACCGCGCCGGCGAGATCCTGGGTTTCCCACGCGGGTCTCGCAAGGTGCACCCCAACGACCATGTGAACCTGGGGCAGTCCTCCAATGATGTAATTCCCACGGCTATCCACCTTGCGGCCATTATGGCTATAAAGGAGGACTTGCTCCCTGCCCTGGAGGGGCTTCGCCAGGCCCTGCTGGCCAAGTCTCAGGAGTTTTGGCCCATTATCAAGACGGGGCGCACGCACCTGCAAGACGCCACGCCCATCCGCCTGGGGCAGGAGTTCCTAGGGTATGCGGGACAGGTGGAGAGGGGCATCCGCCGCCTGAACTACGCCTTGGACGAACTCTCCGAGGTGGCTCTGGGGGGCACAGCAGTGGGCACAGGGGTGAACACCCACCCCCAGTTCGCCTCCACCGTCTGCGCCCTCCTCTCCCAGGTGGTGGGTCACCCTATCCGGGAGACGGACAACCACTTCCAGGCCCAGGCGACGCTGGACAATGTAGCCATGGCCAGTGGGGCGTTGCGCACCGTTGCCCTGAGCCTGAACAAGATTGCCAACGACATTCGCTGGTTAGGGTCGGGGCCGCGAGCGGGGCTGGGGGAACTCCTTCTGCCTGAGGTGCAACCAGGGAGTTCCATTATGCCAGGCAAGGTGAACCCTGTCATCGCCGAGTCGCTAATCCAGGTGTGTGGGCAGGTGCTGGGCAACGATGTAGCCGTAGTGCAGGCCGACCTGGGAAGTTACTTTGAGTTGAACCTTATGATGCCCCTGGCCGCCCGCAACCTGCTGGAATCGGCCTCTCTGCTGGCATCAGCGGTCCGTAACTTCTCCGAGCAGTGCGTCAAGGGGCTGAAGGCCACTGCAAAAGGCCCGGAAATGGTGGAGAAGGGCCTGATGCTCACCACCGCCCTGGCCCCGGTCATCGGTTATGACAAGGCTGCCGAAATAGCCAAAGAGGCGGCGAGAACGGGGCGAACTATTCGCGAAGTGGCCCGGGAGCGCACCACCCTCACCGAGGCGGAACTGGACCAAATCCTGAACCCGGAGAAGATGACAGAGCCAGGGTTAGGGGCGGGGCCGGTGTCGGGCTAGGGGAAGTATACGGAGGGGGCCTGGCGACATCGCCAGGCCCCTAATCGTCCACTGGTGGCCTCGCTTTATCACCCGTGCCGCCACACCCTCCCCCGGGGCTGCTCCGCAGACAGTTTGAACTGGGGGAGAGTGAGGCCATTGGGCAAGTCCATAAACACGGCCTCCACCCGTGCGCCGATGGCCACACGCTCCTCTCGCTCGGGGCGGAAGTTTTCGTCCACCAGATTGGCGGTGATGCGCAGGCCGTAGCCGGGGGTGGGCATCCCCTTCTGTTCATCCAGTTCCACCAGCACGATGGGGTAGGGCACCCAGTCCCGAAAGCCCGGGAGCACGGTGTGGTAGACGATCTGGTAACTGTAAATTTCCCCTTTGCCGCTGACGGGTGCCCACTCCCAGCGCAATGATGTGCAGAAGGGGCAGGCAGGCCCTGGCTCCCACCGCAGTAGGCGGCAGTCTAGGCACTGCTTCACCACCAACTGGTGGCAGCGGGCTGCCTCAAAGTAACCTGTATGCTCCTGGTCAAACTCTGGGAGGCTCAAAAGCAGGCCACGATACTCGTAGGTTGGCACGGCTACCTCCGCAGGATAAGGGCGGAGCCGTAGCCAGGCGTGCCCCACCCCATGTTCATAGCGATCTCCACATCCCTGGCCTGGCGGCATCCGCCCGGCCCATACTGGTAGGTGTGTTTTCCCTCACGCCAGCCGGGGCAGTAGTCGTCGGCCTGGCCTCGTAGTTGGCGCACATTCTCTATGACCATATTCATCCCATGGGTGTAACCCTCGCATAGATGGCCCCCGCTAGTATTGTTGGGGCGCTTGCCCCCCAGGGCAGTAATGCCGCTACTCACATAATGCCCCCCTTCGCCTACTTTGCAAAAGCCGTAGGCCTCAAACTGAAGCACCACCGTAAAGGTGAAGGCGTCGTAGCACCCGGTGATGTCTATATCCTCAGGGCCAACGCCAGCCATCTCAAAGATGCGAGGGGCGATGTAGTTTCCCCCGATAAGGGTGATAGGGGCCTCGGACCAGGGGTTGTCTGGGAATGTGCGGGATCCACGCCCCTGCACCGCCATAATGTAAATGGGGCGCTGGCGCAGGTGGCGCGCCCGCTCTGCCGAGGTAACGATGATGCAGGTGGCGTTGTCGGTCTCCAGGCAACAGTCCAGCAGGTGAGCCACCGGCTTCACGATCCACCGGGAGTTCAGCACATCCTCTACGGTAACTGGCTCCTTCTTGAAGGCTTTAGGGTTGGCGCTGGCGTGTCGGCTGTGCACCACCTTCACCATAGCCAACTGCTCGTTGGTGGTGCCGTATTCCATCATGTGGCGGGTGAAGGCGAAGGCGAAGCGCTGGACAGGGCTCATCAGCCCATAGGGGCGCACCAGCAGTTCACTCCCACTTACGGGGGTGGAAGCCCTTGCCCCGGTGCCGCCGATGCGCACCTGGGTGTAGCCGTTCATAGAGCGGTAGATAGCCACGGTATGGCACATACCCACCTGCATGGCCCCCATAGCCAGGCCGATAAGGGCCTCGGTGCTGGAGCCACCCCCGCTTACATCCATAAAGAAGTTGGGACGGATGCCCAGGTCCGACGCCACGGCTGTTGAAGGGGTGGAATCCCCCATGTGGTAACTGAGCAGGCCATCCACATCTTTGGGGGTAAGGCCGGCGTCCTCTATGGCTTTCTTGACTGCCTCCACGGCCATGGCGCGAGTGGTGCACCCAGAGTGCTGGGAATACTCCGTCTCTCCCACACCAACGATGCAGTAGCGGTCTCGCAGGGGATGGGCCATTGCACGCCTCCTGACAAAACCCCCTTTTTATTCACAGCGCATGATAGACCGTATAGAGGGCAAAAGACAACGATTTGCAAACCTATTCCCTAAAGACTTTCCTTGCACCCTTGACGATGGAGGGAACAATGGCTATTATACCCACAGCCGAGGGGCTACAAGGAGGGGGCGATGCGCGGCACACCGGCCCAGTGGTTCACCGAACGGGAACAGCAGGTGTGCATCCTCTCCCGTCTGGTGGAGGACGGCAGGAGTTACTGGGTGGCGGGTGGGGGCGGTCCTCTCTACGCCCTGCTCATCGCCAAGGCGCTTCACGCCCCCAACGCCTTCTACATCACCGAGGATGGGGTGGTGGCCCCAGAACCGGCCCTCCCTTTTGACCCCATTGGCAGTATGATGACCGCTCGCTCCGGTTACCGCGCCGTGCAGTGGGCGACCATGAACATCGCCGGCGACTATGCCCAGTTGGGTTACATAGACTGCGGTATTATCAACACCCTCCAGGTAGACCCCTACGGCAATATCAACTCCACCTGGCTGGGCGCTTATCCGCGGGAGGGGAGGCGCTTCGGTGGCCCCGGCGGGGCGGACTCCATCGCCTCCCTGTGCTGGCGCACAATCATCGCCACCGATCAGCAGCGCCGCAAGTTCGTGCCGAAGGTTGACTTCATCAGCTCCCCTGGCTATCTGGACGGCTCCCCGGGCGCAAGGGAGAGGGCCGGCCTGCCCAGGGGGACAGGCCCATGGCGTGTGGTTACCCCCTGGGCCATCTTTGACTTTGAGGAGAGGAGCCATCACCTTCGCCTGATAGCCGTCTCTTCTTTCGTGAGTGTGGAGCAGGTGCTGGAGGAGATGAGTTTCCGCCCCTTGCTGGCGGAACGGATAGAGGTGATACCTCCACCTACAGAAGAGGAACTGGATATCCTGCGCACCCGTTTGGATGTGGATGGCCGTTTTAGCGGTGAGGGGAGGGTGATTGAGCGCCGCCCCGACGGAACCTACGCCTTTGCCCAGGGAGAGAAAGTAACGGAGGAGGAGGCATGACCAGCGGGACACACCCCCTGCTAGAGCACCCGGGGCTAAAGAGTGCTTGGCCCCTTTTTGACACTATCTTCAAGCGCCGCTCCCGGCGTTTCGCCATGGGGGCGGAGATCCCCGGCGGTCCGACAAGGTATAAGTCCCGCTTTGCCCCTATGCCCCTGGACGAGTTAGAGGAGGCCCTGCTGGTGGAGGCGGCCACCGGGGTAACTGGGCGCGTCCTGGCAGACCTTCCCTTCCGCGATGATAAAGAGCGGGAGGCCGGGGGGAATACAATCCTTACCTGGCTGGGGCTTACCTTTGCCAGCCCCTGCAACTCCCATGAGGCGCGCCTGATTTATTGGAACGACGAGGGGACCTATTTTATCAAGTTTGAGAACATCCAGCCTACCAAGACCTTGGAGTTTGAGGGGCCAGAGGACCAGGAGAAGGTGCTCCACCACTTCCGGGCTGCACGTGTGAAACTCTTTGATGGCCGTCCCCAGTATCCACGCCGCTACCCTGTGATGCTCCCCTTCAATCTATGGGACTCCGACATCCCCGGCTCCACTATCTTCCTGCCGGTGCTGGATACCACGGAGGAGAGCATCAACGCCCTTCTGCTAATGGTAGGGTGGCCCGATGGGGGCATAGCCGTGGTGGACGACATCCAGGGGGGAGGGCGCTACGCCGGTTGCGAGCGTTGGGTGAAGGAGGGGCTTCTGAAGGAGAAACTCACTATGCCCCTCTCGTTGCTGGGCATCGTCTCCATTATTGAGGCGGGCTTTATGGAGCAGAACCTGCAACTGGCGGTGCAGGCTATGGGCCTTGGCGGATGGGTGCACGCCACTCCCAACCCCCTGGTGCTCCTGGGCGGGACGCCCCTGGCCAAGGGGCTAGGCTTTCGCTTCATCACCCCCAAGTATGGCCAACGGGCACGGGGTGGTGCAGGGGTGGGCGTCCCCAGTGTGGCCCCTATCCCTGTGGGCCTTGACGGTATCCTGGAGACCCACCTGCCTGTCTACTACGGCAGTATGGACAAGGCAGTGGACCACATTGTGGAGAAGAAGTTCGGGGTGGGTGGGATCTACACCCCCACTTGCTCCCAGATAGCCGTTAGGGGGGCAGAGGGGTTCGCCTCAGGCGTCCCGGTGTATAGCGAGGCCCAGGTCCAATGCGTCAAAGACATCTGCAACTACTGCTGGGAGACCTATGGGCGCTTCCCTGTGGCCTACGACCCCATCGTTACCACGGCCTGGTTCCAGGCCCACCACCTTGACCTGGAGTTCTACGACCGCTTCTACGGCCCCGAGTCTTACACCGAGACCCAGGCTCGCCATATGGAGTTGTGGCACGGCCCCGCTGCCCAGCGGGCCCTGGAGGCGGTTCGGGGCGCTGTGGCGGTATAGCATCGGACACCACTTTCGGAGTGCACCTATGCGCGTGGAGAGTGGCGCAGGGGAGTTTGTCATAGCCATAAGTGAAGTGTGCCCAAGGGGCAACGCCCTTGTGCTTAGAGGGAGCATGGGAATCTGGCAAGCCGATACCATTATCTCCCCTAGAGAGATGCTGCACCTGGTGCGCCTCTCCCTCCATTGGCGGGTGCTCTGGTATCTTGTGCGTTTGCCCTGGCTGGCCCTGAAAGAGGGCAAAGGCTAGCCGCAGGAGGGGATGTGGAGTTCAAAGAGGTGGTTGGAAGGAGGCGCTCCATTCGCTTTTTCCTGCCCTGGCGCCCTGTG
This sequence comes from Dehalococcoidia bacterium, assembly GCA_046294495.1. GTDB lineage: Bacteria > Chloroflexota > Dehalococcoidia > Lucifugimonadales > HRBIN23 > HRBIN23. Next base: position 43,191 of record JBKBKV010000005.1, on the reverse strand, counting down.
GAGCGGGAGAAGGTCCAGACCATATTGGAGGTCGTCTTGCTTGCACCCCGGGTTATGGGGGTGCATTTCCTGCGCCTGGTGGTGGTCTACAGGGACAGCCTTTCCCAGGAAGACCTGGAGGCCCTGAAGACCCCCACCACCACTGCCCAACTAGATATGGCTCCCGTCTACCTCTTCTTCTTCGCCGACCTAGACGCACTGGCGAGGGCCACCGATGGACACCACCTGAAGGAGATGATAGAGGTAGGGGCGTTGCCTCCCAGCCACGGGTGGACGCCCCGCTATGTGGACGAGGTAGTCATCCCTCGGGTGTATCAGGCTATTCTGAACGACCCAGACCGGGTGCACCTGATGATACGGAGGCCCGAGGGGCCGCAACCGGGGCCATCCTATCCAGTGCGCCTGCTGAACCTGGCCAATACCGCCTTGGGCGTGGCCCAGGCGCATGCTTTGCTGTGCGCTTTTGCCCTGGGGCTGGGGGCTATGCTCACCGGGGTCAGCACGCCGGCAGCCCGGCGCATTCTGGGTATACCCGACCACTGGCTACCAGCCAGCCCTATGCTCCTGGGCTACCCTGCCGAGTCGCTAGAGGCAGGGGGCCAGCGCCCCCGGGAACCCTTTGAGGAGGACTTCTTTGAGGGGCGCTACGGCATTCCCTTCCGACGGGAGCAGGCAGTTGTAGAGGAACTGAAATCCGCTAAGATGATTCAAGACCCCGCTCCCCTGCCCTGGCGCAGGGCTGAACTGCGCGCCTTGGCCAAGATGTTTGGGCTTCCCATGTAGAGGTGTTTAGGTGCACTTCCTCCAGGTAATGGGCAACCTGCGCACCACCCGCTTCTTCCAGGCGTGGCGTCCCGTGGAGCGGGCCAAGATTCAGAAGATGCTGGAGGCGGCCCGCCTTGCCTCCCGGGCTATGAATGTGGCCTTCGCCAAGGCGGTGGTTACTTACAGGGAGTGGCTGACGCCTCAGGAGCGGGACGCCCTCAAGACCCCTATGGCCTCGGTGGAGTTTGACCTTGCCCCTGTCTATATATTCTGGTTCTACGACACCGATGCAGGGCGCCGGGCGGTGGAAGAGAGGCCCTGGCCTACAGTGCCCTCGGGCGCCATTGTGGATGTAGGGGCCTTGCCCCCCACTCATGGCTGGAGCAGTAGGTATGTGTCGGAGGTAATCTTGCCCCAGGTGCTCCGCCCCCTGTGGGAGATGGGGCCGCGACGGGGGGGCCACCCCGATGCAGGCATGGCTATGGAGCAGGCCCTCCTGTGCGCCGTGGATGAAGGTCTTGGGGTGTGCCTTGTCCCCTTTAACGAAGAGGGGGCGCGCCGGGTCCTGCGCGTCCCCGACACCTGGGAGCCTCTCCAGGCACTTCTGGTGGGCTACCCCGCCGAAAGCGCAGAGGGCGCCGGGCAAATCCCGTTAGGGGCCTTTGAAGAGACCTTCTTTGAGGGCAACACATCCACCCCCTTCCGCCGCGACCCCCGGGTCGTGGAGCGTCTGAGGGGGGATGGCCTCATCCAGCAATGCCCCCCTATACCCTGGCGGAAACAGGAGTTGCGTGCCCTGGCCCGCATGTTCGGACTGCCCCAGGGGTGAAGAGCAGTATGCTGGAGCACCCTATAGACAGGTTCTCTTCAGTGCAGGTGTGGCGGGAGAGTTACCAGCGTTTCTGGGGGGAGAGCCTCCCTCAGGAGGCGCTGGAGGTGTTGGAGCGCTTCTGTGCCCTGGTGGGGCAAGACCCCGACAGCATGGTCAACGCCTGCCTGCGTCCCCAGGGGGAGGGGAGCCGCTTCCTCCTGAGCACCCGCGCCCGTCGCCGCTATATAGAGCAGATAGACGCCTTTGAGCGCCAGGAGGGGAGCCGGGAGCGGGCCAACTTTGTTCGCAGTTTCTTTATCCACAACGGGGTGGCCATGAACCCCCCAATCCTGCGGTGATGGCATGGAAGTCCTGACGGAAGGGAAAGGCGTTATCAAACCTGTTGACCCGGATGGCTTCCGGGAGTGGGTGCGCACCCACAAGGCCCGGGGCATGGTGCCAAAACTGATGTCTGAACGGGAGGCCATCGCCCGATTCGTAGAGGATGGCGACTACCTGGTCTACGACTGCGAATACCTGCATCGGGGGCCAGCCGCCCTGGAGCGTGAACTGATGCGCCAGGGCAAGAAGGGGCTGTGGGTTTGTGGCAAGTTTACCTATGTGGATGTGGCCCTCCTGGTGGCTGCTGGGTGTGTGCGCCGGGTGGACGTGGGCTTCTTCGGCCCCGGCCCAGCCGTAACCAGGGCTGTTCTAGAAGGCAGGGTGGAGATGTTTGAATACAGCAATGTGGTGCTCACCGCGCGCCTGCGGGCTGGGGCCATGGGCGTCCCCTTCCTGCCTATCCGCTCCTTTGGGGGCACCACAGGCTTCCAGCATTCCGGGGCCAAGGTGGTGCGAGACCCCTTCACTGGCCAGCCCACCCTTATCGTCCCCGCCCTCAACCCTGATGTGGCCCTCATCCATGTTCACCAGGCCGACATCTACGGCAACGCCCGGGTCTTTGGCACCGATATCGCCCATCGGGAGGCGGCTCTGGCCTCGCGCAAAGTTATTCTTTCCGCTGAGGAGATTATTGACACGGAGGAGTTTCGCCGCAACCCGGGCCTCACCACCATCCCCTTCTTCGTAGTGGATGCGGTGGTGCACGCTCCCTTTGGGGCCTACCCTGGCGAGTGCCCCGGCTACTACACCATAGACGGGGAACATGTCCGTGAGGTCTTCGGCGCCGTCCGTGGCCGGGGCGATATCCGTGCTTATATGGAGAAGTGGGTATACAGTGTGGCCTCTCACCAGGAGATGCTGGAGAAACGGGTGGGGGTGGGGCGCCTCCTGGCCCTCAAGGGGCGTGCCACCATCCGGGAGGGCTACCGGGTGTAGAAAAGGAGAGGGATGAGCACCAGCAACGCCACGCACCAGCGCGTCCCCATTTTCCCCTCCCATCTGCGCCTGGAGGGGGATGGCACCAGGGGGGTGCTCCTGGGCACCCGGTGTCGGGAGTGCGGGGTGTGCACACTGGGGCGGGATGCCCTTTTCTGCGTCAACTGCACCTCCCCAGACCTTGAGCCTGTGGAGTTGAGCGGGCGAGGGAGTGTCTACGCATACACTGTTGTCCACGCCCCACCCCCCCGCTGGGAGGGGAGGGTGCCATACATCCTGGCCGAGGTGGAGACCCCTGAGGGGGTGCGCATCATTTCGGAAGTGGTGGACTGCGACCCTCGGGAGGTGTTCATAGGGATGCCTGTGCGCCTTGTCCTGCGCCCGGCGGGTAAGGACGAGGAGGGGCGGGAGATTATGGTCTACAAATGGGCAAAGGGATAAAGGAGGTCGGTATGGTGAAGGCACCGTTGCGGGGTGTAGCCATTCTGGGAGTGGGTCTGCACCCCTTCGGGCGTTTCCCGGATAAGACCCTCCCCCATATGGCGCGCACCGCCGTCCTGGAGGCCCTGAAGGATGCAGGGGTCAGGTTTAGGGACATCCAGATAGCCTACTTCGGGCAGGTCTACTATGAGGGGATGTCCATGGGGGAGGTGGTGCTCCGCGCCCTGGGTCTCACCACCATTCCCGTGGTAAATGTGGAGAATGCTTGTGCCTCTAGTTCTACCGCATTCTGGCAGGCCTACTGGGGGATAGCCAGCGGCCTTTACGACATTGCCCTTGCCTTCGGGGCGGAGCGGGTTCCCAGGGGGCCGGTGAGTGTAACGGGCACCGCCAGCCGCCAGCACCTGTTGGGGGCCGACCATATGATGGCCGGCTACGCCCTGCGCATGCGTCGGTATATGCACGACTTCGGAGCGCCTGTGGAGGCCATCGCCCAGGTGGCGGTGAAGGCCCACCGCAACGCCACCCTAAACCCCTACGCCCAGTATCAGAAGGTCTTCACTTTGGAAGAGGTGCTCACCTCTCGTATGATCGCCGAGCCTCTAACCCTCTACCAGTGCTGTCCCACCAGTGAGGGGGCATCGGCGGCGGTGCTCTGTGCCCAGGAGGCAGTCAGCCGCTATACCAGTAACCCAGAGCGGGCTATACCAGTGGTGGCGTCGGTGCTCCGCACCACCCCTTATCAGGGCCCCAGGGTAGACAACCCCTCCCTCACCACAGTGGCCGCCCAGGAGGCCTACGAAATGGCAGGGCTGGGGCCAGAGGATGTGGATGTGGTTCAGGTGCACGACGCTGCCACCATCGGGGAGATAGAGCAGATAGAGCATCTGGGCCTGGTGAGGCGGGGTGAGGGGTGGATAGCCACCCGGGAGGGGCGGACAGAAATCGGCGGGGACATCCCGGTGAACACGGACGGGGGCCTGCAGGCCATGGGCCACCCATTCGGGGCTACGGGGGTGCGCATGCTCCACGAACTAGTTATGCAACTGCGGTGGGAGGCTGGCCCCCGGCAGGTGCGGGGGGCGCGGGTGGGCCTGGCCCAGTGCTCCGGGGCCGGGGGGGTATGCACAGTGCACATCCTCAAGCGATAGAGGCCCTCCTCTACCCCCTGGGCAAGCCCAGCCCACGCATAGCGATAACATTCCGTTGGATTTCCGAGGTGCCGCCTGCGATGGTGCTGGAGAAACTGGTGAGCCAAGCCCGCTCCAGCCTACCCCGCAGAAGCGCCCACTTAGACCCAGGCTCCAACTGCCCGTAAAGCCCTAGCAGGGCCAAGCCTGTATGCGCCAGGCGCTGCTGCAACTCGGAGCCGAAAAGTTTGTTGCAGGAGGCCTCCCGGTTGGGGATGAGGCCCTTCCCTTGCATCCAGGCGATGTTATAGGCCATTAGGCGTCCAGCCTCTATCTCCACCGCCAGTTCAGCCAGGGCATTGCGCACACGGGCATCCTGGGTCAGGCGGCGCTCCCGGGCCACTGCCACCAGGTCCTCCAGGGTGCGCTTTCCACCGGCGTAGTAGCCGATGCCCGAGCGCTCAAAGTCTAGGAGGGCGGCCCCCACATACCATCCCATATTCTTTTCCCCCACCAGGTTGCGCTTGGGCACCCGCACATCGTCAAATATGGTCATGTTGAAGCCGTGCAGGCCGGCCATATTGATAATGGGGCGCACTTGCACACCTTTTGTGCGCATGTCCACCAAGATAAAGGAGATGCCCCGGTGTTTGGGGGCGTTAGGGTCGGTGCGGGCCAGCACGAAGATATGGTCGGCGCGGTGGGCGTTGCTGGTCCAGATCTTAGTGCCGTTGAGGACAAAGTCGTCCCCATCTTCCACGGCGCGCAGCTGCAAAGATGCTAGGTCGGAGCCGGAGCCTGGCTCGGAGTAGCCCTGGCACCATTGCACCTCCGCCCGTGCGATGGGGGGCAGGTAGGTGCGCTTCTGCTCCTCGGTGCCGAACTTCATGAGAATGGGGGCCAGCATGGTAACGCCCCAGATATCTATTACCCCCTGCACGCGGTGATAGGCCATCTCCTCGTTGTAGACCAGTTGTGTAGTGTGGGAGGCGCCCATCCCCCCGTATTCCTTGGGCCAGGCGATGGTGAGCCATCCCTTCTGGGCCAGTTTCTTACGCAGTTGCAGGGTGAACTGCCACTCGGACTCGCTATCGGCCTCTAGGCCCCCGCCTTGCCAGTCGGGGGGCAGTTCCTGCTTCAGGAAGGACCGCAGTTCCTTGCGAAAAGCCTCCTCTTTGGGGGTAAACCGAAAGTCCATGTCTATTCCTCCCATATTGCTTTTTTCGGCATAAACCTTTCGCTACTCCCTGACGGCACCCGGGCCCACCCTATCATAACGCCTTGTGCGGTCAGTGCAAGCCCCTGCCCTCTACGCGCCCTTTTTGAGGCCTTCCAGGCGCTCCTTCAACAGGGTGTTCACCAGGGTTGGGTTGGCTTTCCCCTTGGTGATTTTCATCACCTGCCCCACCAGATAGCGGAGGGCCGTCTCTTTCCCCTTCAGGTAGTCCTGCACCGCCTGGGGGCTACCTTTTATGGCCTCTTCTACGGCGGGGAGCACTGCCTCTGCGTCGCTCACCTGCACCATTCCCCGCTCCTGGACGATCTGGGCTGGGGGCTTCCCCGTGGCGAACATCTCCTCAAAGACGGTTTTGGCCATGCTAATACTCAGCGTTCCATTGTCCACCAGGTCTTGCAAGGCCACCAGGTCTGTGGGGGACACCCGGGCCTGGGCGATGTCCATATTATTGAGGTTCAGCAGGCGGCTGAACTCGCCCAGGAGCCAGTTGCTTATGGCTTTGGCGAAACGGTGGAGGGCTTCGTCCGCCAGGGGGCGAACGCGCAGACACGCCTCAAAGTAGTCGGCCATCTCTTTGGAGGCTGTAAGAAGGGACGCATCGTATGGGGGCAGGGCGTAGAGGGAGATGAAGCGCTCCCGGCGGGCATCGGGGAGTTCGGGCAGGCGCTGGCGGATGCGCTCTACCCACTCTGGAGCGATGACCAGTGGCGGGAGATCAGGCTCCGGGAAGTAGCGGTAGTCGTGGGCGAATTCCTTGGTGCGCTGGCTCACCGTAGCCCCCCGCTCTTCTATCCATCCCCGCGTCTCCTGCACTACCCGGCCCCCTCTTTCCACCACCTGAATTTGGCGCTGGACTTCATACTCCAAAGCCCGCTGGACGGCCCTGAAGGAGTTCATATTTTTCACCTCTACCTTGGGCATAAGGGTAGAGGATCCTTTGGGGCGGATGCTCACATTGGCGTCGCACCGGAAGGTGCCTTTCTCCATATCCCCGGAACATACCCCCAGGTATTGGAGGATGGTGCGCAGGCGCACCAGGTAGAGGCGCGCCTCCTCTGGGGAGCGTATATCGGGCCTGCTCACGATTTCCATCAGGGGCACACCGGAGCGGTTCACATCCACCAGGGAGTAGGCTTCGCCTGTGGGCTGGTGGAAGTGGTGCAGTTTGGCCACATCCTCCTCCAGGTGGACACGGATGATGCCTATGCGCCTCCTTTGCCCGTCCACCTCTATCTCCAGCCAGCCGTCGTGGGCGATGGGGTCGGCATATTGGGAGATCTGGTAGCCCTTCATCAGGTCGGGGTAAGGGTAGTTCTTGCGGTCAAAGTGGGTCTGGGTGGCGATGGAACAGTTCAGGGCCAGGCCCGTCATAATGGTAAACTCTACCGCCTGCTGGTTGATGACTGGGAGGACGCCCGGCATCCCCAGGCACACCGGGCAGACACGGGTGTTTGGCTCCGCCGCCTGGTAGTCGGCGGGGCAGGGACAGAACATCTTGCTTCGGGTGAGCAGTTGGGCGTGCACCTCTAGCCCGATGACCGCTTCCCACTCCATGGGACAACCTCCAAGGGAGCGCCTGGTCCTGGCGTTTCTATAATAGTCAAAATGAGGGAAAAGGGCCAGAACCCCTTCTGATGGGGTCAAAAGAGATGGTAACAGTCTTCTCTACCTGAGACCTTTGGCCTGGCATTCTGGCCTGCATTTGAGGGCCTTTCGGCTAGTGCAATGAAAGGCCTTCCGTCCCTTTCCCCTGTAGGCCAGGTTGTGCCATTATTACCTGGCGGATGCAGTAGACGCACCACAACTGACAGGCTATCCCTTTGTCGGGGCATACGCTACCCGCGATGTAAGGTAAGGAGGGTTGCTGTGAAAGTAACGCGACGGACTTTCCTAAAGGGTAGCGCAGCGGTCGGTGGTTCTCTGCTCCTCTCTCGTTTCCTGTCCCAGGGGCTGGAGACGCTGGCGGCAGGGGGCAATTCCAAACCACTCCCAGCCAGCGAAGAATGGGTTCCCACCACCTGCTGGATAGGCAAACAGGACTGTGGCATTTTGGCCCGTAAGGTGAACGGCCTGGTGGTGAAACTGGAGGGGCATCCGAACCACCCCCGCAACCGTGGCACCCTCTGCCCTAAAGGGGTAGCCCAGATTATGGCTCTCTACGACCCCAACCGCGTGCAGACCCCCCTCATCCGCACCAACGAGAAGGGTGTCCCCGGGCGCTTCCGCCCAGCCACCTGGGACGAGGCCCTGGAACTGGTGGCGGCCAAGATCAAGGAGGTGCGGGCCAAAGACCCCAAGCTAATCTTATGGCAGAAGGGGCGCAGTAAACAGGAGCCTATCTACGACAACGCCTTTGTTGGTGCCCTGGGGGCAACCAAGGTGGGGCATGGCTCCTACTGCTCCGACGCCGGCTACCGCGCAGCCGAATACACCATCGGCCTCCACGGCAATGCCCACCCCGACTTTCGCTACACCCGCTACCTCTTGGCCTGGGGGTGGAACATCACCAACGCAGGGGGCAACAAGTTGTGCTGGATCACCTGGAACCAGCAGTTTCTGGATGCGCGGGAGCGGGGGATGAAGGTGGTGGTGATAGACCCATACCTGCGCAACGCCGGCCCCTTCGCCGACCAGTGGCTCCCCATCAAGCCGGGCACCGACCTGGCCCTGGCCCTAGCCCTGTGCAATGCGCTCATCGCTCAGGGCACCGTTGACCTGGATTACCTCGCCAAGTATACCAATGCTCCCTTCCTGGTGCAGGAGGACGGCTTCTTCCTGCGCATAGAAGGGAAGGAGCAGGTATGGGACGAGAAGACCAAGAGCGCCAGGCCCTTTGATGCAAGGGATGTCTCTCCAGCATTAGAAGGGGAGTTTGAGGTGGGTGGGGTAAGGGTCAAGCCAGCCTTCCAACTGTTCAAGGAGCATGTGGAGCGGTATACCCCCGAATGGGCTGCTGGGGTCTGCGGCATCCCCGCCGAGGACATTAGACGGGTGGCTCGTGAACTGGGCCAGAACGCTATGATCGGCAGCACTATTGTCCTGGAGGGGGTTACGCTCCCCTACCGACCCGTCTCCCTCATGGCTTACCACGTGTCCCAGCAGGAACTGGGCTTTCAGTTCTACCGTGCTATGTATATGGTCTTTATGCTTCTGGGGGCCGTGGAGGCGGTGGGGGGTGTTCGCATTGACTGGACATGGAAGGTGCACGGCAACTACAAGTCCCTAGACTCAGTGAAGATTAAAGACCCCCCCTACGACTACACCCTCAAAGACAGCAAGTTCTTCCCCATTATTTCCGTCAACCCCGGCATGATAGCCAAGGTCATGCTCAACCCTGAGAAATACCAGGTCAACAAGGTCCCGGAGGTGGTTATCCTGCACATGGTCAACCCCCTGGCCTCCTTCACGGACCAGGCTACCTTTATGGAGGCGTATAAGAAGTTCAAGTTTGTGGTGGCCATTGACCCATGGCTCTCCCGCACCGCCGACCTCTTTGCTGATGTAGTTCTTCCCGCCTCTACCCTGGAAAAATACGAGGGGCCCATAGGAGCCACTGACCAGTATGTGGCCGCCACCACTTTCCGCCTGCCGGTGACGGAGCCGATATTCCAGAGCCGTGGGGAGATTGACATATACCTGGACCTGTGCGAGAGGCTGGGCATCCTCTACGGTAAAGACGGCTTCCTGGACCGCCTCAATGCCCAACTGGGCCTCAAAGACCCCCACAAACTGGACATCAACACCAAGCCCACGGTGAGGGAGATCGCCGACCGCTGGGCCAAGTCCCAGGGGCTGGCAGAGGGGATAGCCTACTTTGAGAGGAATGGCGTCTGGGTGCGGGGCCCTGTCGCTCCCAAGACCTTTTACGGCTATGCCCAGGGCTTCAAAGGCGCCGAACGCCACCGCCTATACGGGGAGTCCCTCTTGCGCTACCAGAGGGAGATGCGGGCCAAGGGTGCTGAGGAGGTCTACTGGCGGGACTATACCCCCTTCCCCACCTGGCGGGAACCGACCATGTGGAAGTCCCCGCCCCAGTATGACCTCACCCTTATCTCCTTTAAGAAGATAGAGTTCAAGCAGAGCAGGGCCTCTCAGATACCTTTGGTGGCGGAACTGGCCCAGGAGCAGAGGCTGGTGATGAACCCTGCAACGGCGCGGGAGAGGGGCATAAAAGAGGGGGATGAGGTCATCGTGGAGTCCCACAATGCCGTAACAGGCGAGACGCGCCGGGTGAAAGTGAAAGTGGCGTTGACCGAGGCCATCCGCCCGGATGTGGTGGGCATGCCTCACCACTATGGAGAGGTAGCCCGCCACCCCTGGACCAAAGGGCAAGGGCCTACCCCCAACACCCTGTTCTTCACCGGCGAAGGGTATGTAGCCAACACTGCCGACAACACCTTCCATGTCAAGGTGCGGGTGTATAAGTAGTAGAGGATGACCATGAAAGACTTCCTTGCCCGGCCTGGTAAACGTCTTCTTGTAGGGGGGCGCCATTGTCTTTGCAGTGCTGGTGGCGGTGGGGGACTACTTAGGGACGGTCAGTATCCAGGCCTCCAAGCCTCAGGAGCCCCAGTATACAGCCTGGGAGTCCCCACGCCTCTTTACCTTGCGGGAGGTTGGAATAAGGGTAAATCCAAGGAGGAGATCCAGCGACTCTTTCAGGACAAGCAGTTCCTGGATTTGTTAATGTGGCGGGGGGCCCGCTCTGGGCCTATCGGCTACGCCGACGACTTCTATGTTCTGGAATACCGCAACAGCGACAAGGGCAAGAGCATGTTCTCGGAGAATGTTCTGAAGGAAGGCAAGCCCACCTACATGTATGACAAGACTAAAGTTGGCTTTCAGGCTATCTCTGAAGGGCGCCTGGAAGAACTCCTGACCAAATCGCCCCTTATTGAGGGCGTCACAACCGCGCCCTTTGATCCCTCTGTCCAGTTCCAGGTTGGCGACATCATCTCCCGCAGGGTGTTGCGGACGCCTGATGGAAGCCGAGGGGATATCCTGGCTAACAGTCGGTGGGAGAACGGGAAATGGGTCTTGGAAATGCGCCGCAAACTTAATACCGGCAATCCTGACGATGTCGCCTTTGAGCCAGGCCGGGCGTATACCATCGGGGTCGCTGTTTTTGAGGACATGGTCTCTAACCGACGGCACCATGTTTCTTTCCCCGTGACCCTGGGCATAGGTGTTGATGCGGACATCGTGGCTATCCCCATTGAGGCACAGTAGTAAAGGGGGGCAATATGGCCAAATACGGCATGGTCATAGACCTGGAGCGGTGCATGGGGTGTCGGGCCTGCATGGAGGCCTGCAAAGTGGAGAACAACACCCCCCAGGCCGTCTTCTGGATGTATGTCTTCCGTTTTGAGGAGGGCCAATATCCCAACACCCGCGTTTGGTTCTTGCCTCGCCCTTGCCAGCACTGCGACAATCCCCCCTGCGTGAAGGTGTGTCCTGTGGGGGCACGCTACAAACGGGAGGACGGGCTGGTGGCCACCGACTGGGAGAGGTGCATCGGGTGCAGATACTGCCAGGTGGCCTGCCCTTACGGTGTCAACTACTTCAACTGGAAGGCACCCAAGAAGAACTACTACCTGGACTGGAAGGAAGACAAGGCCCTGGCCTCCCGAACCAATGGCACTACCCCGCCCTACAAGAACCCCGACCTGGCCGCCTCTTACGGCCCTGAGAGGCGGCGCATCGCTGGGGGGGGCCATATAAAGGGCGTGATCGAGAAGTGCACCTTCTGCGTCCAGCGGGTGGAGAAGGGGCTTCAGCCCGCCTGCGTGGCCAATTGCCCTGCCTTCGCCCTCCACTTCGGCGACCTGGATGACCCCAACAGTATTGTCTCACGCATTCTGAAGCGCAAGCCCCACTTCCGCCTGCTGGAGGAGTGGAATACCCAGCCCCGGGTTTACTACATAGGGCAGCCACCCGGCACTGCGGTTCGGCAGATGGAGAAAGTGAAAGGGAGGGTGTAAGCATGGTGGAAAAGGTCGAGGCTCCACGGCTTGAAAGGCTCCCTTATGGCATAGGGCGGTTGGGCGCAGTGTGGTTTATGGCGACGCTGGGCCTCCTGGCCCTGGTGGGACTGGGGGCTTACGCCTACTCTCGTCAACTTATGGAAGGGGAGATCGTTACGGGGATGCGGGATGTGGGCACTATGGGCGGTGCCCCGTGGGGGCTATATATCGCCTTCGTGGTCTATTTCGTAGGGGTGAGTTTCGCGGGCATCACCGTGGCGGCCCTGGTGCGGGTTATGAACCTCTCCTATCTGCGGCCCGTCTCCCGCACGGCCGAGTTATTGACGGTGATAACACTCATACTTGGTGCCTTCAGCGTCTTGGCAGATGTGGGGCAGCCCTTTCGGGCCCTTATCAACCTCCCCCGCTACGCCCGGCCCATGTCCCCCTTCTTCGGCACCTTCACCCTGGTCATCTCCGGCTACCTGTTCGCCAGCCTGGTCTATTTCTACCTGGCGGGGCGTCGGGACGCCTATCTGATGGCCCAAAAGGACACCCCCTTTAGGGGGTTTTACCGGCTGTGGGCGGCGGGCTACCGGGACACCCCCGAGGAACGGAAACGGCACGACCAGACCAGTTTCTGGCTAGCCTTGGCCATCCTGCCTTTGCTGGTAACGGCCCACTCCACCCTAGGCTTCGTCTTTGGCATCCAGTTGGGACGCCCCGGGTGGTATAGCGCCCTCCAGGCCCCTGGCTTTGTAATGCTGGCTGGGGTATCTGGGACGGGGCTCCTCATCGTCATCGCGGCCCTACTCAGGCAGGTGCTGGGGGAGCGGGAGCAGTTGAACCTGCGGGTCTTTGTCTGGCTCAGCAACTTCATGACGGTGCTCGCCTTGATCTACCTCTACTTCCTTCTGGCGGAAATGCTGACGGCGGGCTATGCTGGGCACCACCACGAGGCACGCCTGACCCAGGCGCTACTTACCGGCAGGTATGCGTGGCTCTTCTGGCTTTCAGGGGGGCTTCTGTTCGTCTCCGCTCTCATGGGGCTTGCACAGGCCCTCACCCGGCGTCACTACCTGCCGTTGATCGTGCTGACAGGGGTGTTGGTGAACATAGCGGCTATCGGCAAGCGCTTCCTTATCGTAGCGCCCTCTCTGACGATGGGGAACCTGCTCCCCTACGGTGAGGGCGCTTACGCACCCACCTGGGTGGAATACAGTATTATCCTGGGTCTCTTCGCCCTGGGGGGTCTCCTCTACACCCTCTTCATGAAGGTCTTCCCCATTATGGAAGTTGTGCATAGGGAGGTGCCGGTGGAAGCACCGGTGAGGGCGGAGTTGCAGAGGCGGTCGGAGAAGCAATGAGGGAGGTGTGGCATGCGTATTGCCCTGACCGTCCTGACGCTGGTGGCGGGGGTGGTCCTGGCGGTGGTAAGTTACTTCTTCCTGGCGGCACCCCTCGGACAGCCTGTCCATGAGGGCTTCAGCAACCCCCGGGTGCCCTTTGCGGCGGGGTTGTTTGTGCTGGGGGTAATGCTCACCTTCCTCTCGGCCGTGGTTTACGAACTGTTTCCCGAGCGGTGAGTGGAGGTTGCCCCTCGGCCCCAATGCGGGGTGGCAGAGCGGAAGGGTAGGATACTCCTGCCAGGGAAAGGGAGGGGAGATGCAGGGAGGCGGGGTTTTGAGACGAGCGCTTACCTTGTACCGGGACCTGAGCGTGTGCTACCAGGTGGTTCTTGGGGTGGTGGCAGGTGTTGTGTTCGCAACGGTGGTTTTTGGCCTGATCACGGCCTATGCCTTACGAAACGGCTGGCCCCTTTCCCGGCTGCTAAGCATCGTGCCTCTCTTCGGGCTTGGGGTTCTGGCGGTGGCGTCGGCCAGCGCCTGGCTGCACGCCCGCTACATTCTCCGTCCCCTGGGAGAGTTGGAGAAAGCCGCGGCCCGTATCGCCCGGGGCGTGCTGGATGAGCCGCCCGTCACTACGGCAAGGCGGGACGAGATCGGGCGGCTGGCTCAAAGCTTTAACGCTATGTGCTCACAGCTTAAAGCGGCCAGTGAGGCGCGGGCTTGGTGGGAGCAGGAACTGGAGAAGCGGGTGCGGGAACGGACTCTGGAGGTCCAGCGTCTTGTGAAGCAGGTCATCCACGCCCAGGAGGAGGAACGGCGGCGTCTGGCTCAGGAGCTCCATGACGATACCGCCCCGGCCCTGGCCAACCTCCTGATGGGGATAGAAGCCCTCCGGGATTCCCTGCTCCCAGGCCAGGAGCGAGTGCGTCAGCATATAGAGCGGTCCATCCTTCAGGGGAGCCGGGCACTGGAGGAGTTGCGACGGATCATCCTGGGCCTGAGGCCGGCGGCTCTGGACTATCTGGGTTTGGTGTCTGGCCTATACTCCTACGCCCGGGCCTGTCTGGCACCATTGGGGGTCAGTTTGGATTTTGAGGTGCAAGGGGAGGCCAGGAGGCTCCCTGAAGCCGTGGAAGTGGGCTTGTTCCGCATGTTGCAGGAAGCGATAAACAATATCGCTCGCCACGCAGCGGCGCAACACGCCAGGGTGCAGATCCATTTCCAGGACGACCGTCTGACGGCCATAGTGGAGGACGACGGCCGCGGCTTTGATCTCCAAGAGGTCCAGCGGATGAAACGGGGGCTGGGGCTGGAAGGTATGCGAGAGCGGGCCGAGATCATCGGTGCTCATCTGGAGTTGGTCTCTACGCCGGGCAGGGGGACGAAGGTGAAGGTGGAGCTTCCGCTTCTTGAGGAGGCCATGGATGGGCAAAGCCCGAGTGCTGTTAGTGGATGACCACGCCTTGTTCCGTGAAGGGCTCCGCATGCTTCTAGAAGCGCAGGGCGAGTTTGAGGTGGTTGGGGAGGCGGGGAACGCGGAGGAGGCGCTCCAAGAGGCACAGAAAAATCGCCCAGATGTGGTGGTGATGGACATCAGGATGGAAGGCAACGGCCTGGAGGGAACCCGCAAGATATTGAAGGCCCTCCCTCAAGCGAAGGTGCTGATCCTGACCATGCACGGGGATGCCGAGTATTTCTTTCGGGCCCTGGAGGCAGGGGCCGCTGGCTATGTGGTGAAAGGAGCCAAATCGGCCGAGCTGGTGGCGGCCTTACGAGCGGTGACCAAAGGTGAGATCTTCCTTCACCCTTCCGTGGCCGGCTATCTGGTGGCCGACTACCTGAGCCGAGTGGGAAAGGGTGAGGAGAAGGAGACATACGCCAAGCTAAGCGACCGGGAGAAAGAGGTGTTGCGCCTCATCGCCCAGGGCTATACCAACCGAGAGATCGCTGAGCGGCTGTGCATCAGCGTTCACACCGTCCAGACCCATCGGGAGCATATCATGGAGAAACTGAACCTGCAGAGCCGGGGTGAACTGTTGAAATACGCCACGCGCCTGGGGTTCCTTAAGCCTCCTTATTAGCCGGCGCTACCCCGATGGCAGGGGATGTCCATCCCCCTTCGGAGGGGATGGTAAAGCCTGAGGGGAGCCACGGCAATCGGGCAAGAGACGGGATAAAAAATCCCGTCTCTTTTTATTATAGAACCCCCTCTCATGGGAGATGTCTCCCAGCCCGTGCTCCTCCACACTGAAAAAGGGGACCAGCAAGGTGGGGGCAGATATGGGAACCGGGCTGAGCCAGAAGGGCAATGGTATGCCTAAAGAGGCGAAGCCCTTGGGATACCATATTGAGCCCCTGTGCGTTGAGCCGCTGGAAGACATTCTGGAAGAAATAGCCCACTGTATGGTGGAGGAGTTCATACGCCGGGGGTTGAACTACCAGCAGATCCTGGAAATATTCCGCAACCCCCTCTCGGGCGGACCTTACTCCTTCTACAGAGCCAGGGGGGAGAAGTGGATAAGGGAGTTCATCGCCCAAATCTCTCAGAAGGGCTTCTCCAGCGGCACAGGGGTTAAGGAGGTGGAGCATGAAGGGCGTTGATACTGAGGTGGAAAAGGTAGGCCGGGCCTCGGCTCTGAGGAGGGTCTTGGCGGGGATTGGCATAGCCCTGTTGCTGGCGATTGGTATGTTTGGCGGCTATCTCCTGGCCCTGCTGCTGGCCCTCGCGGCGGTGGTTGGTCTGTTTGTGATACAGGTGACGGCTCTTGTGGGGTGGGTGCGAGAGCGAAAGCATGGGGGGTGCCGGTTGGAGGCGTCCCGAAATGTGGAGCACACGGTTCCCCAAGTGGTGGCCATCGCTCGCGTGATTCAGGCACAGGGGGTGTGCCCCCTGGGCCAGCGCTTCCGGGTAGGGCAGAGGTTCCTTTTCACAGAAGACACTGTTACTCCAGGTCTCTGTCCCCTGGTCCGCTCCCGTCTGGAATGGGCGGTGGGCCGGTGCCTCCGGGGAGAGGGGGTAAGCCAGGAGTCTGTGGTTTGCCATGACCTGGACCACGGCCACCGGGTGGTCTTTGGGTTTAGGGTGGTGCGGAATAAGGTGAGACAGGGTATAGGATAAGGTGCAAGCCAAGGGTTCAGTGCCAAACAACACAAGGAGGAGGATACATATGGCAACGCGTGCAGAAGCGAGGGCTCTTCCCTACGGCATGGGGCGCGTTGGTGTTGGGTGGCTTCTTATTACCCTGGGCCTCCTGGCCCTGGTGGGCTTGGGGGCTTATGCCTACGCCCGCCAAGTTATGGAAGGGGAGGTCGCGACGGGCATGCGGGATGTGGGCACCACGGCCGGGGCCACTTGGGGGCTGTATGTGGCCTTTGAGCTTTACGCGGTGGGGGTAGGGTTTGGGGCTATGGTTTTGCTGGCCCTTGTCCGCCTGATGGGGCTTTCCCATCTGCACCCTCTAAGTAGGCCCCTTGGTCTGACGGCTTTGGCTGCCTTGCTGGTCGGGGCCTTGAGCATCATTGCCGATGTAGGTCAGCCCGTCAGGGCCATCGTGAACCTTCTCCGCTATGCCCGGCCCATGTCCCCCTTCTTCGGCACTTTCAGCGTGGGGGTAATCACCTCTCTAGTGGCCACTGCCACCTATCTCTACCTAGATAGCCGCCGGGATGCCGCCCTTCTCGCCCGCCAGTCCACCGGGTGGCGAAGGTTCCTGCGCGCTATAGCCGCAGGCTACCCCATGACCTCCGAGGCGCAGAGGCAGCGCCAACAGGAGAGGCGCCAGCGGGTCAGTCTGGGACTGGCCCTTGTCCTGCTGGTGGCGGGCGTAGTGGCAGCCTCCACTTCGGGTCTGGTGTTCGGCATCCAGTGGGGACGGCCGGGGTGGTATAGCGCCCTTCAGGGCCCCAGTTTCGTGGTGCTGGCAGGGGTCTCGGCTACGGGGATTATCATCGTCATCGCAGCCGTCCTCCGGGAGGTGTTGGGGGAGCGGGAGCGGTTGAACCCACGGGTCTTCGCTTGGCTCAGCAACCTCCTGATGGCGCTCACCATAATCTACATCTCTTTCCTGCTGCTTGAGTTCCTGGCCAGCGGCTATGCAGGCCCTGGCTACGAGGTTCAGGTAACGGATGCTCTGCTGAAGGGCCAATACGCCTGGCTCTTCTGGCTCTCGGGCGGGCTGTTCGTGCTCTCTGTCGCCCTTGGCGCTGGGCAAGCCCTTGTGAGGCGTTACTCCCTGCCTCTCATCGTCCTCAGCGGCGTGCTGGTGAACCTGGCAGCCATCGGCAAGCGCTACCTGATCGTAGTCCCCTCGCTGACTCACGGTGCCCTCCTGCCCTACGGCCCCGGTTACTACGCACCCACCTGGGTGGAATACAGCGTTGTCCTGGGCCTCTTCGCCCTGGGGATGTTCCTATACCTCCTCTTCATCAAGTTGTTCCCTATCATGGAGGTGCAGGAGGAAGGAAGGTAGCGATGAGGCGAGCCGGCCTTGAGGCCCCTAGCCGCCGTGGGGGGCGCAGGGATAAGATAGGGGGAAGGGAAGGGTTGTGGCATCTAGTTACCCCGGCACGCCTTTGCCACGCCTGGCCCAAGCACGCCAGGCAGCCTATCGCTTTCTAGCCGACCTCTTCTTCTACCCAGAGGGGGAGCGCCTGTCCACGCTGGCACAAGTGGCTTATGTTCTGGAGCGCTATCCCCTTCTGGGCTTTGACCTTTTTCCAACCTGGCGACGCCTGTTCCAGGCTCTCACCGCTCTTACCACCTCGGACCTCCCGCGTTTGCAGGAGGAGTATATGCGCCTCTTCTCCCGGGGGACGGAAAGAGCCCCTCTATCCCCGCGGGAAGGAGTATGCCGAGGCCTGTTGGGCGCCGATGCAGGGCTTCTGCTGGCGAGGCTCCTGGAACACTATCGGGCCGCCGACCTTACCCTCTCCACTGCGGGATACCCGCCGGACCACATCAGTGTGGAGTTGGAGTTCATGGCTTTCCTGTGTGAGCGCGAGGGCCAGGCGTGGCGGAGAAAAGACCTAGCCGCTGGTGTGGCAATGCTGGAGCAGGAGAAGGCATTTCTTGAGGAGCACCTTGTCCAGTGGCTCCCCCTTTTGGCCCGAGCATTGTCTCAGCACAACGCCTCCTCCTTCTATGCTACTGTAGCAGAAGGTGCGGTGGCTTTTGTATTCCATGAGCAGGGGCTGGTAAACGCTGTGATTGAGCATCTGCGCAGGGGAACCGCTTCGCCCCCCAAGCGGAGATAGGGGGTAAGCCATGCGCCGCATCCTGGTTGCCCTGTGTTACTGCGCCGGGCTGAACGGCGTAGACCTGGAGCACATCCGCCGCTCCCTTGGGGGGCACTTCCCGGGTGTAGTTGTGCGCGGGCCAGAGGCGCTCTGCCAGAAGCCTGCCCTACTGGCCCGAATAGCCCTTGAGTGCCAGGCAGAGGGGGTTGTAGTAGGTGCCTGTGCCGAGAAGGAGCACCGTATGGCCTTTGAACGGGAGGTCCAGCGGGTGCGCCTTGCCTCCCTGAGCCTCCGCACCGTTGACCTGAAGGGGTGGCATAGGCCCGTCCCTGACCAGGAGATGGCCTTGGCCAGAGCCACCCTGCTTCTGGCAGGGGCTGTCGCCCGCCTTCAGGCCTCCCCGGAGGTATCGCCTGATGCCGTTCGCCTGCGCCTTGCGTCCCTTTCTACGCCCGTTAGCCGGCGCGCCCTCTTTCGCCTTCCCCCAGTGCGCTACCAGGAGGTGGCGGTAGTAAAGGAGGACCTGTGCGCCGCCGAGCAGGGGTGTCGCCTGTGCCTCGGGGCCTGCCCCTACCAAGCCCTGGAGGAGGGAGATGGAGCCATTAGGGTGGTGCGGGAGCGGTGCGAGGGCTGTGGGCTGTGCGCTCCATCCTGCCCTGTGCAGGCCATAAACCTCCCTGCCAATGGCATATCCCCCCTGCGGGCCGAGGTGCACGCCCTCCTGACCTTCCCCCAAGAACGCCTCTCCCAGCGTGTGATCGCCTTTACCTGCCCCTGTGGCGCCCTGCCTCAAGGCGACGACAGCCCCCCACCCTCCATATTCCAGGTTGAGGTGCCTTGCCTGGGGATGCTCCCCCTGGAGGTGCTCTTGCTGGTCTTTGGCCTGGGGGGAACGGGCGTGGCTCTCCCCGACGCCGCCCATTGCCCCCATCGGGCCTCGCCCGTCGTGCGTGGGCGGATACAGGCCCTGGCCGACTTGCTGGAGGCCCTGGGTTTGGGACGAGAGCGCCTGGCCATCTTGCCATCCGACAAAGGGGCGCAGGCTGATACCCTGCACCGTTTGGCTACCCTTCCGTCCCTTGCCCCCCTGGAAACCTCTCGTGAAGATGGCCTCCCCGCCCTCCTTCTGGCCCTGGCCCAGCGCGCCAGTGCGAGGGTGCATCAGGAGCACTCTTTCGTTCCCCTTGGCGTAGTGCAGGTGAGCACGGCTTGCACTCTCTGTGGCACCTGTGCCACCCTCTGCCCCCCGCAGGCCCTCGCCATCCAGGAAAGTGAGGGGGAAGTGGCGCTAACTTTCAACCCAGCACGGTGCACGGCCTGCGCCCTGTGCGTTCCCGCCTGCCCCGAGAGGGCCATAAGCCTATGGCAGGGCGTGGACACCACTACCCTTGCCCAAGGCCCTAGGGTGCTAGCGAGGACGGAGCAGGCGGTATGCCGCTCCTGTGGCCGCCCCTTCATGCCCCTGGCTTTGGTAAAGCGTGTGGAAAGTCTGATGGCCCAGCAGGGTATCGCCAACCTCCATGGCTTTACCGGTCTTTGCCCCGATTGCCGGGCGTTCCGTCCACTCCCACCCTGACCCACCACCTTGACGCTTCCCCCACAGCAGGGTAAAGTTTAGGCAGGCCTTGCCCCCGCGAAGAGGCTGGGTATGGGGCTGTTTGAAACCTTCTATGACCAGGGCCTCGCACCCTTGGAACGGTTTGGTCTGGCAGGCCTCCGACGCCGATTACTGAACGGCCTGGCCTCTCAAGTGGTCCTGGAGATAGGCATCGGCACGGGATTGGGCCTGCAAGCCTATGCCCCAGGGCAGGCCGTGCTGGGGCTGGACCCCCGTCGCCCCTTCCTGTATCGGGCGCGCCAAAAGGCGGCACGCTGGGGGGTTGCTCTTCACCCCGTCCAAGGAGATACCCAGGCTCTCCCTTTCCCTGACGGGATTTTTGACCTGGTTGTAGCCCAACTTGTCTTCTGCACGGTTCCTGACCCTTTGCACGGGCTGAGGGAAGTGTATCGGGTGCTGCGTCCTGGGGGATTGCTAGTGGCCCTGGAGCATGTGCGCTATCCAAAGGGTTCCCTCGCCTGGCTCCAGAGCGCCGCCACGCCCCTCTGGAAGCACCTGGCCGGGGGATGCCACCTGGACCGGGATACAATAGCCCTGGTGAAGGAGGCGGGCTTCACGCTGTCTAGGGTGGAGCGCTACTTGGGGGGGCTGCTGGTAACGGTGCAGGCCAGTAGACCACCCATAGAGGCAGGTGTTCTGTGCGCTCACTAGCAACCGCGGACGAAGTGTGCTGGCTTTCGGCGCGGGAGGCAGCCCGCCTTATAAGGCGCAAGCGCCTTTCCCCGGTTGAAGTGACTCGCGCCTTGCTGGAGCGAGGGCAGAACCTGAACGATGCCCTGAATGCCTACATTGCCCTATACCCTGAAGAAGCCCTCCAAGAGGCACGCCGTCTGGAGGAGGAGGCGCGGCAGGGGGCGTGGCGGGGCCCTCTGCACGGTGTCCCTGTCGCCCTAAAGGACATCTTTGACACGGCTGGCCTGCCGACTACTGTCGGGAGCCGTATCCTGCAGGGCCGTGTCCCAAAGGAGGATGCCCCTGTGGTCCAGCGCCTGAAGGGGGCTGGGGCTATTCTCCTGGGCAAACTGAACCTCCACGAGTTCGCCTACGGTATTACCACCACCAACCCCCACTACGGAGCCACCCGTAACCCTTGGGACACCTCCCGTATCCCTGGCGGCTCTTCCGGAGGGTCGGGGGCAGGCCTGGCCGCCGGCCTGTTCCCCATTTCTCTAGGCACTGACACAGGAGGTTCTATCCGCATCCCGGCGGCCCTTTGTGGTATTGTTGGCCTCAAGCCCACTTACGGGCGTGTGAGCCGACGGGGAGTGTTCCCCCTGGCGTGGTCAATGGACCATGTAGGCCCTATGGCGCGCACAGTAGAAGATGTTGCGCTGCTCCTGAGCGTTATCGCTGGGCACGACCCAGCCGACCCGGGCTCGGACCCCTCGCCGTCGGCCCCTTACCTGCGGGGCCTGGACAAGGGCGTAAAGGGGATAGTGTTGGGTGTGCTCACGGAGGGCATCTTCACATTAGTGGACACAGAAGTGGACCAGGCCTTTAGGGACGCTGTCCACGCTCTAGAAGGGCTTGGGGCAAGGATAGAGGAGGTCTCCTGGCCAGGGGTGGAAGATGTGCCCGGTGCCCACATAGCCATCCTTATGGCCGAGGCTTCGGCAGTGCACGAGCGCTGGGTTAGGGAGCGCCCCCAAGACTACGGTGAGGATGTGCTGGTGCGTCTTCTGGCTGGGATGGCCCTCCCTGGCACCCTTTACCTGAAAGCTCAGCAGGTGCGGCGCAAGGCTCTCCAGAGCCTTCTAGATGTTCTTCGGAGGGTGGATGCACTCCTGCTTCCCACCTGCCCCATTACTGCCCCACCCATTGGGGCAGAGCGGGTAAGCGTTGGGGGGCGCTCGGTGGAAGTGCGCACGGCTCTCACCCGCTTCGTCAGCCCTTTCAATCTCACAGGCGTGCCCGCCCTCTCGGTGCCTTGTGCTTACAGCCACGAAGGCCTTCCCATTGGCCTGCAAATTGTGGGTGCTCCCCTTGCTGAACCCACTGTCCTGCGGGTGGGTTATGCCCTGGAGCAGGAAATCCGTGGGCGCCTTAGGCGCCCGCACTTGTAGTATGTCCGCTAGGGCGACATGTGGTATCCTTGAGGCGGCACTTCAGAGGCGCAAAAGGCGAAGGAGGTGGGTATGCCTGACTACAGCCGCTACCAGTTCCTGAAGGTGGAGAAACAGGACGGCCTGGCCATTGTTACCCTGAACCGCCCAGACCGCCTCAACGCCATCCACCCGGCTATGCATCTAGAGGTAGAGGATATATGGGTTGACCTGGACAGGGACCCAGATGTGCGCGCCATTGTGTTAACAGGGGCTGGGAGGGCCTTCTGCGCCGGGGGGGATATTCAGGGCATGCGGGAGCGGGGCTTTGACCCGGTGCGGGGCATCGCCCCTACCAGAGGCGGGCGCCACCTCATTCGTAACATGCTGGAGGTGGAGGCCCCTATTATCGCCGCCGTCAACGGCGATGCTGTGGGGCTAGGTGCTACCCTCGCCCTCTTCTGCGATGTCATCTTCGCCGCCCGCAACGCCCGCATCGGCGACCCACATGTGCGGGTGGGTTTGGTGGCTGGGGATGGTGGAGCGGTTATCTGGCCACTCCTGTGTGGCGTTGCGCGGGCTAAACAGTATCTGATGACCGGCGACCTGATGTCGGCGGAGGAGGCGGAGCGCATCGGGCTTATCAATAAGGTGGTGCCAGAGGGGCAAGCCCTGGACGAGGCTATCAAGTTCGCTACACGCTTGGCCAAGGGGCCTACCAAGGCCATCAAGTGGACCAAGTATTCGGTAAACAAGATCGTCAAGGAATATATGAACCTGGTGCTGGATACCTCCCTCTCCCTGGAGGGCATCACCTTCCTGACCGACGACCATCGGGAAGCGGTGGCGGCCTTCCTGGAGAAGCGCCAGCCAGCCTTCAAGGGGCAGTAGCGCTCCCTGACAAGAGGGGTTAGGGGACAACCTCCAGGGTCTCCTCAAAGCGAGGTGGGCGGGAGAGGGTGCGGTGCACGGGGCACCGCCCCATAATCTCCGTGAGGCGGGCCTTCTGCTCCTCGTCCAGGTTCCCGTGGACGGTAACCTCCAGGCGGATCAGGTCTTCTAGGGATTGGGGGCCTTCCTGTGGTGGCTTCTGGTTGGCGGGCACCCGCTGGTGGGACACGATGGCGGTAATGGAGTTTACCGCCCACCCTTTCCTCCTCATATACATGAGGAGCGTGATTACCGTTCAGGTGCCCAGGGAGGCCAGCAGGAACTCGTAAGGGGAGGGGCCTGCATCCTCCCCTTCGGGGGGAGGCTCATCCCCCAGGAAGGTGTGGCCCCGGGCGGTTACCTCGACCCGATAGTTGGTAAGGGAGCGGACGGTAACAGTGCGTATGCGGCTGGTGGTCATCTTTCACCTCGCTGGTCTGTGGGTGGGGTGTCTGCTTTGCCCCATCCGCCACCTCCTGGTGTGCGGATGCTCACCAAATCCCCAGTATCTACCCGAAGGGTAACCTTGGGAGGCAGACGCACCTCCTCTATCCCTCCCTTCAGGAGGATGTTCTCCCCCGGCTGACCAGGCTCGCCTCCCTGCAAACCCCAGGGACGGGAACGCCGCCGTTCCGACAGCACCGTTACCGTGGCGGGGGCCAGGAACTCCAGATCGCGGATGATGCCATCCCCGCCCCGGTATTTGCCTTGCCCCCCGGAGCCTCGGCGGATGGTGTAGCGGCGCACCCGTAGGGGATACACCATCTCCAGGGCCTCTACGGGGGTGTTCATGGTGTTGGTCATATGGGTATGGACGGCCGAGAGGCCGTCTTTGGTGGGGCTGGCGCCCATACCCCCGGCGATGGTCTCGTAGTAGGCGAAGGTCTTGTTACGGATGGGGTCGTGCCCGCCTACCAGGACATTGTTCATGGTGCCCTGGCTGGCGGCGGGGATAAGGTGTGGTAGGGCCTGGGCCAGTGCTCCCAGCAGCACATCCACTAGGCGTTGGGAGGTCTCCACATTGCCCCCGGCCACGGCGGCGGGAGGGTGAGGGTTCACCAGCGTCCCCTCGGGGGCGATGATGCGCACGGCACGCAGGATGCCTTGGTTGGCGGGCACCTGCTCCCCCAGGATACACCGCATCACATAAAGCACCGCCGACACCGCCACCGCCAGGGGCGTGTTGGTGCACCCCAGACGCTGGGGGCTGGTCCCCGTCCAGTCAAACTCTATGGAGTCCTCCAGGATGCGCACCGTTACCTGGATGGGCACCGGCTCGTTGGTTAGGCCGTCGTCGTCCATATAATCCCGGAAGGAGTAGGAGCCTTTTGGCATAGAGCGGATGGCGGCGCGAGTAAGGCGCTCGGCGTAGTCCAGCAGGGCGGACATATGCTCCCGCACCGTCTCCCACCCATAGCGGTGCACCAGGTCTTGCAGACGGCGTTCCCCTGTGCGGCATGCGGCGACTTGGGCCGCCAGGTCGCCCTTGCGCTCTTCGGGGGTGCGGGAGTTGCGGCAGAACAGGGTTATGACCTCCTCGTTGAGGACGCCCCCCTTGGCCAGTTTCAGGGGAGGGAAGATGAAACCCTCCTGGTATAGGTCGGTGGAGAGTGGGAGGGAGCCGGGGGTCATCCCCCCGATATCGGCGTGGTGTCCACGGTTGCCCACGAACCCCACCAGCGTCTCCCCCACAAAGACGGGGGCCACCAGGGTTACATCGTTCAGGTGGGTGCCTCCCATATAGGGGTCGTTGAGGATTACGATATCCCCTGTGGCGAAGGTGAAGTGGGCGATAGCCGCCTGCACCGAGGCGGGCATGGAGCCCAGGTGGACCGGGATGTGGGCGGCCTGGGCCACCATGTTGCCCTGGGGATCAAAGAGGGCGCAGGAGTAGTCCTTCCGCTCCTTGATGTTGGGGGAGAAGGCGGTGCGCCCCAGGGCAACGCCCATCTCCTCGGCCACCGAGGCGAATAGGTTGCGGAACACCTCCAGGGATACAGGGTCAACGGGCATAGCTTTCCCCTTGCGCGGCGCTTTCCTTCCATGATGCCACGGGGGATGGGGCGCGTGCTACAGTGTGTCTACTGGCAGCGGTCGGGGGTAACTCCAAGGTGCCTTAGGGTCTTCTCTACCGAGGCCCCTTTGTCGGGCAGGCGCTCTCTGGCCTTCCACGCCCGGCATAGCCACTCCACCGCCTCCTGGTGGCGCCCCAGGCCTGTCAGGGCGAAGCCCTTGCCTACCCACGCCTTTGGGTCGTGGGGTTTAAAGAATCGATACAAATGCCGCATAGGCTTCCCCTCACTGTCCGCGGTTGTTATAACATGGACTTGACCGCTGAGTCAAGGGGAGGGGTATGGCCACTCGTGGACTGCGTTTTCGGGAGGCTCTCAACGAGGCCCTGCGCCAGGAGATGGAGCGCGATCCCACGGTGTTCATCATGGGGGAGGACATCGCCGGGGGGGCCGGGCGCGCCCACCTGGGCATTGTGGACGCCTGGGGGGGCCCTTTTCGGGTCACCAAGGGCCTCATCACCCAGTTTGGCCCCGAGCGGGTGCGGGACACCCCCATCAGCGAGGCGGGGTTCATCGGTGCGGGTATCGGTGCCGCCAGCGTGGGCATGCGCCCTGTGGTGGAGTTGATGTTTGTGGACTTCGCCGGCGTGTGCCTGGATCAGATTATCAACAATGCCGCCAAGATGCGCTACATGTATGGGGGGCAGGTGAAGGTGCCCGTTACCATCATCACCCGTATCGGGGCCGGGGTTGGCTCGGCCGCCCAACACAGCGAGTCCTTCTACAGCATCTTCGCCCACTTCCCCGGCCTCAAGGGTGTCGTCCCCTCTGACCCCTACACGGGCAAGGGCCTCCTGATTTCGGCTATACGAGACGATGACCCGGTTATCGTATTTGAGCACAAGAAACTCTACGGGCGTCTGGGGCCGGTGCCGGAGGAACCTTACACCCTCCCCATAGGCAAGGCGCGGGTTTTGAAGGAGGGGAAAGATATCACCCTGGTGGGCATCGCCCTGATGACCTGGGAGTGTATGGGGGCTGCGGAGGCGCTGGCGAAGGAGGGGGTGGACGCCGAGGTGATAGACCTGCTAAGCGTGGCGCCCCTTGATTACGACACGGTGCTGGAATCGGTGCGGAAGACACACCGCATCGTGGTTGTGGACGAGGACAACCCCCGCTGTAGCGTCGCCTCGGAGATAGAAGCGATGGTGGCCGAAGAGGCCTTTGACTACCTGGACGCTCCGCCCCGCAAGGTAACCCCTCCCCACACGCCCGTCCCCTACAGCCGCCCCCTGGAGGACCTTTATGTGCCCAATGCATCTCGCATTATACGGGTGGTGAAGGAGGTGTTGGGGGGAAGGTAGGGTCGGTGTTTGCCAGGGTGCGGCTGGCTAGGCGTGCGTTTGGCCACTGCAGGGGGCTGGTGAGGAGCCTTTTGGGGGATATGGGCTACAGTTTAGCCCACTCCTGCAGGCCCGCGGGGTTCACGATCTGGATTTCGCCCCGCGACAGTTGTATAAGGCCTGCCCTTTGCGCTTCCTCTAATACCATGCTCACTTTTGGCCTGCTGCTGACCGCCCACTCGCTGAGGGCCTCGTGGGTTATCGGCTTTAGAGAGGGGCCTTGGACGGCGTAGAGTTGTAGCAGGGCGCTGGCGACACGGGCTCGCAGGGTCTTCAGGGCCAGGTCCTCTAGCCTCTCCTCCACCTCTCCCAGGCGTTTCGTGAGGATCCTAACCAAATTCATAGCAAACCTCGGGTATTTTCCGCAGATATCTTCTAACTTTTGGAAAGACAGCCAACCGATAACACTGTCATTTACGGCTTCAGCCGAACAGCAATAGTTTCCTTCCAGGGAAGAGAGGGCGAACAGTTCCCCAGGGCCTGCCCTATCAATGGGCAATCTGGTGCCGCTCTCGGTCAAGCGGAACTCTTCCACGAGACCTTTTTTGACCAGGTAAATACCCCTGTGAGGCTCCCCGAACTGGAAAATACAGGCCCCCGACGAATAAGCGCGATACTCCATCATCGCCAGGATTGCTTCCATCTGTGCACTGCCTAGCCCCTGTAATGCCAAAGTGATGTCTATGATGTCTGATCTAAGGGGTGGTGGGGGGAAGCCAGTGGAGGCTTTTTGTTGCTGGTTGCTAGCCATGACACCCTCGACACTCCCTTCTGTAACCCACGAGACAGACACGGAGCACCAGCCCTGGCATTATTATACGAGAAGGCCGTCCCCGGTGTCGCAGGCCCGATGAAGCCTACGGCCTCAGCCTCACCTGGCCGCGATGCAAAAAGCAGGGGGGAGAAGCCCTGGCGGGTGCCCTGATCCGGCCGTGGGTGCTGTTAGGGTGTGTATAGGGAAAAGAAGCTAGGGCCGGGCAAATGGTAAATAAGCGGAAGGAGAGGAGGAGCGATGTCCAGTTTGCAGAAAGTCTATGACCTGCTCATCATTGGGGGCGGGGCAGCGGCCTTTGCCGCCGCCACCAAGGCTGCGGACCTGGGAGCCAGTGCCCTGATAGTCAACTCGGGCCTGCCCATGGGTGGCACCTGTGTCAATGTGGGCTGTGTCCCTTCCAAGTATATGTTAACAGTGGGGGACGGGGCTTATTACCCGGCCCGCCCTCGCTTTCGAGCGCTCCAGGACGGTCACCAGTTCAAAGCCGACTTCCTGGCTGCCCTGACCGAGAAGGATGAACTGGTGGCTGCTCTACGCTACAGCAACTATAAAAAGGTGCTGGAGAGCCTGAAGGGGGTGGCCTATCGCGAAGGTAAGGCCCGTTTTCTCTCCCCAACAGAGGTAGCGGTGAACGGTGATGTGGTGAGTGCCTCCCGTATCCTCATCGCTGTGGGCGCTTCCACAAGACCCCTTCCGATCCCGGGCCTGGAGCCGGGGCGCTACCTAACCAATGTTACCGCCCTGGCTCTGAAGCGGTTGCCCAGGAGCCTCATCGTCATTGGGGCGGGGCCGCTGGGATTGGAGTTTGCCCAAATGTTTACCCACTTCGGCTCGGAGGTGACGGTGCTGGAGGCCATGGACCAGATCCTGCCGCGCCACGAACCAGAGGTGGCTGCAGAACTCCAGCGGTGTCTGGAGGCGGAGGGCATCCGCTTCCACTTGGGGATAACGGTGGAGCGGGTGGAAGAGGGGGATGGTAAGCAGAGGGTAGTTATCCAAGGGGGCGGAGGGGCCAAGCGCCGGCGCTCCTTCACACCACGGGAGAAGACCCTGGAGGCAGAGAATATACTGCTGGCCGCTGGCATTCAGGCCAACACCGCGGATCTGGGGCTGGAAAGGGTAGGAGTCAAGACCGGTAAGGGTGGCTTTGTTGAAGTCAATGAGTGGTTCCAGACAAGCATTCCTTCCATCTACGCCGCTGGCGACTGTGTCGGGAAGATGGCTCTGGAGACAGTGGCGGCCAAAGAGGGGGCCCTGGCCGCGGAGAACGCCCTAACTGGCTCTCATAAGGCCGTCAACTACGATGCGGTGCCCCACGCCGTCTTTACCAACCCCCAAGTGGCCTCTGTGGGCCTCACCGAGACGGAGTTGATGAGGAGGGAAGGGGTCTGCGCCTGTCGGACAGTCCGTCTAGAGCAGGTCCCCAAGGCGAAGGTGGTCAAGGAGGACCGAGGCCTCATCAAGATGGTGGTCAACCCGCGGGGTCACCAGATTGTGGGGATCCATATCGTGGCTCCCTATGCGGCTGACCTTATCCACGCAGGCACCCTGGCCGTCCAACAGAGGATGAAGGTGGAAGACCTGGTCGACACCGTTTTTGTCTTCCCCACATTGAGCGAGGGGATTAAACTGGCGGCCCAGGCCTTCACCCGGGACATCTCGGTGATGACCTGTTGTATAGGGTAGGGGGTAGTTGAGGCGCGTTGCTGGATAGGCCCACCTGGCGGTGGGCTTTGTAGCGTGCCCTTGCCATCTGCCCCTAACCCTGGGGGTATTTGTGGGGCTTGCCAGAGGAGGCAGTGGCGGGAGGTCATCACTCTACTCCGTGAGCGCCCCAAGACCCCCTCCCCTGGCGTGGCCTGTGCACTTACGACGCCGTTATGCCTCACCAGGCCCTGGGCTGGCGCATCCCTTGGAGTATCTTAGGGATGCCATCCAGAGGAGACCCCGCAACTGTCTTACATGTGCTCAATGTGCACGATACCTTGCATCTTTGTCCTTTTGTTGTTATTCTATGGTGCAAAAGGTCCATTGCCCTAGGTTAGGGGCCAGCGTCGGTTTCAGGGGGGGTGCATGCTGAGGAGGGGCCGTTGCGCTTGACAAGGTTGCGAGGTTCCAGGTGAGGACTTCAACAGAGACGGGAAACTCAAAGGGAGGAGCCACATGAAGATAACCGGGGTGAAGGCATTTCCCATAACGGCTGGCAGGAACTTCTTCTTTGTGAAAGTGGAGACGGACGAGGGCGTCTACGGGGTGGGGGAGGCCGGTATCCAATACTGGGGCCGTTCCATAGAACAGGCCGTCTATCACCTGGCGGAACTGATAAAGGGGGAGGACCCTCTAAGCACCGAGCGACTGTGGCAGTGGATGTTTCGGAGGTGCTTCTTCCCCGCCGACCGGGTTGTGTGTAGTGCCATTAGCGCCATTGACATCGCCCTTTGGGACATCAAGGGGAAAGCCCTTGGCTTGCCGGTTTACAAACTCCTGGGCGGCCCCGTGCGGGACAAGGTGGTGTGCTACCCTCACAACCGGGAGGGTGACCTGCCCGCGCTACTGGAGAGTTGCCGCCAGACAGTGGCCGATGGGTGGAAGTTCGTGCGGTGGGGCCTTCCCTTCAAACCTGACGGTGTCTTGGAGCCTTCAGAGGCGGTGCGCGAGGCGGTTCAGCAGGTAGCCGCCGTGCGCGAGGAGGTGGGAGACCAGGTGGAGATTTGCCTGGATGTGCACACCCGTCTGGACACCCCCTTCTCCATCAGGCTTTGCCGGGAACTGGAGCCCTTCAGGCCTTTCTTCGTGGAGGATCCTCTCCGTTCGGAGAACCCGGAGAGTTACCGCACCCTGGCCCGCCAGGTCTCGGTGCCCATAGCCGCCGGGGAGCAGTGGGCCAGCAAATGGGGCTTCCGCCAAGTAGTTGAAGAGGAACTGGTGCAGTATGCCCGCATTGACCTTTGCATCGTTGGGGGCATTACCGAGGCACTAAAGGTTACCCATTGGTGCGAGACCCACTATATAGACATCGTGCCTCACAATCCTCTGGGGCCAGTGAGCACGGCAGCGTGTGCCCACCTGTGCCTGTCCGCTACCAATGTCGGCGTGCTGGAACTGCCCGTCAAGCCTATGACCATCCTTCCCGATGTCTTCCCTGTTCAGGTCCCCTGGGAGGACGGCTATGTTCTAAAGCCAGAGAAGCCAGGGCTGGGCATAGAGTTTGTGGAGGAGGCGGCTTTGAAGTATAGCCGGGACTATCGGCCCGTCTTCGCTCCACTGTTACGGCGGAGAGATGGGGCTTTCACCAACTGGTAAGAGAGGAGCCAGAGGTTAGGAGTAGTAACAGTCGGGGAGGGGTCTAATTGGGTAAGAGGGTTAATCGTGCCATAGCGCTGCTGGAGGGGGGGCAGCCTGTCTACTACACCGGGGTGGGGCAGGTTACTTACGAAGGGGGGAAGGAGGCTGCCCAGACCTGGGCCGACGTGCTGATCCTAGACATGGAGCACGGGCCCTTCGACTTGGGGGCTTTGTCCCAGTTCATGCGTGGGCTGGTAGATGGCGGCCCAACCAGAAGCGGTTACAGGACGCCTGCCGTCATCGTAACCGTGCCGGCCACGGGCAGAACTCTGGAGGAGGTTAGATACAACGCCTGGCAGTTCCAGCAGGTGCTGGACCGGGGAGTGCACGGCATCCTCCTATGCCACGCCCAGTCGCCCGAGGCGGTTAGGGCCTTCGTGGAGGCATGCCGCTATCCCTTCCACCGCCAGGGGGTGGGGGAGGGGCTTGGCGAAGGCCGGCGGGGCTTCGGTGGCCAGGGGCCTGCCGCGGCCATATGGGGTGTCAGCGTCCCAGAATACCTGGAGAAAGCGGACCCATGGCCCCTAAATCCTAAGGGTGAACTCCTGCTGGGTCTGAAGATAGAGAACCGGTGGGCACTGGAGAGGGCGGAAGAGAGCGTACGGGTGCCGGGCATAGCCTTTGCCGAGTGGGGACCGGGAGACATGGGCATGTCACTGGGTTTCCCGGAAAGGCATGACCCCCCGTATCCACCCGAGATGCAGGCCGCCCGGGAGCGGGTCTTCAGGGCCTGTCGGGCCGCCGGCATCGCCTTTCTGGAGGCGGCCACAAGGGAGGAGGTAGTGCAGAAGATACGGGATGGTGTAAGGATCATCGCCTGCCGAGGGGGCGCTGAGGTGGCGGAGGAGGGCCGAAGGTTCACTGGGAGGGGGATGAGCCAGTAAGGTGCGCCTCCGGGCCCGGTGGGAAAGACCCCGCAGTCCCCCAGGACTGTAGGACCCCACGAGGGCAAAGGCGAAGTCGGATCCTGAGAGGGCCGTCAGGCGATGGGCGATCGCTACTGCCCAGTGGGTATATCCTTACTGGGCTTCAGGAAGATGCTGTTGCTGGCTTTTCCAGGCTATGCGGAGCCGTCCATCGAGGGAGGTGGGGCGGTGCTCCGAAGGGATGTTGGCAACCGATAGGAAGGCCAGTGTGCGAGCTCTACTTGCGGAGGGGTGGCTGAGCGGCTGAAGGCAGCGGTCTTGAAAACCGCATCCCTGCTGAAGGGCAGGGACGTGGGTTCGAATCCCACCCCCTCCGCCACAACCGAGGGCTACTCAAACACCAGCACGGTGCGCGCCACCTCCCCGGCTTTCATGGCGCGGAACGCCTCGTTCACATCCTCCAACTTGCCCCGACGAGTAACCATCTCGTCCAGGCGCAGGCGCCCCTGGCGGTAGAACTCAATGTAGCGGGGGATGTCCACCCGGAAGCGATTGGAGCCCATGCTGCTCCCCTGGATTTTGCGCTCCCGCAGGAACTGGCGCCCCTCCAGTTCTACCTTCTGTCCAACGGGGATCATCCCGATAATGGTGGCGGTGCCCCCCGGGGCCAGGCAGTTGAAGGCCTGCTCCGCCGTTACCTTCAGCCCAATGGCCTCAAAGGAATAGTCCACGCCCCCACCTGTTATATCTATGATGGCCTGCACCGGGTCCCGAGAGGAGGCGTCCACCACATCCGTTGCTCCCAGTTCCAGGGCCATACCCAGTTTGCGCTCCACCGTGTCAACGGCGATGATGCGCCGCGCCCCTGCGATGCGCGCCCCTTGCACCACCGCCAGCCCTACACCCCCAAGCCCAAACACCGCCACCGTAGAGCCCGGCTCCACCTTGGCTGTGTTGAGGACAGCCCCTACACCCGTAATAACCCCGCATCCTAGCAGGGCCATCCTGTCCAGAGGCAGGGTAGGGTCGATCTTTACCACCGTGTTCTCGTGGAGGAGCATCTTCTCGGCGTAACTGGAGATAAGGGCGAACTGGGTAATGGGGGTGCCGTTGGGAAGGCGCAGGCGGGGGGGATCGGTGGGGGCACGGTTGGGGCGCTGGAGGCACAGGTTAGGGTGCCCCGTCAGGCATTTCTCGCAGGAACCGCAGAAGACCGAGAGACAGGCGATGACATGGTCGCCGGGGCGCACATAAGTAACCTGTTCCCCCACCGCCTCTACCACCCCGGCTGCCTCGTGCCCCAGCACGGCGGGCGTTTGCAAGGGGTAAAGCCCCTCAACAAAGTGCAGGTCGCTGTGGCATACCCCTGTAGCCGCGGTGCGCACCAGCACTTCGTGGGGCAAGGGACGGTCAATAAGGGTTTCCCCAATAGTTAGGGGCTGGTGTGGCCCGTAGAATATGGCCGCTTGCATCCCTGCCTCCTGAAGCATTTGAGCCTATTATACCCGTATACCCAAGGGGCGAGGGCAACGCCCCGTGCTATACTGGCTTTGATAACGCCTCTGTAGTGGGCCACTCTTCTTTACGGGGTTCAAGCGCTATGAAGTTGCACGAATTCCAGGGCAAAGCCCTTCTAGCCCAGTATGGTATCCCCGTCCCCCGAGGGGAGGTAGCCAGCACGCCCGAGGAGGCAGAGCGCATCGCCCGTTCGCTGGGGGGGCGCATGGTGGTCAAGGCGCAGGTGCACGCTGGGGGGCGTGGTAAGGCGGGGGGCATTCGCCTGGTTAGCACTCCCCAGGAGGCGCGCGAGGCGGTGGCCGCCTTGCTGGGGCATCGCCTGGTTACCTACCAGACCGGGCCGGAGGGGGTGCCGGTGCAGAAGGTGCTGGTGGCCGAGGCGGTGGACATCGCCCAGGAACTTTACCTGGCGGTGGTGCTGGACGCAGCGGCGAGGGGGCCGGTGGTCATCGCCAGCGCAGAGGGGGGTGTGGAGATAGAAGAGGTAGCCCAGCGTTCCCCAGAGAAAATCGTCCGCGTTGCCCCAGACCCTGTCCTGGGGCTTTTGCCTTTCCAGGGGCGTAAGATGGCCTACGCCTTGCACCTCTCCCCTTCTCTGGTGCGCCCCTTCGCCGATATGGCCGCGGGCCTCTATCGCCTCTTCGTGGAAAAGGACTGCTCTCTGGCGGAAATCAATCCCCTGGCCGTTACAACCGACGGGCGCCTGCTGGCGGTGGATGCCAAGGTTAACCTGGACGACGATGCCCTCTTTCGCCACCCGGACCTGGCAGCCCTGCGCGACCGGGAGCAGGAGGATCCTTTGGAGGCCCTGGCGGCCGACGCCGATATCGCTTATGTGCGCCTAGATGGGGATGTGGGGTGTCTGGTGAACGGGGCGGGCCTGGCTATGGCTACCCTGGATATGGTGAGCCGTGCGGGTGCTCGGCCTGCCAACTTCCTTGATGTGGGAGGTGGGGCCAGCGAGGAGAAGGTTCGACAGGCCTTCATCATTATTCTAGACGACCCACGAGTGCGGCGCATCCTGGTGAACATCTTCGGGGGAATCCTGCGGTGCGATGTGGCGGCACGGGGCATCGTGGGAGCCGTGCAGCAGAAGGGCTATTGTCCACCTATGGTGGTGCGTATGCTGGGCACCAATGTGGAGGAGGGGCGCGCCATCCTGCGGAACACGGGCCTCCCGGTAACCTTTGTGGAGACCCTGCAGGAGGCGGCGGAGACCCTTGCAGCGAAGGGGTAGACCTCCCGTGTGGCCTCTACACGCAGAGGTGGGCTATGCCGACTTTGTGCGCTCTACCAACGGGAGGTGCCCCTCGGCCGTGGCTTTTGAGCGAAACTATCACCATGCCCCAGGGGGGTTCACCTTTCCCTTATTACCATAACTCGGGAGGTGTTCGTGGCCATCCTGGTTGACGAAACGACCCGCGTTGTTGTGCAGGGCATCACGGGGCGAGAAGGGGGGTTCCACGCCGAGCGGTGTATGGAGTATGGCACGAAGGTGGTAGCGGGCGTTACCCCAGGCCGTGGGGGGACCTTCTTCAAAGAGACGGTGCCTGTTTTCAATAGCGTAGAGGAGGCCGTTCGCCAGACGGGGGCCAATACCTCCCTTATCTTTGTGCCCGCCCCCTTCGCGACTGATGCTATTGCGGAGGCGGCAGAGGCGGGGGTGCGCTTGATCGTGTGCATCACCGAAGGTATCCCTGTGATGGACATGGTAAGGGTGGTGCGCTGGCTGGAAGGCAAAGGGGTGCGCCTTATCGGCCCCAACTGCCCAGGGCTTATCACTCCTCGCACCCGCACCAAGGTGGGCATTATGCCTGGGCCTATCCACCGGCCGGGGAAAGTGGGGGTGGTCTCCCGCTCCGGCACACTGACCTATGAAGCGGTGATGCAGTTGACCAGCCTGGGCATTGGCCAGTCCACTTGCGTCGGCATAGGTGGCGACCCCATCAGCGGCACCTCCTTTGTGGATGTTCTCCGCATGTTCAACGATGACCCCGAGACCGAGGCGGTGGTGCTCATCGGGGAGATTGGAGGGACAAAGGAGCAGGAGGCGGCAGAGTTCATCCAAAGGGAGATGGGGAAGCCTGTGGCCGCCTTCGTGGTGGGGGCCACCGCGCCCCCTGGGAAGCGTATGGGGCATGCGGGGGCTATCATCACCGGCAAAGCGGCTACTGCCGAGGCGAAGGTAGAGGCTCTGCGGAAGGCGGGATGCTGGATCATCCCTACACCCGGGGAGATTGGCTCTGTTACCCGGCGCATGCTGGCGGAGCAGGCAATGAAAGGGTAAGGATATATACAATAGTCTGGAAGGAGGGACAGGTTATGCGCATGTATGTGGCCGGCGAGTGGATAGATAAGCCCCAGACTATGCCCATCCTCTACCCCTACGACGGGCGGGTGGTAGACACGGTTCCCAAGGCGGACCTGGAGGATGTGGACAGGGCCATCACCTCAGCGGTGCGGGGTGCCCAGGCCATGCGCAAACTGTCGGGCTACGAGCGCTACCGCATCCTGAAGAAGGCAGCCGACCTGATAGAGGCCCGTGCCGAAGACTTCGCCCGCACCATTACCCTTGAGGAGGGGAAGGCTATTGCCGAAAGCAGATTTGAGGTGAGCCGGGCCGTCCAAACCGTCACCGTTTCGGCTGAAGAGGCCAAGCGCATCGGTGGGGAGGTGGTGCCACTGGACGGCTCCCCAGGGGCGGGGAACCGTTTCGGGTTCACCATTCGCGTCCCCTGTGGGGTGGTGGTGGCCATCAGCCCCTTCAACTTCCCCCTTAACCTGGTTTGCCACAAGGTGGGGCCAGCCCTGGCTGCGGGCAACAGCGTTATCATCAAGCCCGCCTCGGATACCCCTATCTCTGCCCTGAAGTTGACGGAGGTGCTCCTGGAGGCGGGCCTGCCCCCGGAGGCTGTCCAGTGCCTCACCGGGCCTGGGGGCCAGATAGGAGAGGCCCTCTGCACCGACCGTCGCGTCCGCAAAATCACCTTCACGGGCAGCCGGGATGTAGGGGAGCGCATCTGCAAGGTGGCGGGCCTGAAGAAGGTGACCATGGAACTTGGGAGCAACTCCCCCCTCATCATTATGCCCGACGCCGACCTAAAGAGGGTGGTGGAGGGCATCGTGTCCACCGGCTACAGCAACGCTGGGCAGGTGTGCATCAGCACCCAGCGGGTTATCCCCTTGCGCCCCATCTACGCAGACCTGGTGGGTGCTCTGAAGCCTGCCGTGGAGGCCATCACCTGGGGCGACCCATTGAAGGAGAGCACCCGCATGGGCCCCCTGGTGCGGGAGCGGGATGCAGTGCGGGTGCACTCCTGGATTCAGGAGGCGGTGCAGGGCGGGGCGCGCCTGGTAACCGGGGGCGAACGGCACGGCAGTTTCGTTATGCCCACCGTTGTCGCCGATGTTAGCCCCAAGATGCGCATCTCCTGCGAGGAACTGTTTGGCCCGGCGGTAGCCCTAACCCCTGTCAACTCCATTGACGAGGCTATCGCTCTGGCCAACGACACCATTTATGGCCTTTCGGCGGGCATTTTCACCCAGAACCTGGAGTGGGCCATGCGCTTTGCACGGGAGGTTGAATCGGGTAACCTCCACATCAACTGGGGTCCTCAGTGGCGGGCCGACTTGATGCCCTATGGGGGGCTGAAGGAGAGTGGTTTTGGCAAGGAAGGCCCCAAATACGCCATCCGCGAGATGACCGAGGAGAAGATGGTGGTGATCCACCTGTAGGGGGATACCCTAGGCAGGTGTCTATCCCGTGGCCGATGGTGCTGCCGAAGGCGCTCCAGCCCCAGTTTTGCTACATTGTTGGCGACGCCTGCAAGGCAAGAGGGGGGCGAGTTAGGGTTTTGCGCTTGACAAAGACGATGGATATTTGCCAGGATAGGTGAGAGCCTATCCTGGCCTAATTGTTTCGGTCAGGGGAACGGGGTGCAGGGTGCGTCAAGCGCCTGCTCGTTGGACGGTGTGCCTTCCTCATTACTGCATCTACGCCTACGCCTGCGCCGTGAAGCCGCCCCGTCGGGCGACCCTTCCTGCTTATCAGTGCCTGCGCTACGCCCCATTGGAGCGCCGCCCTGCCCCGGGGTTGTCGCCCTATGCCCTGGCCCTCCTGTTGCGCCTGCGTAGGGGGTCGCCGTGATGGATGGGGCAGTGCTGGAGCGTGAGTCCATTCGGGAGCGCCTCCACGCCGTCCCACCGCTGGTGGATGGGTGGGTAGACCTAGAGGCCCAACTCCAGCCCCACGGCTTTGACCTCACCCTGCGGGAGGTAGCGGCCTTTCGGGGCGCAGGCCTTGTGGGAGCCGGTCAGGAGCGAGAACTGGCTCCCACAGCCTCCATGCCCTTTGACGATACAGGGGCCCTCACCCTAGGGCCTGGGGCCTATCTCATAACCTTCAACGAAGTGGTGCACCTCCCCCTTGACCTGGTGGCGCTGGCATTCCCCCGCTCCACCCTGTTGCGATGCGGTGTCAGTGTCCACAACGCTGTGTGGGATGCAGGGTATCACGGACGCTCCCAGGCTCTTCTGGTGGTGTTCAACCCTGGGGGGTTTCGGGTGGTGCGCAACGCCCGCCTGGTGCAGATGGTGTTTCTGCGCCTGGGGCATCCTGTGGCCCAGGGCTACCAGGGGCGTTACCAAGGGGAAAACCTTTAGGCCGGCTTGCCGGTGAGGGTCTGGCGCACCCGACGGATGGCTGCCCTGCGGTCTATCTGGCCAGCCGCCAGAGGTGGAAGGTTCTGGGGGTGGCGCACCCGCAAGCAAACTAGGACTGGCCCCCGTTGGGTGAGGATGCCTGGTAGTTCGCTGGCGAAGGCCTCCAAGTCGCTGAAGTCGTAAGCGGCGCGGTAGCCCGCCCCTTTGGCTATGTCTGCAAAGTGCACAATATCCGCGGCTGGGATGGGCTGGCCCCCGGTGGTGGTGTAGACGCCGTCCTGGTATACGAAGTGGTAGAAGTTGGCCGGAGACATATGGGCAACGGTAACAAGGGTGCCCAGGTTATTCAGCAGGCTCCCGTCGCCATCCAGGACGATGACCTTGTGCTGGGGCTGGGCGATGGCCAGTCCCAGGCCTAAAGAGGAGGCTTTGCCCATGGCACCAACCAGTGGGAAGTCCCGCTCCTGGCGGAGGCCCAGGGCGCGCCACAGGCGCAACGCGGTCATGGTGGGGATAACGGTGGCGCTCCCGGCGTGCTGGTGGATCAGGCGCGTGGCTTCAAAAGAGTCGATCATGCATTCCCCCTGCGCCGCTGCGCTGTATACTCGGTGCACATGAGAACGGCTACCGGCCCCTGGCGCTCCTGGGCCTCCCGAAAGGCCTGCACGATGCGCACCGTATCTTCGTCCCTCTCTACCAGGTGATAAGGGATTCCCCACGCCTGGAGCACCGGCTCCAGGTAAACGGCTGCCGAGTCGGCCCGCTGGGTTGGTGGTTTGTCTCGCTCGTAGCCACGGTAGCCGATGCAGAGCACCACGGGAAGCCCCACATCTAGCACCAGCCCCCGTATAGTGTCCCCCGATTCAAAGAAGCCGGTGCTCTGGATAAGCACCAATGGGACCTTTCCCCCCATCCACAGGCCGGCGGCGATAGCCATGCTCTCCCCCTCCCGGGCCACCGGCACCAGGGTAAGGGATTTCTCTTGCACCAAGGCTTCATAGAGGAAGCCGGTCTCGCTGTCTGGGAGCCATACGATGTGGGTAACGCCACATTGGCGGAAGGCATCCACCACCCGCTCGGCGCTGATACCATTGAGACTAACCATAATAACCCCCTCCCTAGGCGTATTCTAAGGGTGCATCAAGGCCCAATAAATAACATAACATAACTCCCTGCCCCGTAGTCGCAGGTTGACAGAGGAGTGCTCTAGAGAGGGTGGAGAGGCTAGGCTGCGCGTCGGGTCGGACGGCGCTCCTGCGCCTTCACCTCAAAGACCATGACGCTCCCGGAGAGGGGGCATTGCAGGCGTGCTGTTCGTGGCTCTTGGGTGCTACGCACCTCCTCCACGATGGGGCGAAGGCCGTGCAGGGCAGGGCCACACATTTCGGGTGTTACCACCCCGTCCTCAAAGGTGAAGATGTTTCCTACCGCATACTGGATTTTCCTGGCGCAGGAGCCTTGCATGGATACAAGGGTTACCACCACGGGCGTAGGCACCGTGG
Organism: Dehalococcoidia bacterium; assembly: GCA_046294495.1. Taxonomy (GTDB): domain Bacteria; phylum Chloroflexota; class Dehalococcoidia; order Lucifugimonadales; family HRBIN23; genus HRBIN23. The sequence continues at coordinate 4,249 of JBKBKV010000005.1, read as the reverse complement.
GCCTGGCCTGGGGGATAGGCGCCGGCGCGGGGAGCGGGGCTTTTCTTGCCACGCCCCGATAGGATTGCACCAGTGCGAACACGCCCTTGCCTATCGCCACGCCGGAAAGCGCCATAACCCCAGTGTAGAGCACCACCACGAAGAAGAGTGCCATCATAGGCCCTGCCATAATAGCCAGCAGGGCCAGCACAGCGAGTAGGAAGCTGCCCAAAAGCACCAGCAAGGAGGCAAATCCGTTCAGACGGTGGGCTTTACCGTGATTGGAGGACATCCCGCACCCCTTTCGCCCGCCACTGTCCCTCTCTACATCGGCCGAGCCGTCGGCCGGCAGGCCCCTACCCAACGGCCCGGGGCATGGGCCTCACAAATCAAAAGGAGGAGTGGGTAATCCACACTCCTCCAGGCACCAGGCAAGGAGGGCCGCAAGGGGCATTCTCCTTTGCGCTGCGCCATTAGTATAGCACACTGGTATTTCCTCGTCAATCCCCATTGAGGGTGCACCCTTGAGTAACAGGAGGCGAGCCAGTGTAGCCGTGGTGTTGTAGCGGGATAGCCTGTTAGCCGTAAGGGGCAGGCCTTACAAAGACGGCGGCCCCTGGATTTCCAGGGGCCGCTCTATTGCTCTGCGGGAGGGGGGCTAATGGCCGCCGCAGTCGCACTGGCCTCCGCAAGCGCACCCGCCAAGGGCTAAATTGGGGTTGCTGATGACAAACCCAGCGCGAGGGAAGTCTTCCACATAGTCAATCTCCGCCCCTTCCAGGAGGGGGGCGCTGTCCTGGTCCACCACGATGCGCAGGCCGTCGTGCTCCAGGGTGAGGTCGTCCGACTTCGTTTCACGCTCCAGGGTAAGCATATACTGCACACCGTGCCCTGCGGGGACAACAAGGACGCGAACTGCTGCATCTTCGGCGTTTTCCTCTTTGAGAACCTGTTTCAGTTGGGCGATTGCGGCTGGAGTAAGTGTAACCATGCTCCTCCTTTCCCGGGCCTTCCCCGCGCCTGGCGTAGCCCCAGGATACCATGTCCCTAGGATGCCGTCAAGGCTAGCCTAGCCGTTCTACGGCATTGCGCTCCCTATCCTATCAGCACGCCGGCACCGAGGCTAACCTCGGTTGCGCTACAAGGTGGGCAAGTATATTTGACTACCCTTAGAAGTAGGAGCCTATCCACGGAGCCGGGAGTGGCTGGGGAACAGGGGGCCTCTTGAGGATCGCCTCCTCCCGGATGTCGGCACCAAGCCCCGGTGCAGTAGGAATGGTTAGGTAACCATCGGCATAAATCAGGGGTTCGGTGAGGATTTCGTTGTAGTGCTCCAAGTAGGGGTAAAAGAACTCCTGGATGATGAAGTTGGGGATGCAGGCATCCAGGTGGAGGCTTGCCAGGGTGGAGATGGGGCCATTGGAGTTGTGGGGTTGCACCGCCACATAGTAGGCCTCTGCCATGGCTGCAATCTTCTTAAGTTCCAGAATGCCGCCGGCGTGGCAGATGTCTGGCTGGATGATGCGGGCGGCGTGTTTTTCCAATAGTGGGCGGAAGTCCCAACGGGTGAAGAGGCGCTCACCGGTGGCTATCGGTATGCGGATAGCGGCTGCCACAGCAGCCATGGCATCTACATTGTCCGGGGGGATTGGCTCCTCATAGAAGAAGGGGTCAAAAGGCTCCAACTTCTGGGCCATGCGAACGGCACTCCACATGTTGAAGCGCCCGTGGCACTCAATTAGCAGGTCTACCGAGGGCCCCACCGCCTCACGCACGGCGCGCACGCAGGCGATGGCGAACTCTTCATCCTCTTTATGGATCACCTGGCCTGCGTTGCGGAAGGGGTCCCACTTCAGAGCGGTAAAGCCCTTGCTCACCATCTCCTGGGCGTTTCGGGCGATGGTATCGGGGGTGTCTTGCCCTTGATACACGCCTCCCCGAAAGGCCCACGCGTTGGCATAGGCTCTGACCTTGTCCCGCACCTTTCCGCCCAGCAGTTCATACACTGGCACGCCCAGCGCCTTGCCTTTGATGTCCCATAGGGCCTGTTCAATGCCGCTAAGGGCGCACAGGGTTACCAGCCCCCCATACCAGAAGGTCTGCTTGGAGAGGGTGTTCCAGATATACTCAATCTGGAAAGGGTCTTTCCCGATGAGGAACTCCCGGAAGGTTTCTATGGCCCGCACCACAATGGTGTCGAAGCGCTCAAGGGATGCCTCCCCTACCCCTGTGAGGCCGCTGTCGGTATACACCTTTACAAAGGTCCAGTTGGCGTGGCCGCCCTGGGTCTGGAAGGCACGCACATCCGTAATCTTCACACGCGCACCTCCTGTGCACCTGGGTGTGTAGCCAGTATTACATTAACACAACTGGGTCTTCAAGCAAGCCCCCCTAGCCCGAGCGGCAAGAGGGGGGGTCTTGCAGACCGCTAAGCACGGTGAGGTGCCCTGGGAGGGCGGGCAACGGCTAATAGGACCGCTCCCGCCAGCGCTGCCCCTGCGAACACCAGGAAGGCCGTTTGGTAACTCCCTGTGGCATCGCGGATAGCGCCGGCCAGCAAGGCCCCAATGGCCTGCCCAGCGGAGACAAAAGGCTCCGTTGCGCCTCGGATGCTCCCCAGGGAGCGCCGCCCAAAGTAGTTGGCAAAGGCAACTGAAGGGAGCACCAGCATCCCTGCAAGCCCTGCACCGAAAAGAGCGGTGCCCAAGAAGGCCTTGGGCACAGTGTCCACTGTAGTAAAAAGTAGCGACGCTGCTGCGATGGTGCACGCCACTGCTACATACAACCAGCGCACCGGGAAACGCTCCGCCAGGAACCCCCACACCAGGCTTCCCCCGCCGGTGAAGCCGGCGTTTAGGGCTATAGCAAAGGCGGCCACACTGGCGGCCAGACCCCGGTCTCGCAGGTAGGCCCCTATGTGGATATTCACCCCCGCGTGCACGAAAAAGAGCAGGCCCCCGGCCAGGGCCAGGAGCCACAAGGCGGGGGTGCGGGTCGCCTGGCCCAGTGCCCAGTGGGTCTCGGAGGAGGGGGAAGGCGTCTTTCTATTCCCTGCTGTGGCCTGCCGGTTATCCCCATCTGGTAGCATTCCCAGGTCTTCGGGCCGGCGCACCAGAAAGAGGGCCACAGGTGCCAGGGCCACGCCCCACACCAGCACCCCCAGCCCCAGCCACGCCTGTCGCCACGCCTCACCACCACCCATCTCCATAATCACTTGCGCGATAAGGGGGAATAGGCCCATCCCTAGGGCGTGGGCCAGGAAGAGGAAGGCGTTGGCCCTGCCCCTCTGGCGGATGAACCATTGGGAAACCGCCACCGACGCCCCAATCTGAATGGGGCTAGAGAAGATGACCCTCCCTGTGGCGTAGGCGATGTAGAAGGCCAGGGGGATGCTGGCCCACGCCAAGGAGAGGGTGGACAGCCCCAGCACCAGCACACTGGCCAGCAAAACCAAACGCGGGCCATATCTGTCTACTGCCCATCCGGCCAAGGGGGAGGCCGCCGTCGCCAGGATGCCTCCCAGGCTTGCGGCTCCTGCGATGAGGGTGCGGCTCCAGCCTAACTCCTGGGAGATGGGGTAAACGAAAACGGCCAGAGTAAGGCTGGCAGCGCCGTTGCGCACGAACATGGTGGAGCCTGCAACCCCCACCACCACCCACCCGTAGAAAAAGGGGAGGCGTCGGGCTACGGATAGGGCTACTGACACCTTGTTCTAACGCTCCTAGAGTTGGCGAAGGCGTGGGTCAAAGCGGTCTCGCACCCAGTCGCCAAGGAAGTTGAGGCTCATAACTACTAGGAAGATGGCGAGGCCGGGAAAGAAGGAGACCCACCAGGCGTCGTGCACATAGTTGCGCCCGTCGGCCACCATAACCCCCCACGCCGGGGTGGGTGGTGGGATGCCTGCGCCCAGGAAACTCAGGATCGCTTCAAAAAGGATCAGTTGCCCGACCCGCAGGGTAGCGATAACGATAACAGTGTTCAGGACGCCCGGCAGGATATGCGTTACGAGGATGCGCGGAACCGAGGCTCCTGCCACCTTTGCCAGGGCCACATAGTCCTTGGTCTTCAGCACCATCACCTCGGCCCGCACATTACGCACGAAGGGGGCCCACGCCAGCAGAGCCAGCAGTCCTATCATTACCGAAAAACTCTGCCCGAAAAGGATGACCGCCGCCAGCGCTACGACGATAAATGGGAGGGAAAGCCATATGTCCACCATCCGGCTGATGAGTTCATCCACCACACCCCCAAAATACCCTGCGATCAGCCC